>NZ_BAABRU010000006.1 GCF_039545135.1 Herpetosiphon gulosus | reverse complement strand
ACATGGGGGTGCAATGCACGTCAGATGAGCAGTATTGCCGACGATCGGCCACATTGGGCACGATTGCCGACGATTATTGAGCGCGATTGCTAACGATTTTTGTGTAGTATAGGGCGGAAAGTGACATCCCCTCGTCCTCGGGGCGTTGATTGAAATATATGGGCCTGCAAGGCTGTCCCAACATTGCCAAAGGGGTTTTAATCCCCTCGTCCTCGGGGCGTTGATTGAAATTCGATACCAAGCGCTACGCCGACCCCATCACGGGTGAGGTTTTAATCCCCTCGTCCTCGGGGCGTTGATTGAAATACCCGGAAATCGCTGCGGCGATAAGCGGCATCTGTTTTAATCCCCTCGTCCTCGGGGCGTTGATTGAAATTCGCTTGATGCTTCGCAAACTGTTGCAAAGGGAGTGGAAGTTTTAATCCCCTCGTCCTCGGGGCGTTGATTGAAATGGAGAGGTAGGAGAAGGAATCGATTTGTAGCTTCTCAGGTTTTAATCCCCTCGTCCTCGGGGCGTTGATTGAAATCGAGTTTCATCCGGTGTATGACATGGACAAGTTCCAGTTTTAATCCCCTCGTCCTCGGGGCGTTGATTGAAATTCTAATCTTCGACAAGAAATTCGATCAAGCTCAAGTAGGTTTTAATCCCCTCGTCCTCGGGGCGTTGATTGAAATGAGATGACGTTTACAACATCTTTTATAATCTGAACCCGTTTTAATCCCCTCGTCCTCGGGGCGTTGATTGAAATCAATTGGACCGCCAAGCACACTGCGATCATCAACATCGTTTTAATCCCCTCGTCCTCGGGGCGTTGATTGAAATGTGGATGTCTGTTTTCTCCAAAGGAGAGAATATAAGGTTTTAATCCCCTCGTCCTCGGGGCGTTGATTGAAATACCAACACGCCAACCGCGTCGGCCACCGCCACGAGGTTTTAATCCCCTCGTCCTCGGGGCGTTGATTGAAATCAACCCGATCCCCAGCTATTGCAGCTTGCCCACCGGGTTTTAATCCCCTCGTCCTCGGGGCGTTGATTGAAATGCTGGACCAGATCGCTGAGTGCGAAAGCCTGCGCAAGTTTTAATCCCCTCGTCCTCGGGGCGTTGATTGAAATAAGCTGCATTCAGCTAACACCTGACCAGATGCGTCTGCGTTTTAATCCCCTCGTCCTCGGGGCGTTGATTGAAATTAATGGGAGTAATATTCCTGCTAAACCAGATGAGAAAGTTTTAATCCCCTCGTCCTCGGGGCGTTGATTGAAATAGTCCCATATGCTCAAGCACATTTCGAGCCGGAATTTGTTTTAATCCCCTCGTCCTCGGGGCGTTGATTGAAATCCCTCGACCCCTTGTGGGCGACGAGCTGGCAAACTGCAGCGTTTTAATCCCCTCGTCCTCGGGGCGTTGATTGAAATGGCCGGCTGGGCCGATGGCGCTGTCCGAGGTTACCCTCAAGTTTTAATCCCCTCGTCCTCGGGGCGTTGATTGAAATAGAAGCGCAAGGGTAAGCAAAATTCCCTGTGAGACTGTGGGTTTTAATCCCCTCGTCCTCGGGGCGTTGATTGAAATACCCCGTGTACTTGCCTCTCACGACCCGCTAGGCGGCTGTGTTTTAATCCCCTCGTCCTCGGGGCGTTGATTGAAATAGAACACCTTACCTGAGATGGTAAGACAACTACGAGGTTTTAATCCCCTCGTCCTCGGGGCGTTGATTGAAATTATGTCCGTTGGAATCGGCGCTAGTCCTGAATTGAAAGGGTTTTAATCCCCTCGTCCTCGGGGCGTTGATTGAAATCCTCGGCGTACGCAAGTACTTCGAGGCCCAGCTTGGTTTTAATCCCCTCGTCCTCGGGGCGTTGATTGAAATCGGGTATGCGCCTATACAAAAAGGAGACGGACAATGTTCGTTTTAATCCCCTCGTCCTCGGGGCGTTGATTGAAATATATGTCACCTACCGACCGCCGACGTTATCATGGTTTTAATCCCCTCGTCCTCGGGGCGTTGATTGAAATTCTGGAGAGAATTAGTGAAAGGGTCATGAAAATGAGTTTTAATCCCCTCGTCCTCGGGGCGTTGATTGAAATATTGTCCAAGAAACTTCTGCAGAATAATATGATACTAGTTTTAATCCCCTCGTCCTCGGGGCGTTGATTGAAATTCCTGTACTGATTGAAAACCCTTTATCTCGCGGCTCAGGTTTTAATCCCCTCGTCCTCGGGGCGTTGATTGAAATAGTATGCAATTGTAAGCGAAGTGACAACCTGTATTCAGGTTTTAATCCCCTCGTCCTCGGGGCGTTGATTGAAATTGGAATGTCTGAGAATAAACCAAAGAGGCTTCATCGCGTTTTAATCCCCTCGTCCTCGGGGCGTTGATTGAAATCCAGGCCAAAGCCTGAATTTTGCCAACTTGGAGGTCGACGTTTTAATCCCCTCGTCCTCGGGGCGTTGATTGAAATAAAAAGGGAAAGATAAGTAAACATTCTCATGGACCAGGTTTTAATCCCCTCGTCCTCGGGGCGTTGATTGAAATAATGTGATGACTGATCCATTCAAAAACGGCCAAATTGTGTTTTAATCCCCTCGTCCTCGGGGCGTTGATTGAAATGAGCTCTTTTGCCACTGCCTTTGTGCGCGGTGGCAGCGTTTTAATCCCCTCGTCCTCGGGGCGTTGATTGAAATACACCCTTGTTCTTTTGACTATCTTTTGGGGCGCTACGTTTTAATCCCCTCGTCCTCGGGGCGTTGATTGAAATGTTAAGATCTTTGTCCGCGGTGAACTCCGCGAAATAATGTTTTAATCCCCTCGTCCTCGGGGCGTTGATTGAAATACCTCTGTGTCCACTTTTTGACAGCAGGCTAGGCCAGCAGTAGGCTGCAAGCTGCTGCCCATGCCAGCTATTTGGCGCACGCGACAATTCAAAAAATTATGGTAAACTAAATCAACATTATTCATTGATTGCGGCCCATCTGAAGGATTCACTATGGCCTATTCTAGCAGCGCTGTCAAGCCAAATGCCACCACGGCCTTGCATACGGTGGCCATTCGAACCTTGCGCACATTGGCCCATTATACCGTTTGTAAACGCCAAGGTTCGCAAACCCGCCGCAACTTAGCTAGCACCATTGAGCAGCATTGGCAGGCTGCACCCTATCGCCAGCTTGTGCGGCGTTCATTAACTGCGGCTGATCGCGCATTGTTGCAGGCTTGGTGGCGGGGAGAGCAGCCGTTGCCAACGCCGCAGGAGCTTGATCTCTGGCGCTGGCAGGCTCCATGGCCCGCACTTGAGCAGCTATCGTCGGGCCAACGTTTGGCGGTTTTGGGCTTGGTATTGCCAATTCGCACGACCATGGGCCGCAAGGTGGTATTAATTAATGATACCAGTCGTTGGTTGCGCCGCACTCCCGCCTTGCCACCAACTCCTGTTGCTACAAGCTTTCAAGCCTTGTTTCAAACCGTGGTTGCATTGGTTGCTGCCTGTGCCAACACTCCCCAACCGCGCCATGCAGCTGGGTTGGCCTTACATGTAGCGCACGCAGCGGGCTGGCTGGCCTATCGACTTGAACAATGGCGAATTACGCCGCGTGGTCGGGTTTGGCTGCATAGCCCAATCGATGAACAACAACGCTTGTTACAACAGCAGCTGATCACATGTAACCCGCCTGCAAGTGGCTTGGTAGCGTGGCGAAGCCCCGATTGGGCAGCATTATTCGCCGATTTGGAGCGCTTGATGCAGACCCAAGCGCAACGACGGAGCATGGATGTGGCTGCATTGCTCCACGATCATCCAGCTTGGAATGGGCTGGCAGCAGATCAGCAGATTCGCCTCTTGCATCGGTGGTTGCGGAGTATCTTGCAACCAGCGGGGGTGGTGAGCTTAGCCAAGGGCTGGCTATTTTGGCATGGTTGGCAATCATTAATTGCGCAAGCGCCTGCATTCGATGGCTTGCTCTTGCCAAAAAGTGCCGAGCTACCAGCAGCCTTACAGGTGTGGGGGGCAAGTTGGGGGCTGGCAACCAGCCATGGTTGGCGAATTACTCAAGCATCAGTCGCCGCTGCGCTCGCCAACGGGCTTGATCTCAGCAGTTTTTGGCAACCGATTGATCAGTGGTATGCCGAGCGTCCGGCCCTCTTGCAGGCATTGATCGAAAAACTTCAGCATCAACCGCGCTTACGCCAGATCACGCTACTTGAAGGTAGCCCCGAAGCCTTGGCAAGCGCCCAAGCCAATTGGCAAATTCAAGCCTATTTACAACCTGGCTTTAATCAAGCGCAACGGGTGGTTTGCCATGGGGCGGAGCATGCTGTAGCCAAGGTTTTGGGCCTGAATGCCACACCTGCGCCAAGGCTCGATAATCATATAAGCATGCAGATATTGGCGTTGCGGATTGCTGCTCAACACCTGCCCAGCCATAGACTTGACTTCAATCAGCAGGCCCAGCAGTTAATTGCTGAGCTATCGTTTGAGCAACGTTGTATGCTTGACGAAGATTGGGAATGTCTCCAATTAAGTGTTGCGCCAGACCCACTGGCTAGCAGCCAAGCGCTGGCAATTGGGCAACAACCTCAAGCGCAACTGACGGTCGAACAGACGCGCCAAGCATGTCGCCAAGCGCTCAATCACCAGCAAACCCTAACCGTGCGCTATTACACCCCAGCCGAACATCGGATCACGACCCGCACGATTCGCCCGCTCGAGCTGACTAGCACAGGGATTCGCGGCTGGTGTGAGTTACGTCAGCAAGAGCGGGCTTTTCGCTTTGATCGGATCTTGGCAATCGAGATTAATTCGAGCTAATCAGTCCAATAGAAGATTGGGTCTTGGGTTACAACCCCATGCCCAAGAATTAAAATCGCGGTCACTGCATCCTTGGGCAACGAATAAAAGCGGATGCTATCTTCGTTGGGCACAACCAGCGCGGTCAGACGGTTACGCACATCAGCCAATTGGCTATCGGTCAGTTGGCATTCAAACACGCTATATTGCACGCGCTTGCCAAAATTCTCAAGGGTTTTGGCGATTTTGCTCCGTCGTTTATCGTGGGGAATATCGTAACTAATTAAGATGAACATAGTTGATCCTCGTGCTGATCACGATAACTTAGTTATATTGTTCAACGGTAATTTGGATAGTTGATTTTGGTTCAGTGCGATCCCTCACCCCTTAGCCCTCGCCTTTTAATGGGAGGTTTTTAATAATCCATTGATCACCACCCTTCCGTCCTGCCTCAAGGCGGGAGACGCAAGGGGCTTTAATCCCCCTGCACCCCCTCAAGGACATGTGGTGGTGAACAGGCATCCACCGATGAACCAGAGCATTGGTGGTTCGCAGTGGAAACCACCCTTGGATTGCTAGCTCCCCTCGCCCGCCGCAGTGGGCGAGGGGTCGGGGGTTAGGGGTGTTAACGATATGCTCAATCACTCCAATAGTAGGGCTGATAGCGAGGCTCTTCGCCTTGCAAAACCCGGGCTAAATGCTGAGTTTGCAGCAAAAGTACCCGCCGTAGTGGTTCGTTATTGCCAGTAGCGGGATAGCGAATCGGGGTTTGCATACGTTGTTCATAGGCTTGAATAAAGGTTTTACGGGCACGATCGTTGAGCAAAAAGCCTTTTTCAGTGCGGCTGAAATCGCTGATTTGCAACAAGCCAGCATCAAGCACATCCAACACCATCCGATCAACGATACAGGGCCGAAATTCCTCTTCGAGATCGAGCGCCAACGAGGGTCGCCCAAATTGCACCGTGTGAAAGATTCCTAAGTAGGGGTCGAAGCTCAGCGATTGCACCGCCGTCATCAAATCGTTGAGTAGCAGCGTGTAGCCAAAACTCAACAGGGCATTCAACGGATCGGGGGTTGGGCGATAAGCGCGGCCCGCAAAACCCCAGGCAGTTTTGAAAACAGCGCTCCATGCGCCCCAATAGGCCGCTGCCCCAGCTCCTTCGAGGCCACGCAATTGGTCAATATCGGGCATGCGTTGCGTTTGTTGAATGACATGCTGCATGGTTTGCTTGGCACGCACCCCCATACCACCCCAATTGCTGCCATAACGCTCTAGGAGCTGAATTTGATTGGCAACTTTGCCCACCACAATCGCCTGCACCAAGGGAACCGCTAAATTTGGGTTATCGACAATTCGGCATTGGGCGAGGCGCAAGGCGGCATTATTGCCCAAGCCCGCCGAAACCATGGCCTTCTGTGAGCCGCCTGATTGAGAAGTGAAAATTAAGGGAATTCCACGTTGAGCCAGAAACACAATTGCTGCATGCGATACCTGCACCCCTTGGCCCATCACAATCACCCGATCAACTTTGATCACTGGAATATCGTTGATCAGCTCTTGGCCACGCAGGATGATCAAACGCTCATCTTTTTTGCCCAAGCGAGTGCCTTGCTCATTTAAATAGAGAGTTGGCATAACTGATGGTCCTTTTAATAGTCAGTGCGATTGATCGAGCCAGTTTTGCCTTTCCAACCATCGCTGGTTTGCTCAAAATAAATCTCACCCTCGACATGTTCAACATCGCCAACCTCGTTGCCATAATCGAGAAAGCCAACGCCAGTCGCCTGTTGATAGACAAAATCGGCCTCAAAGGTGACCAGATAATATTCCGTGCCAAAGCGCTCCAGTCCAACCGCCTCAACGATGCTAAAATCTTCGACCTGTACGATGCCTTTGCGCACCAAATGATATTCATCGAGCATTGCCCGCGCTTGGGCACTGGAAGGATAGCGCCCCTGCTGGAGCCACCAAATAACCAAGATCAACAAACCAGTGCCTACCAAGCCACCAATTAGCCAATGTCGTGGAATACTCGGGCGTACAGGTAAACCATGCGAGGTTGCCGCATCAGGCTCAGCGGCGCTAGGCTGATTGATTGGAATCGTTGGCGCACTCATCATTGGCGCAACTTGCTCACTTGCTGGTTCGATCTCGGTTGGCGGTTGATAGCGTGGGTAATCTGGTAGCCGCAGATCATCCGTCGGCAACCACAAGCATTGAGCGGGCACAGCAACCAAATTGGCTTGGCGGGCATAATAAATTCGATGACGGCCATTCATAATTTCCAGCTTGTCATGGGGGCGGCGATCAAGCACAATCGGGTTGGGCAAGGCAGCGATTACCTCCAGGGTTAGGTTTGGAATCGCGGCTAATTCGGCTAAACGGGCAGGCATCAATTCAGCTTCAACGCTGGCTTCAATATCGGCCAGTGGCACAAGATACAGGTTCATCATCACACTCCTTAATTGGCTTATTTACGAGGTTTGCGTAATCGCTCTTTAATCGCCCGCTCAGCAGCTTCGAAGCTTGACCAACGTTCGGCTTCAGCTTGGGGTTGAACGGCGAAGCGATGCCCAAGGAAAGTCAGACCATCGTTGAAATGCTGCACGCCGGTTTTACTCTCTTTGGTGGCGAGGCGTAGGCGTTTGAGCACATTGGTTGCATCGGCAAGGGCTTGCTCAACCGCTGCTTGATGCGCCCCGAGCAGCACAAAATCATCAGCAAAGCGCACCAAAATATGGCCACGCTCAGTCATCGCCCGATCAAAGGAATCGAGGTAGATATTGGCGAGCATCGGTGAAATTGCCCCACCTTGGAGCGTGCCGCGTTCACGCTGGCGCAACAAACGTTGGCTCAGCGGAATCAAGGCTAAGGTTGCGATTCCGGCAGCACCCCATGTCAGGCCGCCACCAGGCACTTGTTTTAATAACGGAGCCAAACTACGCAAGCCACTAATAACCCGTTTGCTATGGGTTATGCCCCACAAGGCGGCGTTGCTAGCGAGGCCTTGCAAAGCCCGTTTGCGCAAACTATCAGTGCGGCTGGCTTCAAAATCTAGGGTCTGTGGATCATAGGTCGAGCTAGCTTGGGGGTAGCCCACCTGATTTGGCCAGAGCAAATCTTCGCCATGTTTTGCCAAGCGTTCAAGCAGATCTTCGCCGTCATCCCACCAATTACTGGCCTCGGTGGTTGCAGCATCCTCCATCACGCCAACGCTCAGCCACTGGCTAATTAATTCGACGACGGCGCGATCGCTAATCCGTTGATGCAATTGACTGAGCAAAATTTGATGATCGATTGTGCCAAAACAATCGCTAATATCGGCGTGGGCAACCCATTGCAACCCCTGCTGGCGGTAGCGTTCGATTCGGGTGAGCGCATGCGGCACACCAACGTAAGGCCGAAAACCATAGGAACAATCCAAAAAGGTTGGCTCGATTTCTGGCTCAAGAATTTGCAACACCGCCCGTTGGGCAATCCGGTCGCGCACGGCCAGAATCGCAATGCTGCGTTTACCACCATCACGTTTATCCAAAAAAAGCCGCCGTGGTGGCAAAGGCCGATAAATTTGGCTTTGCAATTCCATCGCCAACTGTTGCATATGCTCAACCCAAGCGGCCTCAAAATCTAAAATTGTTACTGCATCGGGGCCATGCGAACGCCCGCGTTGCGAAATGCGAATATTACGCCGCACATGGCTCCAAGCGCGGGTTAAATTATCGACGCTGGCAATTTCGGCCAACATGGCCGATTCATAACGTGGCTGCATAGGCTTCCTCCATAGGGTTCGTGCTGGAAATTTGATAGGTTTGGCGTTCGTTGGGGCTTAAATCGGGCAAGCTGAGCCAGGTCATCAGTTGTTCGTTGGCAATCAATTGAGCCAAACGTTGATAAGCCCAATCAGTTGTGGCCCATGGCTCACAATTGCCCCAGCAAACCTCGGCCAAAGCAGCAGCATGCTCTTCGGCCTGCGGCAAACAAATATCAAGTAATTGTTGTTGTGAGCTCGGTGCGTGGTCGGCTTGCAACCCTGCCACCAGCAACAACGGATCTGTACTACAAACCAACAAGCTCCGCTGCCAACAATGCTGCCAGCGTTGGGCCAGTTGGGCTGCTGGTTGGTCAGACTGGCGCTGAAGTTCGGCTCGTTCCTCGGGGTAGAGTTGGGTTGGCTGAACAGTGAGGCAGATCAGGCTGGGGCTAGCGCTGGCCCACAAGGCTCGCAAACTGGCTTGCCAGGCATGGCTCGGGTAGGCCGAAACGAAAGGTTGAGCCACGATAGCCTGATGTTGCAAGCGCACAAAGGCTTGATAGGGCAAACTGCGCAGCCATTGATCCTGCAACTGGTCAATTAATTGCTCATGCTGCTCGATCACTTGGCAGGCATAGCCGGTTGGCAATAACGCATGCATCCAACGGGCAGCAGTTTGGGCAATCTGCATGGCAATACTGGCCTGTTCATGCCAAACCATGCCCACATAGCTCAAACTCAACCCATGGGCATGTCGCCAAATTCGCAATTGCAAACGGGTGTTAGCGGCATCGGGCAAGCCATGCCAGCCTGCCAACCAGCGCAACCATTGTTGATGAATGCAGCGTGGCAGTCCGTTGGTCGGCGGCAAGGCCTGAATTGGCAACACCCAGCGTGCCACAGAGACTGCCCGTTGCTCAAACAACAAGCCATGGGCAGGAGTCCAAAGCGCTGGCAGATTCAAGCGGGTTGCTTGGCAATCAATGGCTAGCATCGCTGGCCTCGCTTGGGGCGGCTTGCTCAGTGATTTGGGGTTGTAATTGCTCTTGGAGCATACGCAAACTGCGCAAGCCCTCACCAGCAATTAAGGTTGGATCATGGGCCAAATCGTTGCTGCCGATGCGACGGCTTGGCATCCCAAATTGAGCCATATAGCCAGCTGCTTGGCTAGCAATCGTGGTTGTGCCCTGAATCAAGGCCAATTGCTCTTGATGTTGCTGTTGGTTTAGTTGGAGTGATCGTTCATGCTGTGAACGCCAATGTTCGAGCCGTTCACGCTGATTGATTAATACCTGTTCGTGGCGCTGTTGCATGGCTCGCAACTCACGCTCGCGTTGGTGGCGACGTTCTTCAACTTCATGAGCGCGTTCAGCATGCAAGGCCTCAAACCGATGTTGAAGATCCAACATTTGATATTGCTGATCGTGGGTTTGCTCGTTTTGTTGGGCTTGAATTTGGCTTTGCCATTCCAGCATCAGGCGTTGTTGCTCATGTTGCCAAGCTTGCTCCTCGCGGGCAATTTCGGCCACCTGTGCCCGCATATTAGCTTCGAGCACATGCAATTGGGCATCGAGCGCATGGCGTTGGGCGGCAATATCATGGCGGGCAAGCTGTTCGCGGCCTTCATCAATTGTCGCGGCCATGCGCAAGGCTGCTTCCGCCGATTGGCGCAGCACCTGCCCATCAATCGTCAATAAGGCTGCTTGATCTTCGGCACGTTGCAAACGGGTTGCTTCCTCAAGCTGGGCAATGGCAACGGCAGTTTCGGTTGCCGCCTCAATGCGTCGCAGATCGCCAGCTCGATCAAGAATCTGCAAGCGAATCAGGGTCAGGCCAGCCAAAGCTGGTTCTTGGCTCAATTGCTCAAACATGCGCAAGGCAGGCCGATCAATCCCGCCAATCTCGGGATCATAGCCCGTCAACGCTTCGTGGCTCATGCGCTCGAATTGCTGCATTGCAGCGCTCCGCACCACATCTTCGAGCACGATGAGTGGGGCTTGATGAGTCGCAATCAGAGAGGGATCGCAGACCTCGAAATCGACGACGACCGTAAAGCGAACACGCCATTTATCGGCGCTCCAACCTTCGATTGGCCCAATTTCGCGGCGCATGCGGCTCATCGAAACCCATTGCACCATTACTGGCCCACGCGGAATATCCCAAAGATTGTAGCTACCGCTGGTTAGGCAACGCCGCAACCCTTGCGGACCACTCAGAATCGCCGTAAAAGCTGGCGGTACTAAAACATCAACCAACTTACCCAAAAATCGACGAGCAATTAGTTGTGGCGGAGTGGCTAACCCATTAAACGTTAATTGTTGGATGAGTTTTTGGCTCGGGTTGCCATTTAATAATGCCGCGCCATCCTCAAGTAAGGTATCAACATGCTGTTCCAAACTACTCATGCAGATGCTCCTGTGTTGTATTGACCCATTGCACCAAGGCCTTGGTTCCGCTGAGTGCCTCCCAAGCGAGGGCATCGGCGAGGCGATTGTAGGCTCGCCGAATATGCACGACGCGAAAACTCACACAACGACTGATTAATTGGCAAGCTTGGCTATGCAACGGGTGTAAGTGCGGCGTGCGCACAGCACACCGTCCAGCCAGATGATCAACAATCAACAAACTATCGGTCAGGCAAATGACATGGGCTTGGGGGTAATAGCGTTGCACCAAACGCAACCCATGAACTAAAGCTTGATATTCCGCTATGTTATTGGTGTCGGCACGAGCTTGCTGCATTGCCCAGCGCAAAATCGCCCCATCGTTTTGGCGAATGACCAAGCCTAAGCCAGCCCGCCCAGCTAAATTACCGGGAGTGGCATCAATTTGCAGCCAAATCTTCATCGTGCCCTCAACAACAGCAACAGGCTGCCAAGAAAACAACTCAGGCCCAGCAAACTGACCACGACAACCAAACACCCACGTACCGACCATTGCAACATTTCCAAGCGCCGACCATTGGGTAGCGCAATCAGCACCAGGATGCTTGCCAGCCCCAAAAGCAGCAACAGCCCCACCAAACATGTCATCAATCAATACCTCCTTTCGATGCCAGGAATAGATACTTCTAGCCTAGCAGTTTAGTAAATGGAAGGCACTGGAGGGTAGTTGAAGAAGATTGAGCAAATAGTCTCTAATAAAGTACAGAGAATCCTGTAGAGGAGCTACAGACTTCTCTAAAACATTACAGAAGAGGATTCAAAATGGTATAGATATGAGGTAAGCTAGCAGTGTTTGATCGTGCTTAATGGAGGTAGCACAATGGCTGATATTACCAATCGTCAGCAGTTTTGTCGGGCAGTCGGGGATGGGTTAAAGTTAGTCCAAAGTCAACGAAGTGGCTCCATGCCAAGTACAGAAGCGCATATAGCCGATTGCTTGAGCATCGGGGTTGATACACTACGTACATTACGCTATGCTTCCCGTCAACGAGTGATGGTCGAAGATAAAACTTTAGCCGCATTAATTTGGATTGTACTGGCCGAAGGTCGGGCAACCCAACCATGGCTCATCACAATCCTCAGTGCTACTAGTATTATTCCACCTGAACCACTGACGACAACGTGGCTTGAGAGCTATCTGCAAAGTGGTTTCAAACAGCAGCTTGATCAAGCATTGCTGAACCACGTTGTCCAAAGCATTATTCCCAACCAAGCCCCAAGTACCCTCAAACAGGTTGTCAATCCCCAAGTTGATGCACCAGATTCGCTCACCACCCTCCCAACCCGAACCCCAAGTATTCCGGTTAAGCCACGTTTTCCCAACAAGTTCTATCAATGGCTGGGCTTGGTTGGGCTGATCAGCCTGCTTGCTTGGCCAATGGTTTCCTTATTTCAAGCGACGGCAGCCTCTACCCATACACCAAGCAACATGGCCTTAATTCCATCTGGCGAATATGTGCAAGGCAGTAGCGATGCCGATATTGCTGAATATACGCGGTTGTGCCAAGTGCATCAGACTGGCTGCGATAGCTCATGGTTTGCCGATGAACAACCACAGCGTTTAATTCAACTTGATGCATTTGCCATCGATCGCTTTGAGGTCAGTAATCGTGATTTTCTGCGCTACAGCGAGGCCCATCCTAGCCTCTTAACCCAAGCTGAAACCCAAGGTGCAGGCTATGTCTGGAGCGATAGCAACGGGTTTGAATTAATCAAAGGAGCCAATTGGCGGCATCCTCATGGCCCAAATTCAGCCATTACTGAACATTTGGATAAACCAGTGGTGCAAATAACTCCCAGCGAAGCTCAAGCCTATTGTATTTGGTTGGGCAAACGCTTACCAACTGAGGCCGAATGGGAGGTCGCTGCCCGTGGTAAGCAGCTTTGGCGCTTTCCTTGGGGCAACGATTGGCAGCCCGCTAAACTGAATTTTACCCAAGGCAAGCTCAGCCCACCATTAATGAATGTTGATAGTCTGCCTGAGGGTCAAAGTGCTTATGGGGTGGCACATCTGCTTGGTAACGCTGCCGAATGGACTGCCGATTGGTATGATCCTCACGCCTATCACGCTAAAGATACCATCAACCCACGTGGGCCATTAATTCCGACGGCTCGCCATACCCGCCGAGGTGGCTCGTTCGCCAGCATGGCCGGCGTTTTACATAGCACATGGCGCATTAGCAACGAGCAAATTGATGATCAACCTAGCAATGGCACAGGCTTTCGCTGTGTCCAACATACAGCACTAAACGAAGCCTTGTAATGATTGACAAATAGTGGCGCTTTAACCACTAAAGGGGATGCTAGGCTAGCTAGCATCCCCTCGCCTAACACTTTTTAATTAGTTAAGTTGATTAACCGCCCAAATTTCAGCATCGGCGGGAGTTTGAAACATGCGGGTTGGGCGACCGCTCCCACGGCTAATCGTCATATAGAGATTGCCAGTGATGCGGCTGGTAGCCGATTCGACCACGATCGCTAAGGCTCGGGTGGGGAATTTTGTATCGCCGCTCGTATAAATATGGCGAGCTTCACGATCGATCGCTTCTAAGGCTCGCATATCGAGAATAACTGCACTATTTGGCCGATTCGCCAAGAGCCGTTGCATGACTGCTACATTTTCAGTCGCGTCAGCAGGCGTTTCTTGGGCTGCAGGGAGCGAGATGATCCATAAGATCCCACGTGGATCATAGGAGAATTGCGCAGTACGGGTCTGCGCGTCAATCTGGCGTGAGTACATTGTCATGCGAAAAGGCTCCGAAACTAGGGATTGTGATGCGACTATGACGGCAAAAACAGGGCCATCAGTTGCAGCATTCGCTGATCACGGGTAGGATAAACGCGGTTCATTGGTTTGAGGTTGACGATGCCAGATCATAGCGCTGCGGTGCGAGCATTTCACGAGGCGATTGGAATGGAGTTGCCAGAGACCCCCCAACTGCCATCTCTCGCTGTGCAAGCTTTGCGCCAAACATTACTTCAGGAAGAATATACCGAACTCCAAGCGGCGGTTAACGCTGGAGATCTGGTTGCTATTGCTCAAGAAGCCGCTGATTTACTGTATGTTACCTATGGCCTATGCCTAACCTATGGCATTGATTTGAATCCGGTGTTTGCTGAAGTGCATCGGGCAAATTTGGCCAAAACCACTGGCCCCCGCCGAGCCGATGGTAAACAGCTTAAACCCGCCGATTGGCAACCGCCCGATGTTGCAAGCGTGTTGGCCCAACAAGCGCCACCGTCTCGTGATGCCTAAGCTTCAGCAACGATGAACCGTGGTTGATCCTAGCCTGCTTTGTGGTTGCTGGTAACCCCTCTGGGCAGGATTCGGGTGCAGGATGTTTACTCCCACATTCATCAATAGTTAACTTGCTTGAAGTGGGATATCAACCTCATGATCTGGTATAGCAGTTTGGAAAGATAATGTATGGCTCAATCGCGCCAGTTTGATCGAGTGTTGGCTTTGCTTTTACTGGGCCTTAGCTGTTGGGCATTATTTTTACCAATGCCAGCTTTATCGAATGCCAACGCGCCAGCAACCTTGGTGCAGGCGAGCCTTGTCATGCTTGATCAACAGGCTGAGCAACGCCAAATTGCCGTCGCTGCAGCTAGCCTGCTTGATGGCGAACGTGGCGATTTCGAGCGTCGTGGCGTGCAATTGGCCCAACTTAGCCCCGAGCAACAAACCCAAGCGCGGCGCGAATTGGCGGCTGATGTTGAATTATTAGCCCAAGCCTCGTTAGCAGCCGAGCATGAGCGCCATGCTTTGCAAGCCTACGATACGGCCTTGATGGGCCAAACTCGCGATTTAGGCGCATTGGCCGAGCAATTGCGTTCAGCTACATGGCCAATCGTCGAGCATCTTAAACTGTATCCACCACCACTTGGAACCCGCAGCGATTGGCTAGCCCCAAGCAGCAACTATTTTCATACCCGCGCAATTACGATTAGCAATGGCACGCTTGAACAAGCGACCCAAGCTGCGATTGAGGTTGGTCGATCCAGTTATAGCCAACGCCAACTGCGTGAGCTTGATCAAACCTATCGTCAGGTGCTTGACCAATATGCCCAAACCTTGCAACAAACCAGCACTAGCCAAACCAATCCACGGCCATGGTGGCGTTGGGCCTTGGCTAGCATTTTAGCCTTAAGTTTGGCAGGCTTGTTATGGTGGGTTTTACGTGATGTATTAGCCAAAGATTGGCTGATGTTGGCGGCAGGCGTGGCGTTGGCGGCATGGTTTGGCTTGCCATGGCCTGTGGCGGCAATTGGGCTGCTCGCATTAGTTGGCTTCATTGGCTTACGCCCAAGTTTAGCCGCTTGTCTGCCGTTGCTTGCGATTCCGCTGTATTATCGTGCCCGCTTGGTTGGTAGCTTGAGCTTTCCGCTCAACGAAACCTTGTTTGGTATTAGTATTGCTGGCTTGCTGTTGCATGTGGTTTGGCGCTGGCGAGGCGGCCAAAGGCCTAGTATTGCTTGGTTCAAAGCTCGTTGGTATTGGCCGATTGGCGTTTTCGCCTTAGGTTTGGTGCTGGCGGCTGGATTAAGCCTTGGCTCTAGTGGCTTGGTCGAGCCTGCGACAGCCTTGCGCGAATTGCGTCGCACAATCATCGAGCCAGCGATTTGGGCTTGTGTGGTCTTGATCTTATTGGCAACTCAGCGGGTTAAACCCCAAAGTATGCTCTGGAGCTATATCGTCATGGCGGCTTGGGTCGCTGGCGATGGTTTGGTGCGTTTTGCTTTGGGCGAAGGCGTTTGGGCCACGACTGGCGTACCGCGCTTGATCGGTCTGTTGCCAAGCTCGACTGCCTTGGGCGTTTATTTGGGCGCTGGTTTGGCTGGCAGCTTGGCCTTGGCTTTGTGTGCCGAATCGGCCAAACAACGCCAATTGGCATGGTTGCTTAGCTTACCATTAAATTTCGGTGTCTTGTTGACCTTCACTCGCGGGGCATGGCTGGGCGTGGCTGGCGCTGCTGCTTTGATTTTGCTGCTGCAACGTCGTTGGCGTTTGTTGCTTGGCGCTGGTGGTTTGGCTGGGGTTGGTTTAGCAGGCTTTGCTCTGATTCAGCCCAGTTTGCTGGCCCGTGTGTTGCGGTTTGGCGAGGGCACTGGCTCGGCTCGCCAAGAAATTTGGGCTTCAGCCTGGCGAGCGGTGCAAGATCAGCCAGTGTTGGGGTTTGGACTTGATCAATTTGCCCAACTTGAGCCAAGCCGCTATGGAATTCCGCAGATTCGCTTTTTGACCTTGGCGCATCCGCATAATTTGCTGCTTGATGTCTGGTTACAATTGGGTTTGCTCGGTTTGCTGGTCGTTTTGGCTATGCTTGGTTGGCAGATTTGGCGTTGGTGGGGCAGCAAACAGGCTTTGGGCTTGGTTGTGCTGGCAATTTTGGCAGATTTAGTAATTCATGGCATGCTTGACCAAACCATGCTTGGCGGTGATATGATATATCTCTGGTGGAGCTTGCTCCTTATCAGTGTTTGGCGGCCATCCGCAACGGAGGAATCATGAGCGACGGTTTCTTTACCTTGCCTTGTCGAGTTGTCTTACCTGCTGAACAACGCGATCGTTTAGAGCGGCTTTGTCGTGCCCGTTCGATGGAAGTCAGCGATTTGGTCAGCGAGTTGGTGGTGCAATATTTGGATGAAGTGCCCGATTCAGCGCTGGCCGAGCCAATTCCTGAGCCATATGCCCCCTCGCTGAGTGAACAATTGCGCCAACATGAGCGCGAATTACGCCGTTTGCGCATGCGCCAAAATCAATTAGGCGCGTCAGCTCCTGGTTGGCTCGATAATTATGTGGCCGATGTTGAACGCGAAATCGCCGCATTGCGGCGCAAATTGGAAGGGTAGGCCGTAGGGGTCAGGGATCAGGCATTAGGGATTAGGCATACTAATGTGTTGAAGTGTTAAGTAACTAGGCTAGCTAGCCCCTGACCCCTAATCCCTAGCCCCTCACCCCTAGCAAAGGACTTTCAATGAACATCTTATATCTGTTGCATGATCGGCTGCAAATTGCCTTTATGCTCTTTATGATCATTATTGGCATTTGGGGCTGTTTTCTGTTTTTTACTGGGCGTTCGATCACTGGCGATTTTTGGGGCGCTTTGGTGATTGGCGAAGGCCTTGTGATTGCTGAGGCAATTGTCGGAATTTTGCTGTATATCGGCGGTGCTCGCCCACAGCGTGATATCTTTCATATTTTGTATGCGGCAGTCGCGGTTATTTCGATTCCGGCAACGTTTGCTTTTACACGAGGCCGTGATAATCGTTTTGAAGCATTAATTTATGGCTTGTTGGGTTTCTTCTTGATGGGGATTGCGATTCGTACCCGCACCACGGCCTTATTTGCAATGTGAAAATTGGCAACGAAGCTGTTAAATTGGCTTCGTTGCTGCTCCTCGTTTCGCCTACTTTTGCAGCTTCTGCCCTATCTAAATTAATGAAAAAGCGATTAGTTTTCGGGGAAAACGATTGGAGCAGTCAGCGGATCGGCTTTAATCCAAGCATCAATTGCTTTTGCCGTAAAGTTAATCTCGCCAAGCTTGCGTTGTTGTTGCTCCACTTGAATTGCTCCATTTTGAGTATGAATGATGACTAGATTATCTGCCTCGGGAAGGGGATAGTTGGTTTCGTTAATAATTAACTCGATTGGCTGATTATCAAGAGCTGTAATTTGCCACACAACAATTGTTCCATCATCGAAGACGATTCGACAACGATTAATCGCTTTTGAGCTATTAATCTCCATGCTTGATTCACAATCTTCCTTCTCATAGATTCCATCATAAACTATCAATACCCGCATCCCAGCATCCCAGGCCAGAAAATTATAGCCACTAGTGGGAGTAATTGCGGCAAGCGATTGGCCTGCTGCGTAGCTTGTTTTTTGTAGCCTACCACAACCAACGAGTAACAAAACCCCCGCCAGCCCCGCGCCAGCCCAATGCCAAAATAATTGTTTGCGTTGCATGCCAAACCTCCAAACGTTAACACTCAGCGTTGCTTTAGACGTTGTAGGTTGGGGATGGGTTACAATAATTTGCAGGGTCGTTGACAAGATACGTTGCCATAGCTATGGGTGCTCACAAAAGCTGATCTTGCAAGCGTTAATCTGCTAGCGCCATTGATGGCCAAAATTGATCCACATGGACGGCCACATCAACCCGTTTACTGTTCGGCCTTAGATTCGAACAGTTTTGAGCCAATTTATGCTTGGCTGCGGACGATTGTTCAAACGTGCCCAACATGTATTGATCAACTTCAACCATTGGCTGAATTTCGGGCAAATATCCCAGCTTTGCCATTGCCGATCAACTGGAGTACTGTGCCAAGCTATCCCAAGTCGAAGCTAGAAATAGTAGCAATGGTGCGTCAAGCTTTGCCACATACTTGGCAGATTAGCGAGTATCTGCCGCAACTCGGTTTGCATATAAACATTGAAATTGCTGGTGTAGCTATCAATCAAGCCGAAATTCAGCCTTGGATTGGGGAAGAATTGCTGTGTTATCTTGATTGGACAACTCCTATCGAACCACAGGTCTTGGAAATCCCACCACCGCATCATCCAATTATGCGTAACTTGGAACCAAATCAATTAGAAGTGCTTCCTATGAATATCCCTACTAGTTTGCTTAAAATAATTCATAGTTTAGGCGCAAGTCGGCCAGTTTTAGCATTATTAATTGATCAACAAACAAAAAACGTCTTTTGGGTTTGTCTGAACGATTATATTGATAAAATCAACTTGCCGTCCCAAAATGGTCAATTTAATGATGCTACCTATACAACAATCTTTATTCCAGCTAAAAATCGCCTAGGAAATAATGATTTGACAATCGACATTTTAGGGTTTTATGCCAAACGCCCTAAACTATTAGCAGCATTTTCCGCGTTTCGTGCGCAAAAAGCTCGATTGGATTCTTTGAAAGATACTGAATTAATCAACCAAGCACGCATATTTGCCCGAATCAATATTCACTATGATTTCTGGCAGACTTGCCGGCTATGGAAACCAATTATTCAGCTTTATCATAAATTTGTACATTTGGCAGATCATGGATTTGTCGATCCAAAAATGCATAAAAAAGCTCAGAAGCATGAACATTATGATGAACCGATTTGGGAATCAAAATGGGCTGAAAAACCAGTTAACTTAGTTGATTCAATAACGTATAGTGATATTATTTTTTGCTGGCTGGATATGGAACAACTAGCAGTAAGTTATGAAATGCACTGCCGTAGTTGGTTCTTGCCAACATTCTCAGGATGAAATATATTTAATGGTTATTGACTGTGATAATTTATTAATCCTAATTACTAAATATATTGGTCATTATATGATTATAGCTAAGTTGAATCGATACTAAAACAAAACGAACCATGGAAAACCATGGCTCGCTTGATTGCTGGAATGTACCAATTAATACTTAAATGAGGATTTAGGGAATCTGAGTACCTGGAGGAACGTCGCTATCATCGCAGCTTGTACCTGAATAACCGTTGATCACAATACAACCAACAACATCTTCAATTTCAGCAGCTTCTTCTTCAAGGTAGGTCAGGCCGAAGATTACTGGCAGTTCTTCAGTTTTGATGTTTGCAAATTCCATGAATAGGACTCCTTTACACACATTAGATAACACTTCAGCTCAATTGATTAGGGAATCAGATATCCATCGTCGCTATCGTCGCAGCTTGTGCCCGAGAAGCCATTAATGACGATACAACCAACAATATCTTCAATTTCGGCAGCTTCTTCTTCGAGGTAGGTCAGGCCGAAAATTGTTGGCAGCTCTTCGATTTTGGTGTTCTCGAATTCCATGAATTGGACTCCTTTACACAATAGCTAAAAATAAACCGACAGCAAACGAAACGTATTAAGGAATCTGATAGCCTTGATCGCTGTCATCACAGCTTGTGCCTGAATAACCATCGATTGGCATAATACAGCCAACGACATCATCAATTTCGGCAGCTTCTTCTTCGAGGTAGGTCAGGCCAAAGATTACTGGCAGTTGTTCGGTTTTGGTATTCTCAAATTCCATTAAGATCACTCCTTTACACACAATTATTGATAGCGGAAAGAATTGGAATTGAACTAGGGAATTGCGTCAACGTCGTCGCAGCTGGTGCCCGAATAGCCATCGATTGGCAGCAAACAGCCAACGATATCTTCGATTTCAGCAGCTTCTTCTTCAAGATAGGTCAGGCCGAAGATGACTGGCAGTTCTTCGATTTTGGTGTTCTCGAATTCCATAATTAGGACTCCTTTAGAAAAATTAGCTACAAGCATCGATTCAAGCGTAATTAGGGAATCATTTCGCCTGGATTTCCGCCGTCGGAATCATCACAACCTGTAACGGTATAGCCTTCGCTGCCAATTGGCATCAAACAGCCAACGACATCTTGAATTTCAGCAGCTTCTTCTTCGAGGTAGGTCAGGCCGAAAATGATTACATCTTCGGTTTTTCCTACCAGCATTGTGTGATCACGCATTGTTGATCCTCCTCTAAATTTATTCGATTAATTGTTGAACAATAGATTCTTGTTCAATTCCAGCAATGAGCATGATTATAGAAATATTTTCGCATATGTCAAGATTAATTTGTGTATTTTTATGATTATATAATGATATTTACTTTTATAAAATTATACGTATTATTAAATGAATATATCCAAAAATAGCTTAATTAATTGTCGCTACTTATTGGTAGTGATAGAATTTAATTGTTCTTTTAATAAAATACTCTTAGAATTACACACTATCAGGCTTAATTATTGATAGTATGTTAAAATTTACACCCTCCTTACTTGATGATAGTTGACCGCTAGTAATGCGAGGCAAGTTCAACCTGCCTGCTACCTTGAATCCAAGGTAGCAGGCTTCGCAGTTCCTTCCTAGGCCGCGAGTTGATTCAAATGGGTTTCGGGCATGGCAATTGGCTCGGGGGTTGGCTTGGTGATTTGGCCTTTGATCAAGTTGTAGTAATGGCCAGCTTGAGCTACAAGTTGGTCATGGCTGCCGGATTCGATGATTTCGCCATTCTCCATCACCAAAATGCGGTCGGCGCGTAAAATGGTGCTCAGACGGTGGGCGATCACCACGGTAGTGCGGCCAGCTCGATTATCTTCGAGGGCTTGTAAAAACCCTTGCTCGGTGGCGCTATCCAAGTTGCTAGTGGCTTCATCGAGAATTAAAATTGGTGCATTTTTGAGCAATGCGCGGGCAAGCGTGATGCGTTGGCCTTGACCAGAGGAGAAATTATCGCCACCACGTGCTACTTGCGACTCATAGCCATACATTTGGCCTGAAATAAATTCATCGGCCTGAGCAATTTTGGCTGCATTGCGAATTAATTCTAAATCGGTATCGCGCATCAATGTAATGTTCTCGCGAATCGATTGTTGCAACAGCCGCGTATTTTGAAAGACAGCGCTAATCGAGCGCCGTAATTCATCGGGGTCGATATTGCGCGTACTGATGCCATCAATTAATACATCGCCGTGAGTTGGGAGATAAAAACCTGCGATCAAGTTGGCTAATGAGGTCTTACCTGAGCCTGTTTCCCCAACAATTGCTACAGTTTCGCCAGGCTTGATTTCAAAATTGAGCTTTTTCAGCACCATTTTGTTGCGCATATAGGCAAAATGCACATCATTGAACTTAATTTCGCCCTTGACTTCTGCCAATGCGATTGGTTCGCTTGTTCGTGAAGCTTCGTCTGGTAAGGTTGTAATTTCATCCATCCGTTCAATGCCCAATAAAGCGGTTCGCAGATTGAGAATTGTGGCAGGTAAACGTTGGATTGGTTGGAGATAAAATGCGACCATCCCAAACAAAACAACTAACTCGCCTGGAGTCATGCGCCCAGCAAATACTTGGCTGCTGCCATACCATAAAATCGAGGCAGTAATTAATGAGGTTGCTAAGACGCTCCATGCGCTGGGCAATGCGATATTAACTCGGCTGTCCATGCGAGATTTTGTGAAATTAGCTAATTTTTCGTTGAGTAAGGCTTTATATTCAGTCTCAGCGCCAAATACTTTGATTGTTCGAACACAATCAAATACATCGACCATCTGCGAAGTAAATTCTTCCATTCGAATAATCGAGGCTAATTGAGCATTATAAACCCGATCATTCAATGCGAATAAAACAAACCAAACAAGTGGTAAGGCAGCAGCAGCAATCAAGGCAGCAATTGGGTTGTAGAATGCGATAATCCCTAATGCAGTCAGAAACATTGCTACATCGGCCAAAATGGTGATTAATCCTTCAGAAAGCGCTAATTGCACGCCATCGGCTTGGGTAACCCGCAACACGAGGCCAGGGATACAGCGAACATCAAATACTTTCATGGGTAGGCGTAACAGACGATCAATATATTGGGCTGAATAGGTTTGATGGACATGCTGCCCAACCTTGGCACTAAGCCATAAACGGCCAAATTGGAGCGCTGATTGAAACACACTAACGAGAATCAACCCTAAACCTAAGGCGAAAAGCAGCGCTTGATCCTGATTTGGGATAATCGAGTCGATCAAGATTTGCATAAAAAACGAGGTTACCCAGCCTAACGAGGTTGCAAGCAAGGCGAAAAAGAGCACAATGCCCAAAATGAGTTTGTGCTGGCGGGCGAGCTGCAAGAGCGTTTTGAACGGTTTAACATCCATATCGCGAGGTTTGAGCGCTGCGGTGGGCTTAAATTCAACTAAATAGCCGCTCCACATGGCCTCAAATTCAGCTTTGCTGAGCGTGCGCAAGCCACGACTGGGGTCAAGCACAATCACTGAGGTTGGTGACCATTTGTGAATCACGACATAATGGCCTTCGCCACCCTTGAGGTGGGCAATTGCTGGCAATTGTATATGTTGTAAGGCGCTATAAATCGCTTGAGCAGGCCGTGATTCAAGCCCAATTGCCCGACCACCATCACGCAAACCTGCCAAACTTGTGCCATTTCGATCGGCTCCAACCAACGCTCGCGCTTGCTCCAAGGTAATTCGATGCTTGTAGAAATGTGCTACTGATGCAAAGACCGAAGGGCCGCAATCGCGTCCTTCCGAAGCACGAATCCATGGTAAGCGGCGGTAAATTAACGTCTTACTGAGCATTAACAGCCTCCTGAGCCAAAGGAATTGGATAATCGATGCTGGCAGCTTGCAACATTGCTGCAAAATGTTCATAAATTGGCATGCCCGTCAGGCGATCAATCCAATCGAATTGGCCATTGGGGTTGATTTCGAGGAAAATATGCTCGCCTTCGGGGGTGACAATCATATCAATGCTACCAAACACCAAGTTCAGCCGATCCATATAGGTGCGAACTTTGGCGGCCAAATCATTGGGCAATGCATAGATTTGATGCGGCGTGTTGGGAATATCGTAGCGTCGCCAGTCTTCGCGAGCACGTTCGCTACTTTGCGAGTGAATTGCACAGCTAAAAATTTCACGACCAACCACGACAATCCGCAATTCAAAGGCTTTTTCAACGTAGGGTTGGAAAATCCCAGGAGTAGGAATTGCATTGCGTGCATTAGTAAAGTGTTGCTTAGAAACCCGATTAGTCAACAATTTGGCAATTTTGCTTGGTTCTTCATCTTTTTGAGGGATCATTTTGAAGAATGGACGGAATGGCTTATAAATAATTGATTCGGCGTGTTGCTCGTAGAAATCTTGTGCATATGGCAGATGTGCTGTAAATAATGTATCTGGGATTTTAAAGCCAACATCAGCAGCTGTCCATAATTGACCGCATTTTTCTTCAAATGCTTCGTGAAATGGTGGTGGATTGACGCAGAAAATATTATGACATTTGAGCGCTAAAACGATACCCTTGTATAATGCGCCCCATTCATTGGAAAAGAAATTCCATTCATCGGCTTGTTTGACTAATGGCTGATAGCGTTCAAGCAGTGGCTCTGGTCGCCAGCTGCGCCAAATCCATGCAGCGCTGACATCGGTAGCAAAGTTTATTTCACGCTCATCTAAGCGTAAAATTGCCTGAGCTTGACCATCAGCAGTCTGATTGATCCGTAATGAGGCGTTTTGTTCCATAACCTCTTGACTTAAGACCACAACCTCTTGACCTTGGGTCTCTAAAAGCTCACGGACACTAACCACAGTTGTATCGGTTAAAAGCTTGGTGATGATTAAGATCACTGATGACTCCTTCCTAAATTGTAGCGCCACATGAATTTTTGAGAGGATGCAGTATTTTGGGTATAGCAAAGCTTAGTTAAGCTAGCTGCTGGAACTTAATTTAGCCTTAGGCTAAATTTTGGCCGAACTTAACTACCTTGCATACCCATTGAGCATGCAATTCAAGCTATTGCGATGAATAGCCGCAACCAGCGTTGATCAAGCCTTGATTAACGCCTTAAACGATCAGTAATGACTTGATTAAATGCATCTGAACCAATGCTAATTCAGATAATTTAACGAGACACCTAGCCGAACATCCATCCGATTTATTGATTAAGGGTTGTGTGATTTGGCAAGATTTGCCAATGGTTTACTGGTCGATTTAGGAATGTGAATGAGGGAGAGCTGGCTGATTCCTAAATATATCGATCCGGTGATGTTTTCGCTTGTGGCAACCAAATATCGCTTTTGGCAAAGCAAATGCAACTTATGGGAGTGCCCACAAGGTTACGATGGTTTATTTGCCACAATTGAGTTGGGATTACCGTGTAGGGGACTAGGAAGTAGGTAGGACTACGGTATGGGGGGCATCATAACAAGAACTTGGAATAATGTCAACTTTTTATCGAAAAAACGACATATCCTAATAGTAGAGCAGATTTTTAATCTTTTTTTAGCTACTTTAAGGAAATTTGGTAAATAAAGCATTAAAAAGTGGTTGTTTGAACCGATCAACCATGAATATTAAGCTATTTATCATGGGTTTAGCTGGTTAAGCTGCCAACGTTAACCTATTTTGATCGCGCTGATTGTGGCTAAAAACCTGATCATGGCCTGCCAAGCTGGGTGCTATGCGAATTTTTACATATGCGGTAGACTAGGGTTACGCAATGTAGCGCCGATCATTGTTTTGCAAACGTAGGGTATCGCTATGCCGATGACCAATCAATCTCTTGCCGCCCGCCGTTCATCTGCCACCGCCAAATCAACTGCTCAAAACCCCATGCGCCTTTTATTAATCTTATATCGTGAGGATTGGGGTAAATTAGCGCTGGCGAGTCTGATCTATATTATTAAACATAGTCCAGTTTGGATTATGCCGCTGATTACTGCTGACATTATTAATATTATTGCTAGTCAAGGCCAGATCGGGCTTGGACGTTTATGGTTTGATGGATTTTTGTTGTTAATTGTGTTATTGCAGAATATTCCAACCCAGTATGTGTATATTCGCTTGCTGAGCCGTGCGATTCGCCGCATGGAAAGTAAATTACGTTCGATGTTAGCTCAGCAGCTTCAATTAATTTCAATTGGTTTTTACAATCAACGCAGTAGCGGGGTGTTGCAGGCCAAGGTGCTGCGCGATGTGGAGATTATCGAGCAATTAACCCGCAATGTGTTTCAGAGTTTTCCGGCGGCAATTTTAAATTTACTGGCAGCAATTATTGTGGTGGCCTTTCGCTCACCATGGTTTTTAGTCTTTTTTGTGGCAACCGTGCCGCTGGCAGCAATTGTGTTGCGCACCACCCGTAATCCAATTCAATCGAGTAATAGTGCTTTTCGGCATCAAGTTGAGCGTTTGGCTGCACGATTGAGTGAAATGATCCAACTGATCCCAATCACTCGTGCGCACGCCGCCGAAGAAGAAGAAATGCGCAAACTTGATCGGCGCTTGGTGCAGTTTCAACATGCTGGGTTACGCCTCGATGCGGTCAATTCACTATTTGGGGCGGCTTCGTGGGTCAGTTTCAACTTGTTCAATGGTTTGTGTTTAGTCGTCGCTGCTTGGGCTTGCTATACCCAATTTTTGCCCTTGGCCGTGGGCGATGTGGTTTTGATGACCAGCTATTTCTCAATTTTAACTGGTGCGGTGATGGAGCTAGCCAACCTTGCGCCCCAAATTAGCAAAGGCTTGGAATCGGTTCAATCGGTCAGCGAAATTCTGGATAACGATGATATTGAAGATAATGAAGGCAAACAACGCCTAAATCAAGTTGCTGGGCGTTTTCAATTTAATAATGTGCATTTCAGCTACCCCGACACCCAACGTTCATCGCTCTACGACGTGACGTTGGAAGTGCAGCCAGGCGAGACGATTGCCTTCGTTGGCCCATCGGGTTCGGGTAAATCAACCCTGCTTAATTTGGTAATTGGCTTTTTGCAGCCTAGTGCAGGCACAATTTTGCTTGATGGTCATGATCTGCAAACGATTGATTTGCGCAGCTATCGCCGCCATATCTCGGTCGTTTCGCAAGAAACCTTGCTATTCGATGGCTCGGTGCGCGACAATATTTGTTATGGTTTGAATGATGTGAGCGAAGCGACAATTGAGCAAGCCTTGCGCGATGCCAATGCCTTGGAATTTGTGCTCGACATGCCTGATGGCCTCGATACGCTTATTGGCGAGCGCGGCACACGGCTTTCCGGTGGGCAACGTCAGCGCTTAGCAATTGCCCGAGCTTTGATTCGCAACCCACGGGTATTGATTTTGGATGAAGCAACGTCGGCGCTGGATAGCATCTCGGAAGGCTTGATTCAAGAAGCCTTAGAACGTTTGATGCAAGGCCGTACCACCTTTGTCGTGGCCCATCGGCTTTCGACCGTGCGCAACGCTGATCGGATTGTGGTGATTGAGCATGGCCAAATTGTTGAGGTTGGCAGCCATCAAGCCTTGATCGAGCAACATGGAGCCTATGCTCAGTTACAAGCCTTACAAGCCTAAAAACCAACGGCGTAGCAACCCTAAACCCTTTAGGATAACTACGCCATATGTTTCCACATCAGTGGAGTGTGTTCTTTCTGATTTCGTTGAAAGAACCCCTATTCATCGCTCAATTGTCAGTATAAAGCCCCCAAATGGATGTAGATTGTACATTTGGGGGGATTAATTGCTGAGAAAAAGCCCAAACGCCACTAAAATATGTTCAATTGTTGCCTCAAGTTTGCGCCGACCAATCGCCTCTTGGGCTGCGATGCGCTCTTGCGAAACGCCTTGCAAAATCCGATTGAGAATTTTTAGCTCAAAGGTCGAAAGTTGTTGATTGGTGAGAAAATCGCGGATCGAACGCTGAAGCTGAATTAAGCCGCCCGCTCGCGCTAAAATGTGCTCACGTTGTTGTTGCAAATGGCGTGGGCAATAAATCGAATTGGTGAGGTGGCTCAACAGCACGCGTAGTTCATCCAACGACCACGCAGCATCGGGAGTTGATGCTGCTTGATTTTGATAAGCGGCAATCACTGTGTGCATAATATCCAAATGTTGTTTTCGAATAATCTCACAAGCAATTTGATCAACGCCATCGATTGTTGGCGGCATGGGATTATTTAAGCTTTGCTGTAAACGCTGAAAATGTTCAGGTCGTAAAGGCTTTTCAAATAATTGATAACAGCCAGCAATTTTGGCTTCCCACTCGCGATGCAAAGTTTTATCGGTCGTCATACCAAAAATTGGCACTGGTTGTAAGCGTTGTTCGTGCATGGCATGGCTCAGCCACGTTGCTAAAACCGAGCCTTCTAAATTGCGATATGCTGGATCAGGCATTTTCATATCAAGCATAATCACGCAATTGAGCGGCGGCTGCTCACGATCGAGCATGCTGACACAATATTGCCACATTGCAAAGAGACTTTTGAGCCAAACAACCTGCCAGCCACAGCGTTGGGCAATCACCTGCACAATCGTGGCATCAGTCTGAGCATCCTCAGCCAGCAGCAGAATTGGCTCGGCATTATCCAACATAGCAGTTAAATCTCCCAGACAGCTTCGCCAGCCAAAATTCGCTGGATTTGTAATGGAAAACGTTTGGTATTAATTGGTTTACCGATCATACCATCAAAGCCAACTTGTTGGTATAAGACAACCCGCTGCGGCACAACATCGGCTGTCCAAGCAATAATTTTGGTTTTTGGCAGCAATTCACGCAGTTCTTGATAGAGTTTGATGCCACTCTCCTTGGGCATGTGAATATCCAATAATAAAAGATCGAAGCCAACTTTGAGATGTTCGCTGTGCCAGGTGATGAAACTCTGGCCTGAACGCCAGCCACCTTGATAGTGGGCATGCAATTGATGAATCAGACAAACCCGCGCAATTTCTAGATTTTGCGGGTTATCTTCAATCACGCCTGCTGAGATTTGGGTTGTTGCGGTAAGCATGCTTCCTCCTAAAAACGTTGGTTCTCCTATCGGCTAGGGCAGTGATGCGAGCTGTTGCTGCTGTTGGGTCAGTGTAAGGGTTTGGTGCAGTACTGCATCCAAGGCTTGGGGCCATGGGCGGGTAATACTCGGCCATGCTTCCAAGCCCACGTTATAATCATTGGTTGGTGTCACGATTAATAGCGCTTGATCGGGGTTGATGGCTAAGATTGCTGCGATCAAGCTGTGAGCGCTGACAAAGGCTAAGGTTGCATCCAACACAACGATCGCTGGGTGTTGTTGTTGATAGATCGCCAACGCTTCGCGACTATCTAAACAACTCACGATGCTCCAAGTGGTTGCGTCTAGTTGCTGGCCAAATTCGGCAACCGTGTTGGGATTATCATCAACTACCAAGATTGTGTGATCGCTTGTTGATTTGACATAACTTTTGTGACGTTGCTCCCATGCCGTCTTGGTGGGCAGACACACCTGAAATTGGGTTCCTTGGCCAAGCTCGCTCTCGACGGTAATGTCGCCGCCATGCAAATCGACGAGTTGTTTGGTGATACTCATTCCTAAACCAGTGCCTTCATATTCGCGGTCGTCAGCACTTTGAATTTGGCGAAACGATTCCCAGATAAATTGCTGTTGTTCAAGGGCAATGCCAATTCCTGTATCGTGCACGCTGATGTTGACGGTCGTGGCTGAAAACTCAAGCGCCACCCGAATCTGGCCAGTTTCAGTAAATTTGATTGCGTTTGAGAGCAGATTTAAGACGATTTGTTTAATTGCTTTACTATCAGCCCAGGCTAAGCCAGTGCCGTCAGCGTGGTGATAGCTAACCTGTAAGCCCTTGGATTCAGCCAACGGTCGTACCGTTTCCAAAACTTCTTGGGCGATATCGCCACAATCAACTTGGCCGAATTGCAATTCGACGCGGCCAGCCTCGATTTTGGAAAGGTCTAAAATGTCGTTGATGAGGTGCAAGAGATGTTCGCCAGCACCACGAACCTGATCCTGATAGCTTTTTTGTTGACTGTTGAGTGGTCCAAACCAATCGATAAACTCGGTCATGTTGATGATTGCGTTGAGTGGGGTGCGTAATTCGTGGCTCATGGTAGCCAAAAATTGCGATTTGCGCAGGTTGGCTTGTTCGGCAATGCGCTGAGCCGATTTGGCCTCTTGGACGCTAGTAGCTAATTGAGCCGTGCGCTCATCAACCAAATCTTGCAAATTGGCTTGGAGATGCAATGATTGGCGCAGGGCATTTTCTAAAGATCGTACTAAAAACCAAATTACTAAAAAAGCGATTCCCGTAATTAACATATTTGAAGCTACAACATGATAATCAGGTAAATTGATAATGAATAAATTTACAAATATAATTGTAGCCTCAATAAATCCGAATACTAACATATAAAATGAGCCTGATATCAAACCAACCATGGATAATGGGATTAATAGTAATACATTGTAATTCTCTACGACATTTATTGCCGTTTCGGGAAAATTTGAGAATAATATATAAAATAATCCCATTAAATTGACAATCAAGCCTTTTATTAGGAATTTATCTTCAAATAAAAATATTAATGCGCTATAAACAGTCGTCAATAATGCGAGATACCAAATGAATGTATCGTAGAATATGATATTTATAAATAATAAGAAAATACTTACGCCTAAAGAAATGCCACAACAATACTTAAACGCGGTTTTGCGCAGCCTACGCACCGATTCAAACTCATTTAAATCCATCAAAAAACTCCTCGTTCAGCAGCCACGATCAACCAAGTGCTGGCATGGAGCACTGGCAGCGGCAGGCGGATCATGGCTTATTATGAGTATACGCCAGCCAAATGCACAGCAATTGTACAAAATAAGTGAGCTTTTGGAGTTAAACGCAGTGCGTCATGTTCGGCGAGTCTATGGTATACTATGGCCAAAGCCACAGCGCCTGCTTGTGGCAAAAGAGCCACTCAGCAAACCAACGGAGGTTTCTTGAATGCACGCAGTAGTTTGTGTTAAGCAAGTTCCTGAACAAAATAGTGTGAAAATCACTGCCGATAAGCAGATTAACACCGACGGAATCAATCCAATTATCAATTTGTTTGATGAATATGCGATTGAAGAAGCCTTGCAGTGGGCCGAAAAGAACGATGGCCAGGTGACCGTGATCAGCCTTGGCAGCGATGATGCCACTGATTCACTCAAAAAAGCCTTGGCTATGGGTGCAAACGAAGCTGTGTTGATCAATGACCCAGCTTTGGAACATGTTGATTCACAAAGCGCTGCCAAAGTTGTTGCCGCCGCGATCAAGAAACTCGATAATGTTAACATCGTGTTTTGTGGCAAGCAAAGCACCGACGACGAAACCGGCCAATTTGGCCCAGCCTTGGCTCGCTTCCTTGGTTGGTCGCAACTTACCTATGTTTTCAAAGTGCACGAATTAACCGAAAGCAGCATTGTGGTTGATCGCGCCTTAGAAGATACCCTCGAAACGGTCGAAGCCTCGTTGCCTGTTGTTGTGACAGCCGTCAAGGATTTGAACGAGCCACGTTACCCATCATTGTTGAAGATTCGCAAAGTCAGCAAGCAACCAATCCCAACCTGGAGTTTAGGCGACCTTGGTCTTGGCGGCAGCGATGTTGCTGGTAATGTCCAAGTTGCTGATCGTGTACCACCACCAGCCCGCCCATCTGGCGAGATGATCAGTGGCAACGTGCAAACCCAAGTTAGCAGCTTAGTGCAAAAATTGGTTGAAAATCAAATCCTATAGTAAATCAAAAGGCAAAAATCAGAAGGCAAAATAGTTCATGTCAATGAACTACTTGCTCTACATGATTGATGATCTCGACGTTGACTTTTGACTTTTGACTTTTGACTTTCACAATGAGGTGTTTTCATGGCTAGTGGCGTTTGGGTCTTAATCGAACATAAAAATGGCGAAGTTGGGGCAATTTCCAAGGAATTATTGGGCAAAGGCAAAGAAATTGCCGATGCGCTTGGTCAAGCAGTGGCTGCCTTGGTGCTTGGCAGCAATACCGCGAGCTTGGTTGAGCAAGCATTTGCTGCTGGCGCAAGCAAAGCCTATGTAGTAGATGATGCCAATTTGGCGCACTATACTACCGATGGCTATGTTGCTGCTGCCAAAGCTGCAATCGAAGCCCATCAACCAGAAGTCTTTTTGACTGGTTCGTCGTTGCAAATGCGCGATTTTACAGGAGCCTTGGCTGCCGAATTGGGTGTTGGCCTTGCTCCTGATGTGACCAACATTGGAGTTGAAGCTGGTCAATTGACTGCTATTCGCCCATCACACGGCGCGAATGTGATCAACAGCCTGAGCTTTGGGGCTGCCCGTCCAGCGATTGCCTCAGTTCGTCGCCAAGTTGGCAAGCCAATTGCTGGCGCTGGCGCTGGTGAAGTTGTTAATGTGGCGATGCCTGCGGTTAATATTCGCACCAAAGTACGCAATGTTGAGCAACGCACTGGCGCGGTCAACCTCGCCGATGCAACCGTGATCGTTTCTGGTGGCCGTGGTCTTGGCTCACCTGAAAACTACGAAAAACTCATCCCTGAGTTGGCTCGGGTGATGGGTGGAACCCACGGTGCTTCTCGCGCAGTTGTCGATGCTGGCTGGATTGCTTACGAGCGCCAAGTTGGCCAAACTGGCAAAACCGTTGCGCCAAAATTGTATGTTGCCTGTGGTATTTCGGGCGCAATTCAGCACCTGGCTGGCATGCGCTCATCAAACACCATCGTGGCGATCAACAAAGATCCTGAGGCACCGATTTTCAAGGTCGCAACCTATGGGATTGTTGGCGATATCAACGAAGTATTGCCAGCTTTGACGGCTGAAGTCAAAGCCAAAACAGGCCGCTAAATTAATCTCAAAATCCAAAAACGCGGATCAAGCTTTGATCCGCGTTTTGTTGTGTTTAATTGGGCTACTATGCAGGCCTGCAAAACCCAATTATTCGCATAGCTAGATTAAGCTCTGATTAATCTAGCTCGCGAGCATGTATGCTATGCTAGCGAAGCATTTTTGAATGTGGCTGTTAACGATTACAATCACACTAATCCAATCCTCCCGGTAACTCGTTTGACAGGATGATCTTTTTATTGTTATTGGGAGGCAGAATGACTGCACCGATCGTTCAAGCTGAGTATGAGCAGCTTAAACAAATTGCTACAAAATTTGGTCAGTTAGCTGACCGAGTTGCCACCTTGCAACAACAATTAAACCAGCAGCATCAGCGCTTAGCTGATGGTGGTTGGGAAGGCGCTGCGTTTGCAGCCTTTGATCGTGAATATACTGGCGAAGTCGTGCCTACCTTGAAACGGCTTGAACATACTTTTAAGGTTGCACAAAGCCTGACAGGCGAAATTAGCAAGGTGTTTCGCCAGGCTGAGGAAGAAGCTGCCGCGTTATTTAAAGGCAATCTGCTGGCAGCAGCAGCGAAGAAAGATGAAGGCAGTTGGTGGAGTAAGGCGTGGAATAAAGCTAGCGAGTGGGTTCATGGTGGGCTAGATGTTCTAGGCTTTATCCCTGGCTTTGGCGAAATTGCCGATGGGGTTAATGCCTTGATTTATCTGGCTGAGGGCCGTTATATTGAAGCTGGCATCTCGGCGGCTGCGATGGTTCCAATCGTTGGTGATTTAGGGAAACTTGGCAAGTGGGGCGTTAAGGCTGGCAAAGAAATTGTTGAAGAGGTTGCTGAAGAAGGGGCTGAACGGGTTGTCAAGGAAGTCGCTGAAGAAGTTGTCGAAGAGGGTGCTGAACGGGTCGTTAAAAATGTTGCCCAAGAAACCCTTGAAGAAACCGCTCAGCGAATTCCGAATATTGCTTCGAATTTGCCTAAAAACCCCGACGATTTGCTCAAGCAAGGATGGAAGGAAATTTCCCATCCAAATGCGGCGGCGAATGGTCACCGTACTTTCCAAGATCCTTCCGGCTTAACGATGCGTTTTGATAAAGGCAAGCCTGGCCAACCTGGTTTTGAAGGTGTTGATCACTATCATATTGAAAATCCGCATGCAACCCATAAGAAGGTTGATAAATATTTTGATCGTGATGGGAATCCAGTTAATAATGGTTCAGGCCCATCACACATCGTCGTAGAATAAATAGGAGTTACTATGCTGATTGATCCAACTCAATATCGATTGCATGATGGATTATTAGAAGCTATTACATATAATTCAGCTGACCAAACGTTAATTCTCGCAATTGAGCTTAATTTGGCTTTAGCGGTTACGTTTGATCCAACCAAAAGTACCGATGATTTTCGCCAAACCCGCTTGATTTTTCAGGGAGTTTCAGCGATTGAACCAGCCTTGCCCCAATTTGCTGATGGACGTACTGATCCTGATAGCATTTATGGCAATATTTATGAATTCAGGTGGCATCAATCAGTGCCACCAAGCGTGACGCTGACTGCCACAATTTCTGATGACTTGCATGGGACTGAAGATTTTATTGAAACTACAATCCAGTACCAAACAGTTGAATGGCAAATTGATGATCCGGCTCCGCTTGTATCAGCCAAGCTTTTTCAACCAACCGAGATCAATCAACAGGCTTGGCAGCAATTTGAGCAAACCCTCGATGCTAAGCGCCAAGCTGGCCATGAGGTTAACCTCGATCTGCAAGTGATTAATTTGCCCAATGCTGATCAGCGACCGATTATTCTAGCGGCGCGTTATCAGGTTGATGGCTTGCCTTTCTATCATGCGTTTCATTATCACAATGGGGCGGTCTATGATCTCAGTGATGCCAGCACTGATCAATTGTTGGCGGTTGTCCGCAGCACGATTGAACAACATTTAACTCAGCCTTGGATTAATGCACGAGTGGTTGCCGAAATTACCGAAGCTGATCATGGCTTATTGTATGGACGATTTAGTTCAGCTAATCAACTGCGCCATGAGCAGGGTTTTGAGGTTGATTACCAACTATTCTTTGTCTTGCGTGAGCTGCGCCAGCGCTACACTTCAGTTTGGAATATGCTTGAGGTGGTTGTAATTCCACAACAACCGTTACACTTGACCATGACCTTCGCTGATGGTCGTGTTGAGCAGGCCACCTTCTAGGCTTGAATGCCAGTGTTAGGCAACAAGGCTTAACACTGGCTTTTTGTTGGTCGAACATTCTCTGATCACTTGCTGCCCACTCAAGAAAAAACTGGTGCTCTGGCTTAGCGCACCAAATTATGGCTTTGGCTCGGCAGATATTCCGGAAATAGCTGATTGATCTGTTGGCTGTACAGGCGTTTTTGCAAAATTTCAGCCAACACGTCGCGAAAATCGCTGGTAATTGCCAAATCGCCTGGCCCGTAGAGTTGTTCGGGTTGCAAGCCCGGCCATGCTCCATAAATGCCGCCAGTTACGTTGCCACCCATCACGAACATCACATTGCCATGGCCATGATCAGTCCCGCCGCCACCATTTTCAGCAGCCCTGCGCCCAAATTCGCTCATGGTTACAATCGTTACTCGGCCTAAATGGGCGCTCAAATCGGTATATAATGCCCGTAAGCCAGCCGCAAATTCAGCCAAATTGGCAGCCATCCCGCCATCGGCCCCACCTTGGTTGACATGAGTATCCCAATCGCCGATGTCGGCACAGGCAACCTCTAAGCCTAAATCGGCCTTGATTAACTGAGCAATTTGCTTTAAAGCCTTGCCATATGGGCTATCAGGGTACACCGCGCCATCGCTCGGTTGATATTGGTTTGGCTTGAGTTTTTGCATAATTTCAAGCGCAGCAAAGGTTTGCTGGGCTGCTCCAACCAACATGCCCGAACCACGATAGAGTTGACCATGGGCAGCGCGAAGTTTGGGTAGTTCTAGGCGATTGGCTTGCAAATTAAAGGCCTCAAGGCTGGTGAGTGCTGTGGCCGCGCCGCCGCGCAACGAGGCTTGTAGCAACGAGCCAAATCCCACTGCGCGAAATGGCGAATCGTTGCTTTGTTGGGTTGCCTCGAGATGCCGCCCTAACCAACCGCGCGGGTCGCTTTTCTGGCCAGGCGTACCACGCTCCATATAATCCATGGCATCAAAATGCGAGTGAGTTGGATCGGGTGAGCCGCACGCATGGACAATCGCCAGCTGTTTGGCATTCCAAATTTCTTGGAATGGCTTAAGGCTGGGGTGCAGACCAAAAAATCCATCAAGATCAATTGCCCCAAATTGTTGGTTAGGCTGAGCAATCGCCAAATTTGGGCGTGCTTGGTAATAAGCAGCTTCACCATGCGGTACAACCATGTTCAATCCATCGGCTCCACCACGCTGAAATACACAAATCAAAACATCACGCTGGCTTGGGCTAACTGCGATAGTTTTGCGTTGAACAACCTGAATGTTTGGTGCTAGCCCGAGCAATTGGCGACGATTAAGCATGATAAAACTCCTTTGTACGATCTACGAAGCTTGAAACCGTGAAAGACGCGAAGATCGCGAAGGCTATGCCGATTAACTGCCTGAATTGCCAACCAATCTGTTAGCACCTTTTAATCAACATTCGTGTTCTTCATGCCCTTCGTGGTTAAAAATCGTTCCCCGATATTTTTATTAGCACAATTGAAATTCAGGGCTGGTCAGCAAGAGGCCAAGCAAGCCAGCGATTTTGGCTTGATCAACGGTTGGGTTTGGCGCTTTGCTATCATTTAAATAATCAATTAAGCTGGCTCGCGACTCGGCGGCAAGGCTTAAATTGAGATAATTGGCTAGCGAATCGACCAATTCGCTGGCTTGGCCTTGCTGTTTGGCAAACTTGGAGATATCGGTTTTTAGGCCGTTGATCCGACCTTCAGCTAGGGCAAAAGCTAGATTCCAACGATTGAGCATCGCGCCCGTGTTGACCCAAGCGCTGCTGATTTGGGGATAGCCATCGGGTGGCGGCCAGTTGAAAAACATTTGACCTAAGTTTGTCAATTGTTCAAGTAGATTGTTTTGACCCTTGAAGGCTTGTTTGGTGATGCTGCTGTTGGTAGCGCGAATGGCTGAAATGAGTAAATGCATGGGCTGCTTGATTTTTTGCTGAGCAGCAGCCAAAAATTCATTGGAATTGACTAAAACATTCAGCATGGCTCGAATATCGGTATCGTGCTGAAGATAGGCTTGGGCAACCCGTTCGATTAAACTCGCTGGTGGATCATCGCTGACGAAGCGTAGGCAGAGTTTATAGGCCAAACGATGGGCAGTTTTGGGATGTTCAGCTAGCAGCTTTAATAGCAATTCGCCTTCTTCGATTCCACCATTAGCAGCCAAATCTAGCTGGAGAAAATCGATCCGCTTGGCCTCAAGATCGTGAAATTTGGCCAGAAATTGAAATAAACCAGGCTGATCACTGTTAGGTCGAGTGATTGTCCAGCCAGTCAAAACGCGGGCAACTGCTTGGACATCGGCTTGACTATAGCCTGCATCAGCGCCAACTGTATGCAACTCAAGCACTTCGCGGGCATAATTTTCATTCAAGCCAAGCATTTTCTTGCCAACTTTGACTCCAGTTCGCACGTTCTCGGCATTATCGAGATAGACCAACATAGCTGGACTTTTGGCCGAATCCAGCAACAAATCGCGGAATTTGCCGAGCGCATGCTGGCGAATCACCTCGCGATCATCAGCCGTTTTGAGCCATTTGACCTGATTTTTGCCAATGTAAATATTGAAATGATTGCTCCAAAAATCGACCATCAGCTCGAACAATTGGCGTTTGCTGCTCGCTGCCCGTAACAAGCTGGCGGCTTGAAGCTCGCGCATAATCAGGCGTGGGCCGCTTGCACCTTTGGGATACTGCTCGATCAAATGGGCACTAGCGCGATTGAGGGTTGTAAATTGAGCTAATTGTTGCTCAAGAGCTGAATCATCAAGCTGGCTGGGGTTTAATTGCTGCTCAAGGTAGGCATCCCAACCCAAGGCTTGAACTTGCTCGATTTCACCAGGTAGTGGGCCGTAGCTGAGCCGATTGAGCAAATGGCGAATTGCCGCAAGGCTAGTATGATCACCGTTCGCCACAGGTTCAATTTCCCATGTTGGTTGGGCGATTGCACTAGGATCTGCCCGATCGCAGGCGCTTAGCCAGAATGGAAGCAAACTATAGGCTGTGGCTAGCCCACTCATTTTCAAAAAATTACGTCGATTCAGCATCAGCAAACCTCCTGCTGGATGGGGTCGGTTTGGTCGGTGCTGCTAGATTATGTGCAAACAATGAAGAAATAATGAAGAAATTTCGGCGATAATTGAAACCGATCAAGCTGAGCCTGCTGGCATCCCACCCGATCATTGGATTAATTGAATAATCTGTTTTGTACCGATGCTGGTAGATTGCTAAAATAGTGTGTTTGGATAAAGGAGTGGTGATGGTCAAACGATTGTTGCATCCGGTTTTGAGTCAACGCGCCTTGAATCGAGCCTTACTAGCCCGTCAACACTTGTTGCAACGGGTGAATATGCCAGTTTTGGGGTTGATTGAGGCGCTGGTTGGCTTACAAGCCCAAGCGCCTAACCCACCCTATTTTGGGTTATGGTCGCGTTTAGAGGGTTTTGAGCAGCAGCAATTATCAGGTTTATTTGAAACTCGCCAAGTAGTACGGATCGCGCTGCTGCGCTCGACCATTCATCTGGTGAGTGCTCGCGATTGTTTAGGTTTGCGGCCATTGCTGCAACCTGTTTTAGAGCGTGGCTTTCAATCCAATTTTGGTAAGCAACTACCCGAAATTGATCAAGTAGCCTTGATCGACTATGGACGCAGACTGGTTGAAGCGCAACCACTAACCTTTCAAGCGCTTGGCTTATTGCTACAAGAACGCTGGCCAAGCTACCCAGCGGCAGCTTTAGCCCAAGCTTTACGCACTTGGCTGGCCTTGGTTCAAGTGCCACCACGTGGTTTATGGGCAACTAGCGGAGCGGCTGCGCATACAACCGCTGAGCATTGGTTGGGTAGGCCATTAGCAAGCGAGCCAGATTTAGCCCAATTGGTGCGACGCTATTTGGCAGCTTTTGGCCCTGCCAGTGTCAATGATATGCAGGCGTGGTCGGGGTTAACGCGTTTATCAAGTGTTTTCAATCAATTACGTTCAGAATTAGTTTGCTTCTGCGATGAGCAAGGTCGTGAATTATTTGATTTGCCTGATGCTCCGCGCCCATTAGAGGAAACTCCTGCGCCACCACGGTTGCTGGCCGAATTTGATAACATTTTGCTTGGGCATGCTGATCGCAGCCGAATTTTGAGTGAAATCTATCGTCAGCGTTTGTTTACGAGCAATGGCTTAATTCCCGGGGCAATCTTGATTGATGGCTTTGTTGTTGGCATGTGGAAATTGCAGCAGCCCGAACCATGCCTCAAATTACACTTGTTTGAGCCAATTTCCGAGGCTGATCGCCAAGGTTTGGCGCAAGAGGCAGCGAGTTTGCTCCATTTTGCGACCAATACAACTGATCCGATTATCCAGTTTGAATAACGTGTTGTAGTTAGTTGTTGGGGACTGGGGATCGGGAACATTTAACACAGCGGCGCAGAGAGGACGATGACTATTGGCTGAAGGCTCTAGGTTAGCGCAACAGTGTTCGTGCAATTCGTGCAATTCGTGGCTAAAATGAAGCCTTCGTGTCCTTCGTGCTCTTTGTAGTTAAACAAAAAAGGGATCAGGAACTAACCCCTGATCCCTAGCCCCTGACCCCTGCTACTTAAACCGCACAATCCGAATGAAATCAGCGGCTTTGAGCGAAGCTCCACCAACCAAGGCTCCGTCGATATCCGGCTGAGCCATCAACTCATCGACGTTATCGGGCTTGACCGAGCCACCATACTGAATAATCACTGCGTCGGCGGTTGCTTGATCGCTCAAGGCGGCCAATTCGGCGCGAATTCGAGCATGCATGGCTTGGGCATCGGCTGGAGTGGCCGTATCGCCAGTGCCAATCGCCCAAACTGGTTCGTAGGCAATGACGACACCGCGCAATTGCTCGGCGCTTAATCCAGCTAAACTACCGCGTAATTGACCAACAACGACGCTTTCGGCCTGACCACTATCGCGTTCAGCTTTGACTTCGCCCACACACACGATCGGCTTGAGGCCGATGGCTAAGGCGGCATGGGCTTTGCGATTGATCAACTCATCGGTTTCGCCGAAATATTGACGGCGTTCGCTATGGCCTAAAATCACATAGCTACAGCCCAATTCCTTGAGCATTTGGGGCGCAATTTCGCCAGTGTAGGCTCCCTTGGCTTCGTAGTGCATATTTTGCGCACCCAAAGCCATGGCAGTGCCATCGAGTAATGGTGCTAAACTGCCCAATAACGTGAATGGGGGGCAAACTAACACATCACGATCGCTGAGATCGGTCAAATCGGCGCTGAGTGCTTCAACTAAGGCCACGCCCTCACTGACCCCGTAGTGCATCTTCCAATTACCAGCCAACAATGGTCGGCGCATATATCCTCCAAAAAAGCTTTAGAAGCCAAAGACAAATAAGTTTTTGGCAATCGGCAGGTATTGTACAACAAACAATAGCCCACCAACTGAGGCCATGGCAATAAATGCCCGCATGTCCCAGTCCATAATTTTAGCTCCATCCAACGGGCCATAGGGGATCATATTAAAAATCCCCAGTAGCGAATTGACCACATAGCTATAGACAGCAATCTTAAATAGAAACTGAATGTTGAGGGTGTTGGCGATTGGAATGAGCAGCAACGAAATGATCGCAATAACCATATTGCTGGCTGGGCCAGCCGCTGCCACCAACCCAAGCTGTTTCTTGGTCAGATAGCCACGATGATGCACCGCCCCAGGTGCAGCAAAAATAAATCCAGTTAATGCTAGCAACACCGAAATCACCAACATGGCATCGTTGGCAAAAAAGTGTGCTTGGCTGCCAAAACGCCGTGCTACCACTCGATGGGCCAATTCGTGGATGACAATACCGAACCCTGCGGCAATCCCCATAATAATCATGGCATCAATCAACGGCATAGTGTGTCGATAGACCAAGGCAAAAGCTAAGGTTGTGCCCAGCCAAGCCTTGGCAAATTCGAATAGTTCATTGCGAGGTTTGTTATCTGAGCGAAATGGATAGCCAGCCTGTGGATTAAACATTGAGCCTACTCTCCTTCCGCCGTGGTTTCTGGTGCGTGCTCCCAGCCACCAGCGCCAATCAGCGGCACAAAGCGAACATTGCTAATCGTGGTTTTTTGCCAATTTTGGCCTTGCCGTTGTAATCGAATCAATTGTTGGTCCTGCGCGTCGCCAACTGGGGCAACCAAGCGCCCGCCAGCGTGCAACTGGCCGAGCAGCGTTTGAGCTAGTTGGGGCGTGGCCGCCGGAATGCTGATGGCATGATAGGGTGCTGCTGTCGGATAGCCCAATGAGCCGTCACCCCAAATTACCTCAACATTGACATAACCAAGCTTGTTGAGCCGAGCCTGAGTTTGTTCGGCTAAGGCTTGATGGCGCTCGATCGTCACGACCTTGTGCACCAATTCAGCGAATACTGCGGCAGCATAGCCTGAACCAGCGCCAATTTCAAGTAGTTGTTCATGAGGATTCAGCAACAATTCCTGGGCCATCAACGCCACAATATAGGGCTGCGAGATGGTCTGGCCCAACATCAATGGCAGCGCTTGATCGCTATAGGCTTGGGCTTGCAAGTTTTCAGGCACAAATAAATGACGTGGTACATTGGCCATCGCCGCCAAAACTCGCTGATCATGAATGCCTCGTGGCATGAGTTGTTCGTCAACCATGCGTTGACGTTGTAGTTGCCAATCGTTACTCATAAGCCTAGGCCAATTAACGCTTGCGGCAGATCAATTGTTGCAACCGCGTTACGTTGAAAATAGCCCAAAAATTCAATATTACCTTCGGCTCCGGTAATTGGTGAGCGGGTCAATCCAGCCAAACCTAAGCCCAAATCGTTGGCCTGCTGCACAACCCGCTCGATCACGCGGCGATGCACCGCCGAGTCGCGCACGATTCCACCTTTGCCAACATGCTCTGAGCCAGCCTCAAATTGGGGCTTGATCAAGCAGACAATCCAGGCATCGGCAGTCAGCAACCGTAACATGGCTGGTAGCACCAAGCCCAGCGAGATAAACGAGACATCAACAACCCCAGAGGTGGCTAGTGGCGCTGGTTGTTCCTCGGCATGCGGCAAGTGCTCTAAATAGCGAATATTGGTGCGTTCGAGCACGGTCACTCGTGGATCTTGGCGAATTTTCCAATCAAGCTGGCCATAACCAACATCAATTGCATAGACATGGGCGGCATCACGTTGCAACAGCACATCGCTAAACCCACCAGTGCAAGCGCCAACATCAAGCGCAACGCAGCCTTGAGGATCGATATTAAAGCTATCAAGGGCATGGGCAAGTTTGAGACCACCCCGTCCAACATAGGGTAAGCTCGATTTTAGCGTGATTTGAGCAGCAGGATCAATCATTGTGCCAGCTTTGGTTTCGGCTTGGCTATTGACGATCACCTCGCCAGCCATAATTAATGCTTGGGCCTTGGCACGAGTCGGCGCAAGCTGTAATTCAACTAATAATACATCCAAACGTTGTTTTTTTATCTTGGTCATTACTCAGTCCTTTGTGTAAACTGGCTTTCATTTTAACTGAAACACGCCAATTCAAAAAGGCCATAGGAGTGAGGAATGCCGTTTTAACCACGAAGAGCATGAAGATAGAACATTGAGACCAAGTATTGAGGTGATGATATAAACTACGAGGAGCAGAAGCATCATTCGTGGAATTTGTGCAATTCGTGGCTAAAACATCTTCGTGTTCCTTCGTGCTCTTCATGGATCAAATTCAATTGGTCAATTGCCAGATTTGCCCCCAAGTAGCTGGAATATTCAACTGCAATTGGCCATGCTGCACCTTGATTTGTCCGCCATTCAAGCGATCTTCGAGCAATGAGCCTTCGCCAAATGGTACAACACATTGAATGGTTTGGGTACTTGAGGCTGCATTCAACGCTACTACAACTGTTTGCTGTTTAGTCCAGCGCACAAACACAAGCTGTTCGGCCTGCACATACAGTTGCGCATATTCGCCATCGCGTAAGGCGGCATATTCGTGGCGCAGCTGGCTCAATTGGCGAATCGCTGGCAATAAATCAGGTTGTTGGGCCTGAATTTGGTTGGGTTGAGGCAAGGCTGGCCGCAAGGCTTGGTCGCTGGTGGCGGTTTTCTGGCCAAGCAAGCCCCATTCGCTGCCATAATAAAGCGAGGGCATGCCAGGCATGGTGTAAAGCAATAGATGTAAAGGGTAGAGATGGGCTGGATTATGCAAGCTGCTGGCAATTCGATCGACATCATGATTATCAACAAAGTTATACAATGGTGTTGCCCGATAGATACCACCAGCGCCAAATTGCCGATTCAGACTGTAAGCAATTTCAAAATAATTCCGATCGTTTAGGCTAGAATACAGGCCTTTGTAGGCTTCATAGTTGGTCACGCTATCGAGCATCGTTGGGTTGGCCCACTGGCGATAATCGCCATGCACCACTTCGCCAAGCAACAGAAAATCGTTGCGTAGTCTTTTGCAATGGCTTGCCAGTTCCGCCAAAAATCCATGATCGATCTGATCTGCAGCGTCGAGGCGTAAGCCATCGATGCCAAATTGCTCAATCCATTGGCTGACCGCTTGAAAAAGATGTTCGCGCACCGCTGGATTGAATAAGTTCAACTTGACTAAATCGTAGTGACCATGCCAACCTTGATAGCTAAACTGATCGCCATATGGGCTGCGCTGATTGAAATCCAAGCCTGCGAACCAATCGACATAGGCCGAAGCCTGACCATGGATTTGTAGATCGCGGAAGGCCCAAAAATCACGGCCAACGTGGTTAAACACCCCATCAAGCAGCACGCGAATGCCTGCCGCATGCAACACCGCGATCAACTGTTGTAAATCGCGGTTGTTGCCCAGCCGCCGATCAACCGTGAAATAATCAATTGTGTCGTAGCCATGGGCGCTCGATTCAAACACTGGCCCAAGGTAGAGCAGGTTGATGCCTAAATCTTGTAAGTGCTCAATCCAAGCGTGCAATTGATTGAGCCGCGCAATCGGTTTGCTAGCCTGATCGTTGCCCGTTGGTGCGCCGCAAAGCCCCAAGGGATAGATCTGATAGCATTGTGCGTCGTTAGCCCATGGATGCATAGATTCTCCTTTATACCGATCGGTATAATGTGATGACTAAAAAAATTTAGGAATAAATACCATATGAAAATTGCTGAACCGCTTGGTGAATGATTTGCGGCGTTGCCTGAATTGAGCCACTCAAGGTTAACCCAATGTAGGTGTTGATTGTGCCTAGTAAAGTAGCAGCATAGACCCGTTGACGACCGCGCATATTGCCATGAAAGCTGCTGGCTCGGACAAAAAAGCTTTCGATCAAGGCTTGTTGTTGGGCAGCAGCGACCGCCACAATTTGAAAAGCCTCGTTATCGGGCAGGCTGAACCACATTGCTAATTGCATGCGATAAAGCAATGGCTCTGCTTGAGCAAAATCAAAATAGAGCTGAAAAATTGCCGCTAAACTAGCTGGAACATCGTTGGCATGGATTGTGGCATTGGCAAGTTGATCGATTAATGGTTGAAGCCGCTCGTTGATTAATGCCTCTAGTAGGCCACGTTTGCTGCCAAAGTAGTGATAAAGTGTGGGCTTGGTAACGCCAGCTTGCTCAACAATTTCTTGCACGCCAATCGCGTCGTAGCCGCGTTGAGCAAATAATTGTAAGGCCTGTTCTAACAGCGTAGCCCGATTAGCCATGACGACCTTTCTCTATACCGATAAGTATAGAGAAAGGTCTTGAATTTGTCAAACAACTACCATTGACTGGTGTAATACACCTTATTAATCGACCATTGCTGATTGGCATCTAGCATTACTTCGCACAACCACAGCAATTCGAAGGTAGCTGAGTTGGGGTTATCGAAGCTTACCGTCGCAGTCGAGACAAGCTCCCATGTATTTGGATTAATTGGCGTTACCCGCATTAAATCAGGCGAAAATTTTGATATGTTGTATTGAGTCGCCTCGGTTTGTACTGCTTGTTGGCATGCTTCGAGCGGTAGCTGATCTGCCGATGGCATTGCTGTTGTGGCAGTTGCTAACTCAAGGGTTGGTAGCACTACGGTTGGCGGCTCAATTTGGGTTGCGGTTGCCAAGGGGACTGCTGTTGGCACAATCGGCAATGTAGTCTCCAATGGCAAAGGCTTGACCGATGGCTCTGGTGTTACGCTTGGCAAGGGTTTAACGCTTGGTTCAGGCGTAGCAGTTGGTAACGGAATAACACTTGGGGTAATGTTGCTAGCCTGAACATTACTGCATCCGACAAGCACAATTGTGAACAGACTGATTACCCATCGACGCTGGCGCATAACATTCTCTCCAATTAAATAGTGGAAAATTGATAGCCTAATCGTCGCCGAATTTAGGCTTTGATGAATGATGCTTAGCTGATGGTTCAATCAAATTTTCTAAAACCAGCGTGCTATAATCGAAACGATTATCCTGCCTGTTGATGCTTGCACCAGCTGGCTAATGGGGTTGATGTATATGAGTTATCAAGCCAAGGATAGCCGCTATACCAGCATGCGCTACAATCGCAGTGGCAAAAGTGGCCTAAAATTATCAGCGGTTTCATTGGGGCTATGGCACAATTTTGGTGGCGTTGATGTCTATGAAAATGCACGGTCGATGGTGCTGCACGCCTTTGATCATGGCATTACCCACTTTGATCTCGCCAATAACTATGGCCCACCGCCAGGCTCAGCCGAAGAAAATTTTGCCCGTATGCTCCAGCGTGATCTCAAGCCCTACCGTGATGAATTGGTGATTTCGACCAAGGCTGGCTACTATATGTGGGCTGGCCCGTATGGCGATTGGGGTTCGCGCAAGTATTTGGTTTCGAGCCTCGATCAAAGCTTAAAACGCATGGGCTTGGAGTATGTTGATATTTTCTATCATCATCGCCCCGACCCTGAAACGCCGCTCGAAGAAACTATGCAAGCGCTTGATCAGATTGTGCGTAGTGGTAAAGCGCTGTATGTGGGGCTTTCAAATTATTCTGCTGAACAAACCGCTGCTGCGAGTGCGATTCTGCGCCAACTTGGCACACCCTGTTTGATCCACCAACCATCCTACAATATGTTTAATCGCTGGGTTGAAGGCGGCTTATTGGCAACCTTGGCCGAGCAAGGCATTGGCTGTATTGCCTTTTCGCCACTAGCCCAAGGCCTGTTAACTGATCGCTATTTGCAAGGCATTCCAGGCGATTCACGCGCAGCCAAATCGCATGGCTTTCTCAAGCCCGCCCATATTACTGATAGTGCCTTGGCGAAGGTTGCTCAATTAAATGATTTGGCTCAAGCTCGTGACCAAACTTTAGCCCAAATGGCCTTGGCGTGGGTGCTGCGCCACCCAACCATGACCTCAGTGCTAATCGGGGCTAGCCGCATTTCGCAGATCGACGATGCAACTACGGCGCTTAATAATTTGGCGTTTAGCGATGAAGAACTTGCTACGATTGAAACGATTCTAAGCGAGTAACTTTCTGCTGATCTTATGAATGATTGGCATGCCCTCAGCCCCTAGCCCCTCTCGCCTGCACGTGAGGCGAGAGGGAACCTCCACACCAAAAGCCCCGCGCCCGCCGCAGTGGGAGAGGGGTTGAGGTGAGGGAACATTATTCAGCCTGCCACAAGGCGGGGACTGCCTCAGGAGTCCAAGTCGCTAACGAAGTATGGGCTTGTAAACAGCGATAAATTCGCCCGTTATAGTTGACCCGATCGCCCACTTTATAGGCTCGCATATTGCCATCCCAGGTCGGCATGCCGTTTGGCTGGCTGGTTGCAACCTTGTATCTTGGATGAACGTACCCATTGGGCAATTCTGAGGCATAACGAGTGTGATCCATCCCCTCATGCAACCCTCTTTCTGATAATACATTCGCTAAACTTCATCAGAATGGCGAAAATTCGTTGTATTGTGGCTTACACGCGAATGGCAATTTCAGCACTTACAACCGTGTATGTCTATGTACGACGATCATATTTCGTGAGAGAACGGAGTTATCGATGACTTGATAGGATGCAGCCTGTTGGAATATATGTTGTTGGAATCGCTTGAAGATCCTTGTTTAATGGAGTTTTTATGTTCTTAAAAAAACTTGGCGGTGTCCTAGCGACCTGCCTCCTAAGTATGGTGCCTTTGGTAATGCCAGCCGCAACTGCCCAAACACCTTCGTGCCACGTGTGGAATGGAATCGGCGATCTGCAGACGATCGTCAACACCTACGCATGTGTTGAACTCGTTCCTGGCACGTATCTACGCACCACCTTACTCAAGATCCCTACCAATCACACCATACGCGGCCAAACTGGGCAACGCAGCACCACCATCGTGCGAGCTACCACGCCTTGGCAAGAACCATGGTACTCGTGGCGAGAACCACTGGTCGAGATCGCTGCTGGCGGTACCGCCATCGGCTTTACCATTGATGCCGCCAATATCAGTACAAATGGGGTCAGTGGTGACAAGTATACAGTTGATAACGTCGCTATTCTCAATGCACACTGTGATGGTGCCGATATCGGTGGCCCTGGCGTAACCATTCGCAACAGCCTTATTGCCTATAATGGCTCAAACTGTACGGAAACAGGTATTCCTGGCGGTGCTATCTATTCCCAGCGGACAAATGGGTATCCCGACTATAATTACGCGCCGCTGATTGAAAATAACGTTATTCGTGATAACGGTGGGCCTGCGCTTGATATCAATGGCACATGGGGTGGCACATTCCGTAACAACACCGTCTCAGGTAATCAGCATTGGGCGGCTGTTTCACTCTTTGGGGCTAGTTATTGGCATATTGAGAACAACACAATCACACATGCTGCCACCAATGATACCGTTCCGCAGAATACCGCTCATTCGCAATGTATTGGAGGCCCTTCGGGCGGCCATTCAGCGGGTATTTGGCTCTGTCAGGTCAATGATACCAATAACTTTGTGACCATCGGAAATGTTATCACGGGTAATGTGGTGCAAGGCTGGTATGGTATTCTTGCAATTGGTAATGATGAGACCCAACCCTATTGGGCTCCTCGACTAAACACGTTCCAATACAATAATGTCCTTGGATCAACGCATGGCTGTGCTGATGATTTTAATGTTGGTCCAACCTCACCGTGGTATACCGAACGAAACGTATGGACTGGTAATAACTGTGTCGGAACACCCAATACAGGTCCAACCTTCTTCTAACAATCCACGCTATCGATTGCGACACGTATTGACGAACGGTCAATGATCAGATCCTCACCGTGGGAGCGTTGTGCTGATGTATCGTCGCTCCCACGTACTGCTGAGGTAGTGGCAGTACGTGGTTTTATAGTTCTTTGGTCTTTACCGCCCAAGCGCCACTGGATTAGTGTCCCATTCAGAATTCAGCCAACAAGCCTTTACACTATCATTCAGCCTGCCACAAGGCGGGGACTGCCTCAGGAGTCCAAGTCGCTAACGAAGTATGGGCTTGTAAACAGCGATAAATTCGCCCGTTATAGTTGACCCGATCGCCCACTTTATAGGCTCGCATATTGCCATCCCAAGCCGGAATACCAATCGGTGTCGCCGTCGCAGGCCGTGGGGTTGCAGTGGCTGGCCGTGGGGTTGCAGTGGCTGGTTGCGTAGTCGCCGTCGCAGGCCGTGGGGTTGCCGTTGGAGTTGCAGTGGCTGGCCGCGGAGTTGCGGTTGGGCTGGTGTTGCTACGACTTGGCGACCAATAATTGCCCGACATCAAGAGCAAACATTGCAAGGTCACGGTATCTTCGAAATAATCTTGATGATTGCCGCGAACCGCATCGTAGACCCGATTGAGCCATTGTTGGCTGGTTGGTACGGTCATGGCCGCAACCCCAAATGGTGCTGCAAAGAAGGTGCTGAAATAGCCACTATCGGGTAAAGCTGTGCCATTCAAGGTATAGCCAGCGCGAATATTGGTAGCCGTGCCACCTGTAGCTTGCTCAATCCAGCGTGAGATTTTTTGAGCTTGACGTAATGAAGCTGCATCGCCGAAAATCACGGCATCGGCTCCCAAGCGCCATGGCACGCGGCCTGAATTGTAATAATAATTGCCATCGTTTTCGCTTTCCAAAAAGTTGGCAGGCGATGGTTTGGGCGTTGTGTTGGCTTGCACCACAAAATCGGGCATCAAACCAGTATTGGGGCTATATTGGGCTTGAATACTTTCAACCACGCCCTGCGTTTTGCTCAGCACGGTATCCCAAGTGGCATTGCCAGTAAAGGCGCGATAATCGCGGAAATGGCTGGGCATGAAATCTGAGGGCCGTGGCGTGTATTGGCTATGTGGGCTGCCATTCGGCGAAACCCAATCGCCCAACATTGGCAAGCGGCTGTTTGGGCCAATCGTTGATGCTAAAACTCCGGCCAAAACCGTATTGGCAGCGCTGGCATAATTGATTCTCCCGCTACTACCCCATTGAGCATCAGCTAAAATCAGGCCATAGGCAATATCAGCATCGCCATCAAAAGCACTATCATTGCCCGAACCATCGCTGGGAATGCGCCAGCCCATCAGGCGCGAATCGATATTGCTGGGATTAGTGCGCGAAAACTCCCATAAACCATCAAAAATTGTTTGGGCTTCGGGATCATAGCCCGCCATCAAGGCCATAATGACCATGCCATAGCCTTGGCCTTCGGAAACCGTTACGTTGGGTGCGCTACTACCAAAACTAATCCGATAGTAGGGGTTGCCAGTGCTGCTCGTGCCAGCTCGAACCACATAACGGCTTTTCCAAACATCATAAAACGCCTTAACATCGCTATCAAGTTGGGTTTGGCTGCGATGGTTGGGCTTGATCGTGCCGCTGGCATATTGGGTATGTTGGGGAAATGGGCGGCGTGGCGTGGCAACAGCATATGATGATTTGCTGGCGAATAACGGCACAATCACCGCGCAGATCGCCAAAATCAAAATAACTCGTTGAATTAAACGCGAACCAAAAAAAGAGCGTGATTGTTCAGACATCTAAAATTCCTCCAAGTTGCTGGAAAGTTATTCCAATGAACTTAGTAACGAATCTAGCATAGAGCAAGTGCTAAAGTCAAGAGATTTATTAAAATTTATTTATGATTCTCATTTATTTACTAGTGCAGCTGAGCGTTTAATCAACCTTCTGATGGATGAGTTGCTCAATAATCGGGGCTATACTAGCGCTAGATTCAGTTTGATAAGGAGCGATTAGCGTGTTAACGGGCAAATTAGTTACTCTGCGATCAATCGAGCGTGAAGATAGCAAAACCTTGCATGAACTTGAAAAAAATGTTGAATTGGTGTTGCTTGGTGATGGTACCTGGTCGCCAACGCCGTTGGCCAGCATCGAAAAGCGCTTCGAGAAACACCTTGAGCATCCTGAAAAGTCGTGGTTTATCATTGAAGTTGAAGGTGTGGTGATTGGCACAATTGGGTTGCATCATCAAGATCGGGTTGCCCAATGCAGCGAATTTGGGATTGGTATTTATCATCCCGATTATGTTGGCAAAGGTTATGGCAGTGATGCAATTCAAGTGTTATTAAGCTGGGCTTTCCGCATTCAAAATTATCGCCGAATTTGGCTGACGACTGGCAGCAATAACCCACGCGCGGTTGCGGCCTACGAAAAATGTGGTTTTATCCACGAAGGGCGGTTGCGCCAACATTTTTATAACAATGGCGAATATGTCGATGTGATTCAAATGGGTATGTTGCGCTCAGAGTGGGAAGGGAAACAGCACAACGAGCATCGAGCATAGAACAGAGGAAGCAGAGTTCAGGGGCTAGTTGTCAGGGGCCAGAATTTAACGTAGATACAAGGATAGTTGGTGTAACTTATGGCAAAAAGAACTTTCGCGTTCTTAGTGCTCTTCGTAGTTTTAATCTCTGTTGCTCTTAGTGATTCTCGGCCTAACCAAACAATAGGACTAACTAAGCTCATGATCGTTAGTATACTCGTAAGTTACTGATTGGATACTACGAACAAATCCTTCCTCCTCACACACACTCTTTCTCTTCTACAAGCGGCTCAATTGAGCCGCTTGTGGTTTTTAGGAAAGTCGATTTACACGCAAATATTCCATACCTCGTTTGAAGGCTTGTTCCAACGTTGCAGCACTTTCGATCATACCCAAATTAATGTGCAAATTGACCAAGGTTTCGGCCATATCGGGGCGAATGCCTGCCAAAATGACTTGTGCACCCAACAAACGGGCAGCCTGAGCCGCATCAAGAATCGCCCGCGCCACGATATTATCAACCACTGGAACTCCAGTAATATCCAAAATTACAATTTTGGCACGTTCTTGCTCAATCGTCAGTAGCAAGGTAGTGCTAATATCGTTAGCACGATCAGCGCTAAATTCGCCGACCAACGGCATCACCACCATATGTTTGGTGATCGGAATACTGGGCATGCTCAGGCGGCGCACCGTATCAAGCAAGTGTTCTTGCGCTAAATTTTGAGCTTGAACTTCGGCCAAGGCACTGTGTAATTCACTGGTACGACCAACAACTTGGGCTTCAAGCTCTTCGTTGAGGTTGGCCAAACGTTTTTGTGAGGCATTTAGGCCACTGGCCATGGTATTGAACGCTCCAGCAAGGCTTGCCAGTTCATCGCGAGTATCAAGCAACACTGGCTCGAAATTATTGGGGTTTTCGCTAAATCGGGTTACGCCTGCATACAAGGTTTGAATTGGGCCAGCGATCCGCCGACCAACATACCAACCAACGCCAATCACAATCGGGGTTGCAATAAAAATAATCATCAGCAAACTGACGGCTAAGCGGCCAACATTGCCATAAATGACTTCTAGTGGTCGTTCAACCACTAAAATCCAATCGACTGGCTCGATTGAGGTGCGCACGCCCAACACTTCTTCACCAAACACACTTTTATAAGTTGCCACAGTTGCTTCAGCGCCGAGCAGTGGTATCCCACGCATCTCAGGGTGTTCTAGCAACGATTCAATTTTGGCAGCGCTAATCAGATCGCCTTGCTCGGTCAGAATTAATACACGCATTTCAGCGGCAGTTTCAATCCGCGTGGTACTCGTCCAAATTCGTTGCATGCTAACATCGGCTACCAAAAAGAGCGCTTGATTGTTCGAGCTAAGTAGTTGGGTGGCAACCCGAAAACGGGGAATTTCCTGCGGCGCTAATTTGCGCGAAATTGTGCCCGTAAATGAGGGTGGGTCGGCGAATGAAACGCGGCGCGTGCTAAGATCTGCCAATAATTGTGCGCCGGTTAATGACATTGGTAAGGTTGGGTCGCCAAACCGTGAGCTAGCAGCTTGGCGCTGACCATCGGCGCTATAAATCGCTACCTCGGCAAAACTTGAACGAAATAGCCCCAAGGTTGATAGTTGTTGAGCTGTAATTGTTTGCGGATCGGTTTCGCGGGCAATATTCTCGGCAACATCTTGCAATTCAATTGTGGTATTGAATAAAAATCGCCGGAAATCTTCGGCGGCCAAATCAGTTAAGGCCACTTGTTGCCGTTCAGCCGATTGCTCCTCGGCACGATAACTGATAAATAAGACTAATACCCAAACACTAAGCAATGGCAGCAATGCAGAGAGTGTTATGATCCACGTAACTCGACGACGAACACGTGCTCGCATAGTGTTTCCTATCCATCAGACCATGGACGAAGTAGAATTCATGGCTGATTTACCAAACACCATGCGCTGCATTAGCCCAAGCAACCTAGTTTGATTCGTGCAACGAGTGGTGTTTTTTGAAGAATCCCCGAAGTATATGCTAACTAAAGGTTATTCTAATATAGCAGCAAATAGGCTAGCTAGCAATATAGATATTTTAGTCATTTTAGCCTTGCTACCAACCAATATCGTTGCGGTGTTTGCCCAAATATGGCTGATTTTGCGTATTGCCATGCCCTTACCCCCTAGCCCCCTCTCCCGCAAAGCGAGCGAGGGGAAATCATCCGATCATGAAGATTGGAACGCCCCGCGCCCGCCGCAGTGGGAGAGGGGTTGGGGTGAGGGCATGATAATCTAGCACATGCTTAATCTTGTGGGCCAATTGGGCAATTACGGTAGCGTTCGGCTAGCGCTTGCACATCAGCGGGCAAGCTTGGCAAGCCATTATTCGCCACGATTTGCTGATACCAACGGGCGGTGCGTTTGGGTGTGCGCTTTTGGGTGGCAAAATCGACTTCGATAATCCCAAAGCGCTCGTCGTAGCCTTCGGCCCACTCATAGTTATCGAGCATCGACCAAGCATAGTAGCCTTTGACTGGCACACCAGCCGCAATCGCATCAGCCACTGCTTCCAAATGGGTGTGCAAATAGCTCATGCGATCACCATCATTGACCGAACCATCTGCGGCGCGTTTGAGGTCGGCGAAGGCACTGCCATTTTCGGTGATATAAATTGGCGTATTGCCATAATCGCGTTGCACCCGCTTCAATAAATCGGCAAACGCCGCTGGCACAACTTCCCAGCCGCGAAAACTAGTTTCGCCAATTGCTGGGCTGTTGATGCAGGCCAAAAATTTGCTTTCGTCAGCAGCCGAAATCCGATTCGGGAAATAATAGTTGATGCCTAAGAAATCAATCGGTTGTTGAATTACTGCTAAATCGCCAGTTTGCACATAATCCATTTCAATTTGATGGTGTTGTTGGAACCACTCAACCGTATCAGCGGGATAGCTGCCACGGAAAATTGGGTCGAGAAACCAGCGATTGCCATAGCCATCGTTGCGCCATGCTGCCGCCTGATCGTCGGGTGTATCATGGGTTGGGTAGGCTGGGGTTAAATTTAGCGTGATGCCAATTTGGCCCGCCAATTTGCTCTCGCGGAACAATTGGGTTGCCAAGCCATGCGAGTAGAGTAGATGGTGCGAGGCCTTAACCGCGCTTGGCAAATCTTTGATGCCTGGAGCGTGGCGACCTTGGAAATGCCCAACAAAAGCTGCAACCCAAGGCTCGTTATGGGTGATCCAAAATGGCACACTCTCGCCTAATTGGCGATACATGGCCTCGGCATATTCAGCAAAGCGCAAGGCTGTATCGCGATTCATCCAGCCGCCCTTGTCTTGCAAGGCTTGGGGCAAATCCCAGTGATAGAGCGTAGCCATCGGCGTAAGATGGCGCTGATGCAAGCCCTCGATAATCCGTTTGTAAAAATCTAGCCCAGCTTGGTTGATTTTGCCCTTGCCTTCGGGAAAAAGCCGTGGCCATGCAAGCGAAAAACGATAGCTGCCCAAGCCAAGCTCACGCATCAAATCTAAATCTTCAGGGTAACGATGATAGTGATCGCAGGCAATATCGCCAGTTTGGCCAAATTTGGTCTTGCCTGGCGTATGGCTAAATCGATCCCAAATTGATTCGCCACGGCCATCTTCATGCACCGCGCCTTCAATTTGGTACGATGAGGTGGCTGTGCCCCAAATAAAATCAGCAGGAAAATGCTGCTCAACAGTGGTCATATGGTCTCCTTTGACATGAATGAGTGCAATGTTTGAAATCGGTCTCATGCAGGCTGTTTGGCACAATCACCAGACCGCCTGTATTATACGGCTGAATTGCTAATTGAAATGAGCATATCGATGAATGCGAAATATATGCAGTCAGCACTTGAGCAAGCCGCGCTCGCGCTTGGTCGGACCAGCCCAAATCCGGCGGTGGGGGCAGTGGTTGTGCAGGCTGGTCAAATTGTTGGGCGCGGCCATACTCAGCCAGTAGGCCAAGCCCATGCCGAAGTGATGGCCTTGCGTGAGGCTGGCGCACAAGCTCGTGGCGCAAGCTTATATGTCACGCTAGAGCCTTGTACGATTTGGGGGCGCACCCCGCCTTGCACCGATGCGATTATCGCCGCAGGAATTGCCGAGGTGATCATTGCTTCCCGTGATCCCAACCCGCGCTTCGAGTACGATGCAGCGACAGTGTTGCAAGCGGCAGGCATTCGGGTGAGCTTTGCACCTGAATTTGAAACTGCGGCAATTGGCCAAACCGAGGCTTTTCGCCATTGGATTGTCACCAAACAGCCGTTTGTGACGGTCAAATATGCCATGAGCCTTGATGGGAAAATTGCTACTCGCACCGGTGATGCCCGTTGGATTAGCGGGGCAGCTTCACGCCAAAAAGTGCATGAACTGCGCAACCAAACAGATGCGATTTTGGTAGGCATCAATACCGTGCTGGCCGACGATCCATTATTGACCACGCGGCTTGAGCAGCATTGGCGACCAGTCCAACACCCCGTGCGCGTGGTGCTCGATGCGCGTGGGCGCATGCCTGCTAGCGCGGCGATGTTGGCGCAAGCTGTGCCTGGCTCAACGATTATTGCCACAACTGCCGCAGCTAGTGCTGAATGGCGAGCAAGCCTCAACAATGCTGAAATTCTTGAGTTGCCGAGTAATCTTGAGGGTCGGGTTTCCATCCCAGCGTTGTTGAACGAGCTTGGTCAACGAGGGATTAGTTCGTTAATGGTTGAGGGTGGGGGCGAAACGATTGCGGCATTTTTGGCGGCCCAAGCGGTGCAAAAAGTTCAAGTGGTAATTGCCCCCAAAATTATTGGTGGGGTTGCACCAAGTCCAGTTGGCGGAGTTGGCATCGCCCGTATGAGCGAAGCTCAGCTTTGGCAATTGAGCGCGAGTGAACAAGTTGGGGCAGATATTTGGCTTACAGCCTATCCTAACCTACAGGTATAGCAATGTTCACCTTGCGGGGGTCGAAAAATCACCCTGAGAACGCTTACATTCCTGTTAGAATAGACAAGGCATCGCCCTGCACACGATAAAGGAACCGCCATCATGCGTCTGAGTCAACGTTTCGCCTTGTTAAGCTTGTTGCTTTTTGAATCGGTTATGAGCATTTTGGGCTTACTCTTCTTAGCATTCAATGATGGTGCAGCTGAAGTTTTAGTTGGCCTTGGTATCTTGCCAATTTTGACGCTAGGTTTGGCTTATGGGGCGTGGCGTAATTGGCGTTGGGTGCCAGTTGCCAGCGTGGTGGTGGCAACTGCAATCACCGTGTTATTGCTCATCGATCCCGCCAAAGATATTTACTTCTCGCCAGTGTTGTTGGCTCCGATGGCGGTGGCCTTTGTGGTCACTGATTCACGCACCACGATCATCACGGCTTTGGTGGCAATTGTGGTGACATGGTTGCGGGCTGATGGCGATACGCCCTATCTTAAAGTAGATTATGCGATTTGTTATGCCTTTATTGCTGGCTGTTTGTGGTTGGGGCGTTTGATTTTGGAGCAAACTCAACGCGCCAATACCGAAGCACTTGATTTGGCTCAAACTGAGCGCGGCATGGCTCAACGCTATGCCCAAGAGGCCGAAGACCGCGCCAGCAGTTTGCAGACGCAATCCGAGGAGCAACAACGTTTGTTGGCAACCGTCGCCGCCTTGGAAACGCCGATTGTTGAAGTTGCCGAGCAAGTGCTGCTAGCGCCAATCATTGGTTATGTTGATGATCAACGAGCAGCTCAATTGACTGATCGAATTTTGGCGGCGGTGAATCAGCGCCGTGCCAATGCGATTATTTTGGATATTACCAGCCTCAGCGATGTTAATGCCCAAACTGCCCAACAATTGCTGCGCCTTGCCAGCGCAATTCGTTTATTGGGCAGTTCAGTGATTTTAAGTGGCATTAGCCCTGATTTGGCTACAACCTTGGTGCGTCAACGCATCGATTTGAGCATGGTGAGCACCGCCCCAACACCGTATGCAGCTTTGCAACTGGCCGCTACGCTTTAAAGTTTGCCAAGCTGCAACAAATCGCGTAAACGCAAACTTTGGCGATAACGCAACAAGCCAATTCGGACAATCCGCCCTGCAAAACGGGTGATTAAACCTGCGGCAAGCCACAGCCAAACCACCGTAGCGGTTTGCTGCCAGACTGGCACGCTGCCGCTCATCACTCGTTGCAGCAAGGTCACGGGGGCGGTATACGGAAATATATTAAAGCTAATCGCCAATGCGCCATTGGGATTATTGCTCAAAACCGCGATAAACCAGAGCGGCATGGTACACAACAGGGTTACAATCCCTGTCAGTTGCTGGCCTTGTTGGGCGCTGGTTACGGCTGCACCGATGGCGCTGAGCGTGGCTGCAATAATAAAGTAACTGGGAAAAAACAGCATAAACCCCAGCACAATCACCCCAATGCTGATGCCTTGCTCGCCGATTAAATCAAATTGAGCTGCTGCAAATCCCAATAATACTAAGCCACCGCTGGCCCAGATGCTCAGCTGAGTCAAGGCCAACGCGCCCAAACCTAAAATTTTGCCAGTCATAATTTGGTAGGTTGAGAGCGAGCTAGCCAAAATCTCCATAATCCGCTGCTCTTTTTCTTCGATCAAGGCCATCATCAAGTACGAGCCACTGCCGAAGGTCGAGCCAAGCAGCAAAATGCCAAAGAAAATTGGTACAGCAATCGATAACCCCGAACGGCGAGCCTCTTCGGGCGGTGCATCAAGCACAATGCTATCAAGCTTGCGAATTGGCTGAAACACCACATCTGGTTCATCGAGCAACTGCGCGGCCAAAACTGCCCGTAAAAACCCGCCAAATTGGCTTTCGGCAAGTTGCGGCAAGGCCTCAAGTGCGTAGCCTTCAATCGTCGCGTTGCTGAGAAAATCGGCGGGCACAACAAATGCCGCATCAATCGTTTCAGCTTGTAAGGCAGCTTTCGCCGCATCTAAGCTGGCATATTGACGAATTTGAACAGTGCCCAAATTACTATTCCAAGCAATTTCGGGCTGCAAGCCGTTGGTTAAGCCACTTTGATCAACATAGCCAATCGCTTTGACCTGCGATGAGAGCAGCAACACGATTACGACAACCACAAACAGGCCAACTAAGATCAGCGGCATGCCAAAGGTTGAAATCAAAAAGCCCCGACGGCGTAGATGGGTTAAATATTCATGGCGGGCAATAGTCCAGATTTTGCTCATGCCGATCCCTTATTCCTGAGCCAATGCCGCTGCCGCTTCATCATCGATGCTGAGGCTGGCTTGCATTGGAGTGTAAAACGTCGTTTCGACATCGGGCCATAAATCTTGGGGCACAAGCCACGATTGCAACATGATGCTGCCGCCTGTGGTTTGGCTGAGTTCAAAGCGTACATACATCGGCTGGGCATTCAAACTTGCCGTGCCTTCGAGGCGGTAGGTCGCGCCTTCGCTAGCACTATTCAATTGCACATCGCGGGTTAGATAGGTGGCGAAGGTCTGCGATTTAACCATTTCGACAATCTCCGCCGCTTTGGTTGAATCAAGTTGTTCGGCCTGCCAACTAAACGAAATTGTCACCACAACACTCGCATTATAGGCAAAACTGCTGATTCCAATGCCATTTTTCAGCGATTCGGTGCGCCAATTGCTGGGCACATCGATCGCAAATACTCCACGTGGATCGCGATAGGTGGTGAAGGTCAACGAAACTGGCTCGGTTGTAGTGGGCGTGCTGGTTGGCTCCAAGGGTGCCACCGCAACTTGAGGGCTTGGGCTGGCTTGGATTATAGTTGGTGCTGTTGTTACTTGATTACTTGCTGGAGCAGTCTGCTGCTCAGTACAGGCAACCAAACTCAATCCTAAACTAATGATCATCATTAACCTTCGCATACCGTCTGTCCCTCAATCATCGTTTGGACAACCTGGACTTTGGCTAATTGATCGTTGGCAACTTGGGCTAAATCTTGATCGAGAATTACCAAATCGGCGACCTTGCCGACGCTCAAACTGCCTTTGATGGCTTGTTCGCCCGAGGTAATTGCTGGGCCAACCGTGTAGGCCCACAGCGCTTCATTCAAACTCAAGCATTGTTCGGGATACCAACCACCTGCTGGAGTGGCATCGGGGCGTTGACGGGTGACCGCTGCTTGCAACCCAGCCCATGGGTCCCACGATTCAACTGGCGCATCGGAACCAAAGGCCAAAATCGCGCCGCTGGCCTGCAAACTACGCCACGCATAGGCATATTGCGAACGCTGGCCCCACAGCCGATCAGCCAAGGTAATATCGCTGGTGGCATGAATTGGCTGCATCGAGGCAATCACTCCAAGCTGGCCGAAGCGCCGAATATCATCAGAATGCAAAACTTGGGCATGTTCGATGCGGTTGGGAATTCGCGCTGCAACGGGGCCAGTACCAAGGCTTGGTTGCAGGGTTTCAGGATTGGCCTTGATCGCCGCTTCAATTGCATCGAGCACTGTGCGATTGGCTGCATCGCCGATGGCATGCACAATCACACTAATATCATTGGCGATTGCGCGATCGATTGTCGCAAATAGATCTTCGCGATCCAACATCGGAATGCCATAGGGATGCGGGGCATTGGCTGGTAGATTATCAAATGGCGTAAGCATATGCGCAGTAGCCGAGCCAAGCGAGCCATCGCTAAATATTTTCAAATTACCAAAGCGCAGCCATGTGTCGCCCAAGCCCGATTTGAGACCCATCGCCACTGCATGATCAAGCAAATCCATGCGTAAATGGTGCAAAATGCGCATTTCGAGTGCGCCCCGCCCGTAGAGCGCCTGCACCGCCGCAAAGCAATCTGGGCCTTCGGGCACGTGCAAACTGGTGATGCCACGTCGATGCATGTGTTTGATGAAGGTTTGAATGCTGGCCTCTTTTTGCGCAGCGCTTGGCTCGGGAATACAAGCTTTGACCGCTAATTGACCATTTTCAAACAACATGCCGTTGGGTTCGCCTGCGCTATCGCGGCCAATGCTCCCACCATCGGGGTCGTTGCTGAATTTGCTGATATTGGCGCGTTGAAGGGCAGCGTTATTAACCCAAGCCGAGTGCAAATCTTTGCGGGTAATAAAGGCTGGGCGACCACCAGTGACCTGATCAAGCTCGCTGGCGGTGGGCCAATCACGCTGCCACAAACTATGATCCCAGCCTGAGCCAAGCACCCAAGCATCGGCAGGCAAGCGTTCAGCGTGACGGCGAATAATTTCTAATGCCTGCTCGAACGAAGCCACCGCTTGCAGATCAATCTGATCGGCTAGCAACGCGCTCCAGAGCAAGTGAATATGGGCATCGCAAATGCCAGGAATGACGCTGTGCCCGGCTAAATCAATAAAATCATAATCGGCGCTGATGGCTGCCCGAACCTCGGCATTGCTGCCAACCGCCAAAACCTTGCCATCGCGCAACGCGATTGCTTCAGCCACACCCACAGTTGGGTCGAGCGTCCAAATCGCGCCACCAGCTAACAAACGATCACGGGCCATGGTTGTTCTCCAGTAACATAGACTGCTTACCATTGTAACAAAAACATGGCATATATCCTGCTTAGTTGCTGTTTAGGATTATCAATTAATAAAGGAGTAATAGCATGGTTAAACATAAAAAGAGTGCCTTAGCAGCGTTGGCATTGGCAGGCTTGGCCTATTTCTTCAAACGGCGTTCAGCCCGCTAAATCGCTAGGGTATCAAGTAGAATTTGAGCTTGCTTGCCGAAGATCACTCAGTCTCATGATATGATGAAGCAAGCAAAATCGAATACTTGTTCAGCATCGTTAATCTTGCTGAACGCCAGATGCGGGCGGCCCTAGGTCGGCTCGCATCTTGATACCTGATGGAGGCATGAATGAGCCAGATTCGCAAAAGTCGTATTGCTTATTCAGCCGGTGGTGTTTGCTATCGCTGGATGGATGAAGTGCCTGAGGTGGTGCTGATTGCGACCCATAACAGTACACGCTGGGGTTTGCCAAAAGGCCATCGTGAAGGCCGCGAAACCTTTGCCCAAGCAGCCCGCCGTGAAATCAACGAAGAAACTGGCTTACGCGGCGAAATCGTTTGCTCGCTTTCGGCAATTCAATATTGGTTTCGGGTTGAGAGCCATTTTGTGCATAAATGGGTCGAATTTTTTCTGTTTCGCTGTACCGGCGGCTGTCTCAAGCCACAGCTTTCAGAAATCGACGATGCCCAATGGTTTTTGTTGCCCGATGCACTTGAGCAAATTAGCTTTCCCCGTGAGCGAAGTGTGCTAGAGGTGGTTAACACAATCTGGCGATCGAATCGTTTAATCTAGCTTGGGCAGCGGTTTGAGCCACATCACGCTGGGCAATAAGCGGCCCATTTTTTGCGCTAAAGGCAAGCCAACAACGCTAACCGTGGCTAGCCAGATAACCTGCATCCAAAGCATGCTCAGATACCAGCCAACGCAAATGCCATACAGCAAGCAGAGGCCGCGTGGTAGCTCTTTGCGCAGGCTGGTCACGAGACCATCGGTATGGGGCAGGCTCAAAAATGTGATCGTCGGCAAATAATTAAGCATTGGTTGGGTAATATTCAAGCCGAGCAAGGCGCAAACCCAGGTTGCGACCAACCACATTTGGCTGCTCCAAAAGCCGATCACCAAAAAATAAATCACTTGCATCAAAAAGTTGGGGTCTTTGATATTGGCGCGTAATTGCTCAATCACTGGCAATTGATAATTCATTTCGGGTTGGCTGATGGGTTGCACCCGCGCTGCTGCGACGGTTACTGACTGCGGTGCTGTTTGCATAAATAATGGTAAGGGTGGCAATTTATCGGCGGGCATGGTTGGTGGTGCTGCATACATAGCCTCAAGCGAGACCCCACAATGCAAACAATAGCGTAAATTGGGATTAACTGTTTCACCACACTCAAAACATTCCATAGCCCGATCCTTTCGGCAATGCACATTCCGATTGATGTTGTAATAATAATAAGGGAGCCTTGATTGCTGACGTTGCTATGACGTATGGTACGGCAGCGATTGTTGCATTGCAAGATCATAATTAGCAGCGTTGTGTTAACTTTTGTGGCCCGAGCTAAACTTGGCTATAGGCTATTGGCACGAGGCTATTAGGAAGGGATTAGCCGTCAGGGGCTAGGAGCCAGTTTAATCACAAAGTGTCGATGTTTAACCACAGATTGGCACAGATTTGGATGATTATTCTTCTAGGCCCATATGCCTTGGCATGCAGCTAACAATACTTCATCCCATATTTTTTGCAATCTCTGCGTTAATTACTGGCCCCTAGCCCCTGACTTCTGATCTGCGCCTCTGGGTTAAAAACTAGCCCCTGAATCGTGACCTCTCGGGTTATTCGTTGACTTCTAAGCCTTCGGCAATTTGGATGAGGGTTGTTTGATCGAGCACGTAGCTTTCAACGATGATAATTTGGCCGTTTTCTTCCCACAAGACCAAGTTAACCGCGATGGTTTCAAGATCTTCTTGATACATCTTGCCTTCTTTAGCTTTGATATATAACGGTGCTTGTTCGATATACAAGCCTTGGGTATTGCGCAGCGTGATTGGTGTGGTGCTAGCTGCCCCAACCCCAAGGGTGCTGCCTTCTTCAATGCTCCGCACCGAGATATAGATCGAATCAGGCGTGCTGTCGTTGGCATAGTAGCGACCGCTGTAGCTTGGTTTGGCAACGTAACCTGCTGGTAGATAGGTTGGATTGAATGGGCTGGCATCGCTGAGCACTGGTGGTGTTACGGTTGGTTGATCTGGGATTGGTGGTACCTCGGTTGCGGTGAGCAACTGTTCAGCTTTGGTTGGCTCGTTGGTCACGCTCAACCAGCCAATTTGGCGCAAAATTTGGCTAGCATAGCTGCGCAATGGTGGTACAGCAACGGTTGCGACAACTAAGGCCATAACAACGGCTAAGGCCATGCGCATGTTCGATTTCAACATAAAACCTCCAGAATGTTGTTTGCGAGTGCCGAATTGTTGAATCCGTTGGGCAGTAGCTGCCTGTTGGATGCTGCTCGGCTGCAAACGCAATTGTTCCAACTGTTGGGCCAGATGCAGTAAGGCTTGATGATTCGGATCGGCGGACGATGGTAGTTGACCAGTTTCAAGCAAGTGGTCAACATCAGCATTAAATTGCTGGATTTGTTGCTCGATCATTGTTCGTATCCTCTATTTGGGAGCCATTGACGGAGCCGTTGCAGGCTGCGGTAGAGCAGTACCCCAACATTGCTTTCGCTATGGCCAGTAATTTCGGCAATTTGGCGATTGTTCAAACCTGCTCCAAATTTCAGGGCAATCACATCGCGCTCATGAGCTTTGAGTTTATGCAGTGCCTGATAAAGCTGTTGATTGGTCTCGCTGCGCAGAGTGTCAGCAATTGGGTCGGCATTATCAGCAGCATGTTCACGAATAAAATCTAATGAGAGCCAGCGTTGTCGTCGTTGGCGTTGAAAATGGCTATCAACACAATGGCGGGCAATCCCAAAAATCCATGCTCCAAGGCTGCCACGGTCGGCGCGATAGGTTTCGCTGCGGCTCATGGCTCGCTCAAATGTATGGGCTACCAAATCGTCGGCACAAGCAGGATCGCGCACGCGGTAAGCAATATAGCGATAGATTGGTGCATACTGTTGGGCATAGAGTTCAGCAAAATCAATCTGCTGAGTGCTTGCTTCACGTGTTGGTTGTTGAATTTGAATCATCGTTGGCCTCACTTATCTGACGCACTTAAACTACACGCAACCTGCTAAAGTATTACAAGCAATATTGAGCAACTAGGGTTCAGGGACTAGGTTTAACCACGCAAGACCCGCAGAACGCGCAGGTTTTTTGGGGCTACAAATGACACGAATGAGGATTTTAATTTCAAACTGGTTAAGTCAAATCATCCACTTTTGTATTAATTAAAGTAATAAAAAATGTATTAATAAAACATGATTTAGCGCTTGACAATGGGCTAAAACGCAGCTAGCATACATTAACTCTCTGATTGTAGGGAACCTATTTCGCTCCACAACTATGGGGTAAACGTATGCTGTCGCTGACGACTGCTCAACGTGATCTGTTGTATCTGTTGCTTACCACTGAGACTCCGATTGGGGCTGCGGCGCTCGGTCAGTCTCTCCATCTCACACCACGTCAAGTTTCCTATAGTTTACGGAGTATTAAGCTATGGCTGGCTCGTCGCCATGCCAGTTTGCGCCAAGTGCCTGGGGTTGGCATTCAGCTGATCTGCTCGGCCCAGCAACGTGAACGGCTCTACGCTGAATTAGAATCCCATGCTAAATTTCAATTAATTCTCACGCCCGAACAACGTGGTCAGCTTTTGGCCTTAGTGCTGTTGATTACCCCCGAACCCTTGACCCTCAACCAACTCCAACAAGATCTCGCAGTTGCTCGCACGACGGTGCTCAAAGATCTCGATGTAATGGAGATTTGGCTGGCCAGTTTTGGCTTGCAAGTGGTGCGGCGGCAACATCGCGGTTGCTGGATCGAGGGCGCTGAGTTGGCGAAACGCCAAGCTTTAGCCGCGTTGTTATGGGGCGATGTGCCCTTTAGTTTGCCAATTATTAGCGTCCAAGCAGGCCTTGGCTTTGATTTTGTGTTGCAACAAGATGCAGCCCTGCTGCCGATCATTCAACGGGTTAATAGCTTTTTGCAGGAACTTGATCTGCCTAAAGCTCAACAGCAGGTGATTTGGGCCGAAGCTGCCTTGAATGCGCGGTTTAGCGATCAGGCGATTAGTTTGTTGGCTTTGGCCTTGGCGTTGCAACAGCAACGTATTAACGCCCAACAGTATCTGCATTGGCATCCTGAAACGTTACATTGGCTTGAACAGCAGTTGATTTGGCCAGTTGCTAAGCAATTTGAGCAACATTATGGTTTGCAAGCCAGTGCCACGATCAATCTTGCCGAAATTGCTGGTGTCGCTTTGCAATTGGTGTGTGCTGCCCGCGAACGGCCATGGCCCAATCAGCATGAGACCGATCACGTAACCGTTCGTTTGATCAATGGGTTGATTGATGTGATTGCCACCAGCTACGATGTAGCCGAGCTTGCCAACGATCAGCTTTTGCGCGATGGTTTGGCCGCCTTAATTCCGCCAGCCTGCAATCGCCAGCGCTTTGGTCTGTGGGTTCCAACCCATCAATCCAGTGAAACCCAGAGCGAACGTTATGCAACTGAGCGGCGGGTAGCCGATTTAATTGATCGTAAGCTGCTAGCAACGATTGGTGTGGCTTTGCCGATTGATGCGCGGGATGAATTGATTTTGTTGCTGCGAGCGGCGGTAGTGCGGGCACGGCCTGTGCAAACTCGCAATATTCTGGTGGTTTGCCCAAGCGGGATGGCCACAACTCAACTTTTGGTGGCGCGGCTCAAAGCACGGTTTCCCAAACTAGGTATTTTTGAAGTACTCTCGATGCGTGAGCTTTCGGCAGAACGTTTGGCCAATGCCGACTTGGTAATTACGACTGCGCCCTTAGCACTGGCCAGCGTACCAATCGATGTGATCCAAGTGCATCCGATGTTGCACCCAGAAGATATTGCGGCGCTGACCCAGTGGATGGTTTAGCTTGCTAAATCATCGCATTTTGTCGTAATAGCGCAACCAAAAAACAGATCAATAAAATGGGTTTTATGGCTTGACAATGGCCTAAAACGCCTGTACCGTTAATAGTACACAAACACATCGAAACCTCTGTCCATCCGGAGCTATCTCCCTCGATTGACAACCTACGACAGGATCGTCGGGCTGGTGTAGGGCACTGCCAAAACACCACGGCGAACCTCTGCTTAGCGGTGTGTGCGATACCGTGGCTGACTGTTGCGCAGATAACAACCCGGGCGTTAGCTGACGAACCACCATTCTGAATCCACGGGGCAATCAACGACGATTAACAATGACTTCAAAGGAGAAACGCCCATCATGCGACAGCATATTCAGCGCTTCGGCAGCTTCTTGGCTGCAATGGTTGTTCCCAATATCGGTGCGTTCATCGCTTGGGGCTTAATCACCGCTCTGTTCATCCCAACTGGTTGGATTCCCAACGAAACCTTTGCCAAGCTGGTTGGCCCAATGATTACCTACCTGTTGCCAACCTTGATTGGCTATACTGGCGGTAAGATGATTCACGATACCCGTGGCGGGGTGGTTGGGGCCGCCGCAACCATGGGTGTGATTGTCGGGGCCGATATTCCAATGTTTATCGGAGCCATGGTCATGGGGCCACTTGGCGGCTACCTGATGAAGAAAATCGACGAGTTCCTCGAAGATCGCGTGCCAACTGGCTTTGAAATGTTGGTCAATAACTTCTCGGCTGGCTTCCTCGTGATGGGCTTGGTGCTGTTGGCGAATGTGGCGATTGGCCCAGTCGTCGAAGGCTTGAGCGATGGTTTGGGTGCTGGCGTTCAATTCTTGATTGACTGGCGTTTGTTGCCTTTGGCCGATATTATTATTGAACCAGCTAAAGTGCTCTTCCTCAATAACGCCATCAACCACGGGATTCTTGGCCCCTTAGGTGTGGCTGAAGTTGGCGAAAGTGGCAAAGCGATTCACTTTTTGCTCGAAAGTAACCCCGGCCCAGGCTTAGGCTTGCTCTTGGCCTTCTGGTTTGCTGGCAAAGGCAACCTCAAAGAATCAGCCCCAGGTGCTGCGGTAATTCACTTCCTCGGTGGGATTCACGAAATCTATTTCCCCTACATTTTGGCTCGCCCTGTGATGATTGTGGCAATGTGGGCTGGCGGGATCTTAGCCGACCTGTGGTTTGTAATTTTTGATGCAGGTTTGGTTGCTACACCATCACCTGGCTCGATCTTTGCCTACTTGGCAGTTATTCCACGTGGCGGTCACTTTGCGGTCTTGGGCGGTGTTTTCGTCGGGATTGTCGGCTCGTTTGTGGTTGGCTCGATGTTGCTCAAACTCTTCCCTGGCACAGAAGCAGTCGAAGATGAGCAAACCAGTTCAGAAATGACGGGCACAGCCGCAACCGCGCACTAATAGATTTTGACCCAACTGAAGGAGGTTTGTCATGGCTCAATCAATTGCCGCTGCCGATGTTACAACGATTGTGTTTGCCTGTGAAGCAGGCATTGGTTCAAGTTTTATGGGTGTTACGGCGCTCAAAAAGAAACTCAAACAAGCCAATTTGAGCATCACGGTGGTGCATAAATCGGTGCGCTCGTTGCCAACCGATGCCAAACTAGTATTGGTGCACAAAGGCTTGGCTGATTTTGCGCGGAAGCAAGCACCAAATGCCGTCGTGATTGCCTTTACCCAATTCCTCAATGATCCTGTGTTTGATCAAGTTGTTCAAAGCTTGCAGGATGGCACTGATCTTGTGGAGGCCTAAAATGGCAATCTTATCGAGCGAAACCATTCGGCTAGGAGCCAGCGCTGCTAGCAAACAAGAGGCGATTCAGCAAGCTGGAGCGTTGTTAGTTTCCAGCGGTTGTGTTGCTGCCAACTATGTTGATGGGATGTTGAAGCGCGAACAAGTGATCTCAACCTATCTAGGCAATGGGGTCGCGATTCCCCATGGTCAGCACGAAAATATGGCCGATGTGATTCGCACTGGCATTGCTGTGGTGCAGTTTCCCGCTGGCGTTGAGTGGGAGCCAGGCGAATTGGCCTATTTGGTAATTGGAATTGCCGCCAACGCCGATGAGCATGTGGGTGTGTTAGCAAATTTGGCCGAAGTGATCGAAGATGAAGCAATTGTGCAGCAATTGGCTCAAACCAGCGATCCTTTACAGATTCTTGAGCAATTAGGGCGAGTGCGTGAGGAAGAAGCCTACGACGAGGAAAGGCATCATGCAGGAGCTTGATCTGGTGATTCATAACTCGGCAGGCCTGCATGCGCGGCCTGCCCGAGTCTTGGTTGACCTTGCAAAACAATTCAAATCGACGATTTCGATTCGTGCTGGCAGCAAACGGGTCAACGCTAAAAGCATGATCGCGTTGTTGACCCTCGGTGTAGTCTGTGGTCAGGCGATCCAAATCGAGATTAACGGCGAAGATGAAACCGCCGCTGCCGAAGCGATCGTAACTGCCGTCCACGAAGGCTTGGGCGAAGGTCATGGCACACCTGCCGCCAATAGCGTTAACGATGCTTTGGCTGCGGCTCGCAATGGCCATGCCAATCTCAATGGCCATGCCAAGCTTGAAACCAACGTCGCCGTGGCCGATCCGCCGCCTGCGCCAACCCGTGCCGAGCCACTCAAAGCTGGGGCGACCATCCAAGGGATTGCGGGCGCACCTGGCATTGCAGTTGGCACAATTTTGCGCTACGAACGTGCGCGGATCGAAATTACCCACCGATTTAGCGGAGTGGATAACGAACTTCAGCGTTTGCAAGCGGCCTTGACCACGGCCCAGCAGCAATTGGTGGCGCTACGCGAACAAGTATTGCTACGGGCTGATGCCAGCGAAGCCGCAATTTTTGATGTTCACCGCGATATTTTGGCTGATCCCGCTTTGCTCGATGCGGTTCATTCGGCCATTGCTGCTGGTCAAGGAGCCGAGGTTGCTTGGCAGAATGTGATCAATCAACAGGCCAACGCGATTGCCCAACTTGACGATGCTTTACTCGCCGAGCGTTCCAGCGATATTCGCGATGTGGGTGATCGGGTGCTGCGCCTCTTGGTAGGAGCCGAAGCCTCGACGCTTGAAGCCCACTGGGCCAAGGTCAAGCAGCCGATGATTGTAGTGGCTTATGATCTGACACCTTCAGAAACCGCTGCTTTTGATCCAGCCAAAGTGCTGGGTTTTTGCACAGCGGTGGGTGGCCCGAATGCTCATACCGCGATTTTGGCCCGCGCCTTGGGCTTGCCAGCGGTTATTAGTGCTGGCCCAAGCGTCCTCGAACTTGCCACCGGAACCGAAGTTATTCTCGATGGTACGGCTGGTACCTTGTTGATTAGCCCAGCGGCTGAAGCCATTGCTGCGGCTAAAACTGCCCAGCAGCAAGAGCGTGAGCATCAAGCATTGGCCATGCGCAGCGCCAATCAGCCAGCCACAACCCTTGATGGTCAGCATATCGAAGTGGTTGCCAACATCGGTGGCCTGAGCGAAGCTCAGCAAGCCACAACTTTAGGCGCTGATGGGGTGGGCCTGTTACGTACCGAATTTTTATTTTTGGAACGCACGCAAGCCCCAACCGAAGATGAGCAGTTCGTGACCTACCGCGAGATTGCTCAAGCCATGGGCGATGCCCCAGTGATTGTGCGCACTCTCGATATTGGCGGCGACAAGCCACTGCCCTATCTGGCCTTGCCTGCTGAAGAAAACCCATTTTTGGGCGAGCGCGGCATTCGCTTGTGCTTGGCCCACCCCGAATTGCTGCAAACTCAATTACGGGCAATTTTACGCGCTGCCAGCTTTGGCCGCTTGCGAATTATGTTCCCGATGATTGCCGATGCAGGAGAGTTACGCGCTGCCAAAGCTGAAATTGAACGGATTCGCAATGAATTGCAATTAGCGCCAATTGAAATCGGAATTATGATCGAAGTGCCTTCAGCAGCTTTAATGACCGATATTTTGGCGGCTGAAGTTGATTTTTTCTCAATTGGCACCAACGACCTGACCCAATACACCTTAGCCATGGATCGCACCCATCCGACGCTGGCGGCCCAAGCTGATGGTTTGCATCCAGCGGTATTGCGCCTGATTGCGCGGACGGTTGAGGCGGCTCATGCTGCTGGCAAATGGGTGGGAGTTTGCGGCGAGTTGGGCGCTGATCCGCAAGCTGTACCAATTTTGGTGGGCCTTGGGGTTGATGAACTCAGCGTTAGCGTGCCCGCCATTCCAACCGTCAAAGCCCAAATCCGCGCACTGAATTTTGCTCAGTGCCAAACATCTGCTCGGCGGGCGTTGGCCTGTGCCACTGCCGCCGAAGTACGCCAAGGAGCGTTCGACCAATGACCACGTTTGATGATTATCAATCCCCTGATGCCCCAATTGCGGCAACCACGGTTGCTTGGAATATGTATGGGGCAGGGGTCGAACATATCGGGCGCAATGCCCAACCAGAAACCTTTGCCGTCACCGAGCCTGCCGCCGATCAACTGTTGGTGCGGGTCGATGCAGTTGGCATGTGTTTCTCCGATGTAAAACTGATTCAGCAGGGCGGTCGCCATCCCAAGCTGTATAATCGTGATTTGGCGACCGAGCCAACGCGGTTGGGTCATGAAGCGGCCTTGACGGTGCTCAAAGTTGGCAAGGATTTGCAAGCTCAGTATCAACCAGGCCAGCGTTTGGCGATTCAGCCCGATATTTACCAGGATGGCATGAGCACCGCCTATGGCTATACGATTCCTGGTGGCCTGACCCAATTCCACTTGATTGGTGCTGAAGTGTTGAATGCCGATGATGGAGCCTATGTACTGCCAGTTGGCGAGGGCATGGGCTACGCCGAAACTGCCTTGACCGAGCCATGGGCCTGTGTCGAAGGTGCGTATACTCAGCGTCGTCGGCTCAACCCCAAAGAAGGTGGCACATTATGGATTATTGGGCAAGTTGGTGATCAACGCAGCTACAGTTTTAGCAGCGGCTTTGATGCTCCTGCCCGCATTATTTTGACCGATGTGCCGCAACAATTGCAGGAACTGTTGCAGCAAACTAGCAAGGCTCAAATTATCGTGCGCGATGGTTTGAGCGTTGATGACTATCTTGAGTTACGCAATGATTTGACCAGTAACCAAGGTTTTGATGATGTGGTTATGCTTGATCCACGCTCAGCTAGCCAAGTCAGTGCTGCTGCTCGCTTAGTTGCCCGCCGTGGCACATTTAATTTGGTTGGCCAAACAGCGCTCGATGGTTTGTCCGAGATCGATGTTGGCCGAATTCACTACGATTATATTGCCTACGTTGGTACAAACAGCTCAGACATTAGCGCAGCCTATGGCGAGACGCGCAATCGCTGCGATTTGCAACCAAATGGCGTAGCCGTGTTTGTCGGTGCTGGCGGTCCGATGGGTCAAATGCATGTTCAACGAGCGATTGAATTGCCGAATGGCCCGCGCACAATTATCGCTACCGATGTGAATGATGATCGCTTACGCGCCTTAGATCGCTTATTCCGTGGTTTGGCTGAGGCTCGTGGTAAACGCTTGCTGTTAATCAACCCAACCGTTGAAAATTCGTTGCATGCCACGGTGCTGCTTGAAACCGACGATTTGGGTGCTGATGATGTAATTGTGAGCGTGCCCAGTGGCCCCTTGATGGGCGATGCAGCAACTTTGATGGCTCCCAACGGCATGCTCGTGTTGTTTGCCGGCGTGCCCAATGGTACGTTTGCGCCATTGAACTTGAGCAATGTCTACTTAGCAAATGCTCAATTTACGGGCACATCTGGCTCGCGAATTATCGATCAAGCCACCGTGATTCAAAAAACTGTGGCAGGTGAGCTCTCGCCCAATCGCTCAGTGGCGGCGGTTGGTGGCATCGAAGCCGCGCTTGATGGGGTCAAAGCCATGATGGCCGGAACCTATGCAGGCAAAGTCGTGATCTTCCCGCAACTCAGCGGCTTGCCACTAACCGGAATTGATGAATTGCACAAAAACTTGCCCGAAGTTGCCGCCAAACTCGGCGAGGGCAATGTCTGGAATCCTGAAGCCGAACAAGCCTTGATCGAGACGTTTTGGCAACACTAGTTGCTAAGGGTTTTCCAAGTTTTGCCGCTCACTTCATTGCAAGTGGGCGGTTTTTTTGATCAAGTTTTTGCTATCTAGCGTTGACTCCAGGCGGGCATTGGATACAACAGTGATTGTTCAGCCACAGCTTGAGGAAACACCGTATATTTTTGACCATCGGGATACAATTGTTCAACCGCCATGGGTTTAGCGCTGTTCACGCCCTGCTCGTCAAATTGAATCGGCCCGAAGAAAGTAGCAAGCTTTAAGCCTTTAATCGTATCGCGCACCGCTAAGCGATCAATCGTTCCTGCCCGCTCAAAGGCCCGTTGAAAGACAATCAATGAGGCTGCTGACTCAGCAACCTGATAGGGCACCGATTTATATTGAGGGTATTGTTGACGAAAGGCTTGGGCAAAGGCCGCCGGAGTTTGCCAGACATCATCGCCATGATAGTCGAGTGCTGGAGTCCATTGAGTTGGGCCAAGAATATAATCAGCATCATGTTGTAAATTGGCTCGAAATTGCGGCAATAACGGTCCCACGCTTAATCCAATTGCCTTAGGCGTAACATCAAGACTTTTGGCTTGCTTGACGATTAACAACGCCTCTTGCAAATGGCCTGCCCCGAGCAACATATCGGGCTGAAGTTGCTTAATGATGTTTAAGTGATGGCTGACATCACGCGCATCGCTGGGATAATCGCCGTGATAGATCACATTTAAGCCACGCTGTTGGGCATAATCGCGCACGCCTTGGGCAACATCCTGCGAAAACGAATCGGTTTCGCTCAACAGGGCCAGCGTTTTGAGGCTTGGGTCAGCAGCCAATAAGGCATCAATAACGCCATTTAAGTAATGACGAGCGGGGGTTTGCACGCTGAAGATATAGTGATAGTTATTGGCGTAAATGCTGCTGGCCGAGCCATGGCCCGACACCAGCGGAATATGATATTTTTCGGCGATCGCCACGGCAACGCTGGTAGCATCCGAGCCATATGGCCCCAATAAAAAATCAACTTGATCGTGATTGATTAATTTTTCATACAGCTCAGCTGTGCGTTCAAGGTTCGATTCATCATCGTAGTAGCGTAAACGCAATTGATAGCGTTGGCCGCCAATCAGAATGCCACCTTGGGCATTTAGGGTATCAACAAAAAATTGATACCCATCACGCACATATTCGCCTTCTTTGGCAGTTTTTCCAGTAATCGAGATCGATGCGCCAAAGGTGATCTCCAGCGGTTGTTCGTTGGCACTGGTACTGACGCAGCCTCCCAACAAACCAATGATCACCAGATAAGCTAAGCCTTGAAGCCAACAACGTTGTTGCCACATAACCGACCTCGTATGCTTTAAGCCGCTTTCAAGACCATCAACGACTCAGGCGGCAAATAAATTCGTACATTGCCACTGGTATAATCCAACGTCTCGACCATCAATGCGCCAATTGAGGTTTCAACTTGATGATGCCATTTTGCGCCCAAATAATCCGAGCTGCGAATTGCACCCGCAATCACGTTGGTCTGATGATCACTCGTAGCCACTTGAACCCGTTCGGAGCGAATGCCCAAATCAATTGTTTGGTGTTGTTGGAGCTTGAGCGCTGTGCGCACCTCAAGGCATGTACCATCGCTCAGGCTGACTTGGCTCAACGTTGGCGCATGCTGAACCACGGTTGCTGGTAAAAAGGTGGTTGCCCCGATAAATTCGGCCACAAAACGGGTTGCTGGTTGTTCATAAATTGCTTGCGGCGTATCAAATTGCTCAAGCTTGCCTGCCGACATCACGGCAATTTTATCAGACATCGCCAACGCTTCAGCTTGGTCATGGGTCACATAAACGGTGGTAATGCCAAGGCGTTTTTGAATATCGCGCAGCCATGTGCGAGCTTGCTCCCGCACTTTGGCATCAAGGTTGGATAATGGCTCGTCAAGCAAAAGTAGGCGTGGTTCAGTTACCACCGCACGAGCCAGCGCTACCCGTTGCTGCTGCCCGCCCGAAAGTTGGAAGGGATAGCGCTCGGCAACATGGCCTAATCCTACCAACTCTAAAATTGTTGCCACCCGCTGTTTGATCTCGCTGCTGGCGATTTTGGCGACCCGTAAGCCAAAACTAACATTATCGGCGACCGTCATATGCGGCCAAAGTGCATACGATTGAAACACCATGCCAAGCTGGCGATCTTCAGGTTGCAAAAAGAGCTTTTTGGCGCTATCGGTCAGCACAAAATCGCCAACCCGAATTGTGCCAGTGTCGGGATGTTCTAGCCCGGCAATACAATTGAGCGTGGTGGTTTTGCCACAGCCAGATGGCCCCAAAAAGCTCACCAATTCACCTGCTTGAATCGACAAACTAAGATCATCAAGCGCTTTGGCACTGCGATTATACATTTTACTGAGATGTTCGATGGTTAATCCGGCTGAATCGTGATGAATGTTGCTCATCGGTTGCTCCTTACGAATTATTCGCGAACTTTGACCGTCGGAATAAAGCTACTTAGCCAGCGCACAACCCCAATAATTAATAATTGAATTACAGCCAAAGCAGCGGCGGGGCCAGGCCCACCTTGGGCCCAAACCTCCAGCATGGTTGTGCCGATCACTTGCGAGCCACGAGTGAACAAAAACAACGCTACCGAGTATTCTTTTAAAAAGGTGATAAATAAGAGGGTGAAGGTCGTAAGTAGCGCTGGCCGCAGCAATGGCAGCATAATATGACGCATCACACCCAGCCAGGTTGTGCCACTCACCCGCGCCGCCCGATCAAGCTCATCGGAGATTTGTAAAATCGAGGGACTCATCGCACTAAATCCTAATGGTAAATAGCGCATGGTATAGGCAATAATCAAAATCCAAATTGTATTGCGCAAGCCACCCAAGGCTGGAAACGAGAGCAAGGCCCATAAAAAGCCTAAACCGATAATCGTGCCCGGAAAAGCCCGTGGATATTGGGCAATGTATTTGACTGCGCCGCGCATTGGGAATTTCGAGCGATAGGTCAACAAAGCCACCGCTGCCATAAAGAGGGTTGCTACGACTCCGCCAACGCCGGCAATTAACAAACTATTGATAATTGCAACCCGATAGGTTTCAAATTCAAAGGCTTGTTTGAAATTATCCATGGTCAAAATTGAAAATGGATTGATCAGGGCGCTGAGAAACGGCGTGAAGGCTTGCAGAATAATGCCGCCAAGTGGCACCAAAATCGTCAAACCTGCAAAGAGATAGACGACGAATCCCAAGGGCCAGCGCAACCATCCCAAATGTAAGACTCGCGCTCGTGAGATTTTGCCGCTGACTGACACAAAGCGGCGTTCTTGCTTCATCAGATGGTTTTGCAGCATAACCAAGACTGAAATAAACAGCACCACCATAATTGCCACAACCGCCAAGGTGCCATAATCGGTTGTCCCACTCACCAGTGCTGTGCGATAGAGAAAGGTTGAAAGCACATCAATTTGGGCGCTTTCACCAAGCACCAAGGGAATTGAAAGCAATTCGATGCTAGAGACCATGGTCAATACAAGCGCATACAGCATGGCTGGCCGAATCAAGGGGATGGTAATTCGCAGCAAAATACGCAACGGTTTTGCTCCCGCAATCCGCGCGGCTGATTCTAGTTGGGGGTCGGCCATGCTCAGCGAGGAACTACAATACATAAAGGTCAACGGCATAAAATAGAGTGCACTGACCACAATCAAGCCTGGCATCGTATACAGATTCCAGGTTGGCAAGCCCCATTCGCGCACCATCACCGTCATAAAACCTTGGGGGCCATACATCACTGCCCAGCCAAAAGCCAAAATCAGCGCTGAAACATAGTAGGGAATCGTAATCAATTTTTGCAGCCATTGTGCTCCAGGCAGATCGGTACGGATCAAGAGCACCGCAAACAGAATCCCAATCAAGGTTCCAACGATGGTACTGCCCAGCATAAAAACCGCTGTATTGCCGATCACCTGCCAAATTTTGGGATTGCCCAAAACCCGGGGAAAGTTTTGCAAACTCAGGGTGTTACTGGCTTCGTACAAGGGTTTTTCTAAGAGGCTTTGATAGAGAATCGGCCAAGTTGGAAACAATACCAAGCCAACGACTGTCAGCGCAATCAACCATTGAATAACCCGATCGAGCCGCCATCTGGGTGCTTTCGCAATCGCCTTAATTGGGCGAGTTTGGGCTGTTGCTGCCATCTGCAAACTCCTTGGATGGTGCTGGGTAGAGCGTTGTAAGCCGGCTCACTGGCCTACAGCGCTCTACCCAGCACCATTTAAGTTAAGTGGGGCTTATTGGTTGCGACCGAGGGCTTGTTTCCATTGATTGAGGAACTGGCTACGTTGTTGAGGATCGGCAAGAGCTTTATCGGGCCGCGAGAAGATGATATTTTGCTCGCCTCCAACCGCTTGGCTCACTTGCGAAAGATGCAGCGGCGCAGTTGCTGCGATATCGGGGCGATAGGCGGTTAAGCCACCTTGCGAGAAGGCCATTTGCCCCTCGGCTGAAAGAATATAATCGATCAGCAATTTGGCCGAATTAGGGCTAGCCGCATGTTTGGTAACTGCCATGCCACGCACTGCCACAACTTGGGCATCAGGCACAAAACTATAGCCAAGCAATTGTTGAGCAGCTTCCAAACGTGGCTGAACCGTGATATTTGAGACAAAGTAGCCGATGCTGGATTCGCCCGAAAGCACTGAATCGATCATTTTGCCGCCAGAGGTCAAAATTTTTGGCTGGCTTGAACCAATCGCTTCTAAAGTTTTCCAGCCATCAGCACCCTTAGCTTTGGTATAAAACCAGTTGAGACCATAGCCAAAGCCTTCGCCATCGGCATCGTAGCTCACCAACTTGCCTTGCATGGCGCTGGGGTCTTTGTCGATCATGCTGACGAGTTCAGCCATGGTTTGCGGCGGATCGGCGACCAATTGCTTGTTCCAAATAAAGACCATTGGATCGGTTGAGGCGGCATAGACCCCTTGGGCAATTTTGCCAAGCTCAGGAATTTGGGCATCTTCGCTGGAAACATACGGCTGTACTTCGCCTTTGTCGATAAAGTTAATCCAGCCATCAGGCGCAGTTGTGGAGATAAAATCAGCAGTGCGAGCATTACCAGCCGCTTCGGTGTAGTAGCGCTCGAATACCTCATAGGCTCCCAAATCAGCAGTCGTTACCTTGATCCAAGGATATTTGGCATTAAAGCCTTGAATCACTGGCTGCCAATTTTTTTCACTCATAATTGAATAAATCAAAATACCAGCGGCTTCTTGTTTTGAGGCTTCAACTAAAGCTGGATCGGCGTTTGAGGTTTGGGCTGACTGAGCACTTTGGCTGACGGTAGGCGTTGTTTGCGTGCTACCACAACTGATCAACGAGGCCATGAGTCCGACAGTGAACACTTGCGCCACAATGCGCGTGAAATGGCTTTTCATTGGGTTTACTCCGTCGCTTGTTTGAGAGGAAGGTTGGCTCAATGCTTCGGTGGGTTGGCTCATAGCTTAGTTGATCAATGTAAAAACGACGTAAAAATTAACTGGCTTGGCATAAACAAAGCATAAATATTTGTAAAATTGAGCCAAATTTCAGGTATATCTAGAATCGAAATGGGTTAGCACGTATGAGGTATCTATGCTGCCATTAACTGGAATTACGGTTGTCGCCCTCGAACAAGCTGTTGCCGCGCCTTTTGCCACCCGACAATTAGCTGATCTGGGGGCGCGGGTGATTAAAATCGAACGGCCTGATACAGGCGATTTTGCTCGTCACTATGATCAGGCTGTTCACGGGTTATCGTCGCATTTTGTTTGGCTGAATCGTGGTAAGCAGAGCATCACGCTCGATTTGAAGCAGCCGCAAGCGCAAGCGATTATGCACCAATTATTATCAACGGCTGATGTTTTTATTCAGAATTTAGCGCCGCAAGCCAGCCAACGCTTAGGATTTGGCGCTGAAACGCTGCGTCACGCAAATCCTAAATTGATTGTCTGTGATATTTCGGGCTATGGGAGTAGCGGCGGGCCGTATCAGCATAAAAAAGCCTATGATCTGTTGATTCAATGCGAGGCTGGTGCGGTTTCGATAACTGGCAGCGCCGAACAACCAGCCAAAGTTGGCATCCCAATTGCCGATATTGCAGGTGGAATGTATGCCTACACTGGTATCTTGGCCGCCTTATACCAGCGGCAAGCAACTGGCGAAGGCTGCCAGATCGAGGTTGCCTTATTTGAGGCTTTAGCCGAATGGATGGGCTTTCCGGCATATTACAGTGGCTATAGCGGCCAGAATTTGCCACGCACTGGCTTGCAGCATGCGGCAATTGCACCGTATGGCGCATTTGATTGTGCTGATGGGCAGGTCTTTTTGGCGGTGCAAAATCAGCGTGAGTGGCAGCAATTTTGTGGTGGTTTTTTGCGCCGACCAGCACTGATCGGGCAACCAGAATTTGCGACGGTCAGTCAGCGGGTAGCGAATCGTCAGGCTTTAGAAGCGCTAATCAATCAACATACCCGCAATTTAAGCCTTGATGAAACGCTTGCCCAGCTTGATGCTTTGGGAATTGCCAACGCCCGACTGAATAGCGTTTTGGATTTTTGGCAGCATCCGCAATTGGCGGCCCGAGGGCGCTGGAGCAGCGTGATGAGCGAGGTTGGGCCAATTCAGGCACTGCTGCCACCAGTCAATTGGTCAAACTTTACGCCAGCGATGCAAGGCATTCCAGCCTTGGGCGCTGCCACTCAGGCTATTTTGCAAGAGCTTGGCTATACGCAAACGGAGATTGACACATTCAAAGCCCAAGCCATTATCTAACCAACAAAACGATAGCCGATGCCTGCTTCAGTTAGCAAATGGCGCGGATTACTGGGATCGGCTTCGAGTTTGCGGCGTAAACGCCCAATATAGACCCGTAAATATTCGGCCTCGTCGCGATATTGATCGCCCCACACATGTTGCAACAGCATGCGATGGGTCAGCACTTTATTGGGATGGGTGCTGAGATATGCCAAGAGCGCAAATTCAGTTGGGGTTAACCGCACATCAAGGCCTGCTCGCCGAACGCTATGCGCTTCAAGATCAATCTCTAACTCGCCATAGCGTTTGATCCCATTAGCTTGGGGTTGAACGCTCCATTGGCTGCGCCGCAAGACTGCTCGAATTCGCGCCAGCAACTCATCGACTCCAAATGGTTTACATAAATAATCGTCAGCGCCTAAATCAAAGGCCATAACTTTATCGCGCTCGGCATCCAAGGCGGTTAGCACAATAATTGGCACGATTGATTGTTCGCGAATCCGTTGACAAACCTCAAAGCCAGTTAAACGCGGCATCATTAAATCCAAAATAATTAATTGGGGTTGTTCAGTATGCCAAAGCGCCAAGGCCTCAAGCCCGTTGGTGGCTTCCAACACCTCAAACCCACGCACTTGGAGATTCCGCCGAATAAAATCCCGCAAAACATCTTCGTCCTCGGCAAGTAATACCCGAACTGGCTGCGTTGCCATGCAGAGTGCTCCTTGAATTAAGCGATCAGCTAATCGGTATTATCCGGTGTTGCCCGCGATTGGAATTCGCAAGACTATCGTTGTTCCAGCTGCATCATTTTCACCCCAGATTTTACCGCCATGAGCTTCAATAAAGGCCTTACAGATCGCTAATCCTAAGCCAGTGCCACCCGAACGGCGTTGAATGCCATGGTGTGCTCGATAAAAGCGCTGAAAAACATAGGGAAGATCATGGTTGGCGATGCCTGGGCCATCATCGCGTACCTGAACAATTAAATGCTGTTGCTCACAACGAGCCTGAATTTGAATAAAACCTTCGCCATAGGCTAAACCATTGGCAACCAAATTGCGAATCACAACCTCAAAGCGAGCAGCATCAACAAAAATCGCTGGGGTCGGAGTCGGCAAATCAAGCTCTAGGCGTGGGATTGGGCGGGCCAGCCGCTGAATTCCCGCAGCGATCAGTTGATCAAGTTGATACCATGCCCGCTGAAGCGGCAATAACCCAGCTTCAAAGCGTGAGATATCCAGCAAATTGGTCACCATGCTGGCCAAGCGATCAGCTTCGCTGCTAATGGTAGTTAAAAAGTGGCGTTGTTCAGCCAGCGGCCAGTCAATATCATCTTGTAACAGAGTCGAAGCATTGCCTTTAATTGCGGCTAACGGGGTGCGTAACTCATGGCCAACCGCTGCTAGCAGGGTTGTTTTGAATTGCTCAACCTCATGTTCATGGGTAATATCGCGTAAGACCAAGCCATAGCCAATCAACTGCTGCTGATCGCCAACATGGAAATGGTGGATCTCGAAGACGGTGGTGTTGGTATCATTGACCGTTTCGAGCAGCCAAACCTGGGGCTGGCGAGTTTGGGCTTGGGCAAAGCCGCGATCATACTGCGCTTGATCAACCGTTTGCTGGCGTAGGCGTTGATAAATCTCGGTTAAACTTAGTTGGTCAATTGCCCCATCGCCAAGTGCTAGCAGTGTTCGTGCGCGGGGATTGGCCACCAGCAAGCGATCATCAACGCCTGCCAGAATCAGCCCATCGCGCATACTATCAATAATCGCGGCTAAGGTTTGTTTTTCATGGGTTGCCGCCAAATAAAGTTGCTCATTTTCGTGGGCAACCGCCTGCAACCGCACATCACTGCGTTCATACAACACCGCATGTTCCCACGCTAGGGTTGCATAGTTGGCAAACATCAAGAGCAATTTTAAATCATTGGCATCGAATGCTTGGGCGTTGGTGCGATAGACCATCACTACAACATTGCCGACATGATGACTAATAATTGGAATCGCTAATAAGGCGCGAAAGCCTTGATGTGCAATCGAAGCTGGGAAATACTCGCCGCTATCAGCCAACATTTGGACTGGTTGGCCTTGACGTAAAGCTGTAGCCGAGGGCGATAATGGATCATTTGGTTGAACTGAAACGGTTTGATCATAGGCTTTACTGCGGCCTGTGCTAGCTAAAACGCGCAACGCTCCATGATCATCGGGCACTAAAACTACCACAGCTTGGCTATCGACTAAGCGTTGCACTTCATGGGTAATCGTATCAATCACCGTTTGCGGATCAAGCGTGCCCACAACCGCATTCGAGGTTTCCAATAAAATCTGAAGTTCACTCAGGCGTTTGCTAATATCCTGATCAAGTCGTTGCAACGAACGTGCGAGGGTCCCAACTTCATCGTGGCGAACGCTAAGATGGCTGGTTGTCGGGCGATTGACCGCAGGCTCGACCAGCTGATAGCTTGTGGCCAAATGATGCAAGGGATGAATCATATGGCGCACCAAAAAAAGCCAGAATAACCAACCACCACCTGCAAACAGTAAAGCCACCACCAGCAACCAGGTGCTAAAGCGATTCACAACTTGGAAAACCGCACTCGCAGGCCGTTGCACAATCACCACCCAACCAACGCTGGGAACTGGAACCGAGCTATATAACCACTGCTGTTGTTGGAGATCAAGCCCAAGTTGGCTGGTTGGTTGGCCTTGCAGTGCTGCCTCAACTCCAGGTATTTCGCTACCAATCGGCTGGAGTAAGCGCTCACGTTCTTGGCTAGCGATTAACATCCCGCGATCATCAAGCATACTTAGGCGCAGACCTTGGGCTTGCTGGCTTGGTTGATTCACAATCAGATTTAAGGGCTGGCTAAAATCGGCCAAAAGCACATTGGTTGCTAAAATTCCGACAAACTGGTTTTGTTGATCGCGAATCGGAATCGCAATAATTGCCACGGCATTAAATGTTGTTAGATCAACTGATCCGCCATTGATAAACGGTGTATCGGCTTGGCTTGCCCGCAGAAAAATCCGTTCTTCACTAAAATCAGTGCCAAGCGTGCGAATATCGTAGGGAACCGATACTTGCATATGGCCAAGCTGATCGATCCAATAAACCCGATCGATATCAGGACGCGCTGCTTTGAAGGCCTTAAAGGCATTCTCCATGGCAGGATAAGCACTTGCGGTAAAGATTTCGGGATCTAAGGCGGCCAGCGCAACCAAAGAATCACGGGCATTTTGCAGCCGACTATCGGTTTGCACGGCGATGGCTTGGCCTAAGGCTTGATCGCTGGCCTGAAACTCACGCATCAGTTGCTGCCGAACAATGCCATTCATCACTAAACCAACCCCAATAATCACACTCCCAAACAATAAATAGCCACTGAATACTTGGCGGAGAAGTGATTGTCGGAACCATTGGATCATTGCAATCCCTCGTTATGGTGCAGTCGATTATCGGCTAAATCCCTATTCGCTGCATCATACACCCATTCCTTGATCAGGCATATGCCGATGAGTAGCGCAGTTAAAAAGCAACTTCCTGGCTGAGCTAGCGTATTTGTGGTGATTTTGCTATAGAACGAGAGAACGATGATGCAAACTGCCCACTTCCACGTTCGCGAATATTGGCTAAAGTGGATTACCTTGATCGCCGCAATCGTTGCCGCTGGATGGTCAGTGTTTCGTGTGAATGATCCAGACCTGAGTATATTGTATTGGTGGGGGATGTTGATGTGGTTGCTGCTGGCCAGCCGCATGCTGGTTGATCTGATTTCGTCGCTTGATTTTACCCCACGTGGCTTGGTGATGCGGCGAGGCTGGCAATATTTTGAAATTCCGTGGGAACAGATTGAATCGGTTGGGATCAGTAGGTATACGCGGCGCGATCTGCCGTATATTGTGTTGCGTGTGCCAATCCGTGGTTTGCCCAGTGTGAAAATCCCTGAACTGATCCCTGAAGAACAACAGCGCACGCTTACCTTGGAGGGTTGGGATGAGCCTGAAGCGGTGGCTGCGGCGTTATGTGCTGGACTAAAAACTACCGCTCAGGATTGGCAGGTGATCCCTGATTTTGCGCTAAGTCATCGCTATTTTGTCTATTATCAACGCCTCTACCTGTGGATATTGACTGCGGGGGTTGCGCTATTTGCCTATTTAATTCTGCGCTAACAAGGATTAATGTGTGGCATGCCCCCTAGCCTCGCCTTATAAGGGTAGGTTGTTAACAATGATTGGGTAGGATTTGGAGTGGATTTGGATGCCCTCACCCCCTAGCCCCCGCTCCCGCCGAGCGAGCGAGGGGGAACAGTCCATCATGATCATTGGAACGCCCCTCACCCGCCGCCGTGGTTTCGGCCTTCGTGCCCTTTGCGTTCTTCGCGGTTTCAGCCTTCATGGCTATGTTCTATGTTCTATGTTCTCTGCTCGCTAAAATATGCTACACTGCGCTAACACTCGATGCCATGTTGTGGTTTGTGGGAGATTGTGCGATGACCCAAACATTTGCCTCCAATGATGTTCAGTTAACTGCTAGTGATATTCGTCAATTGCAAAATGCCGATGCCTTGGCGGGCTTTTTGGCGCGTTTGCAGTATGCGATCGATCTGCGCACAACGATCGATTCGTATGCTCAAGTTGGCCTCGATAGTGCCTATTTGCGCCAAGAAATTAAGCATGTGGAGCTGTTGGCAAGCGATCCCCACGATCAAGAAATAAAAATTTATTTGTTAGAAGTGCGCTCACTCACGGCGGCGTTACGCAATGCCATCGCCCGCGCGTTTCGCGATCGGCCTGAGTTGGCCTTGGTTATTTTGACCAAAGATTATGAGACGTTGGAATTTGTGATATTGCTGCGCGAGTTGGCGCAAAATACTCAGCGTGGCGCGGCGATTCGCCAAATGTTGCGGCCTGTGCCACTCACGATCAATCGTTTGAATGTTTCGGATGTGGCGTTGCGCGTGCTCAAACGCTTTACTATGACTGAACCTGATGCGCTGTATCAGTGGGATAAGCTGCGTTCGGCCTTTGTGTTGGCTGAGTGGAGTGAGCAATATTTCAATAATCGGGCCTTGTTCTCGGACTATTATTTGACGCAGCGTTTGACTGATGCCAAATTAAATGCTGAATGGAATGAAGATGTGTTGCCGATTGGCCGCAAAATCAACCCATTGCTCAAAACTGCCCGAAAACAATTAACTGATCAGCCACTTGCGACGATGCAAAAGCAATTTTATGCTCCCATCTTGGCCGATTTGGGCTTTGTGGCCCAACCAGTCGCGGGTGAGCCAGCCTATCGCTATGATTTGGTTGTGCCCAATAATCCCCAACCGGTAGCAGCTTTTTTTGGCTATGTTTGGAATCGTAATTTAGACGATCAAGATAGCCAGCGCGATTCCGCCACGCCCACGATTATTCCTGGAGCCGAGGTGGTTTCGACGCTTGAGGCTGGCACAGTGCCATGGGTGATTGTGAGCAATGGCAAATATTGGCGCTTATATTCAACAACTGCCAGCAATAAGGCTACCAACTACTACGAAGTTGATTTAGAAGAGGCCTTCGGGGCGCAGGATGCGGTGGTTGCGCTCAAATATTGGTGGTTGTTTTTTCGTGCTCAGGCCTTTGGTGGCTTTTTGGAGCGCTTGCTCAAACAATCGGCGGAGTATGCCAAGGGCTTGGGCGAACGCTTAAAAGATCGGGTGTTTACTGAGATTTTTCCCCAATTTGCCCAAGGCTTTATTGCCGATATGCGCCGCCAAGGCGCTAACGACGTTTCTGAGCAGCAACTCAACACGGTGTTTGAAGCCACATTGACCTTTTTGTATCGATTGATGTTTGTGTTGTATGCCGAAAGCCTTGATTTGCTGCCGCTGAATGAGCATAACGGCTATCGTGAACGCAGTTTGTACACGCTCAAACGTGAGATCGCTAAAATTGCTGGTAGCTTGCTCGATCAGCGTTCGGCCAAGTTGCAAGCGCACTACAGCGACACTTCAACCGCGCTCTATCAGCGTATTCTCGATTTGTGCGCGGTGATCGATCGTGGCTCGCCCGATTTGAATATGCCAACTTACAACGGTGGTTTATTCAGTGCAACCAGCGTTAGCGGCCAGTTTTTGCAAACTTATGCCGTGCCCGATCGCTACTTGGCCTTGGGCCTGGATCGACTCGCTCGCGATCTTGATGATCGTAGCCAAGCGCTGGTGCTGATTGATTTTAAGTCGTTGGGCGTGCGCCAGCTTGGTAGCATTTACGAAGGTTTGCTGGAATTTAAGTTGCACATTGCCAGCGAACGCTTGGCCGTGACCAAGGAAAAGGGCAAAGAGGTCTATCAGCCAGCTGCCAAAGTTGCCAAACCACTGGCGCTTATCGAGCAGGGCATGGCCTATTTGGTCAACGATAAAAAGGAGCGCAAGGCCACGGGCAGCTATTACACGCCCGATTATATTGTGAAATATATTGTGCAGCAGACGGTTGGCGCGGTGCTCGATGAGAAATTTAAGGCCTTGGCTCCGCGCTTGCACGAGGCGCAGAAACAATATCGCAATTATGCCAATTTGGTCGCTGCTCGGGCTAAATCCAGCAAGCGCCCCGAAAATCCGGCGGTGTTTTGGACTGACCCGAATAGTGCCATGGGCCAGTTGCTCGACGATTGTTTGAATCTGCGGGTGCTTGACCCAGCTATGGGCAGCGGCCACTTTTTGGTTGAAGTCGTCGATTTTATTAGCAATCGCTTGATTCACTTTTTGAATGCGTGGAGCGAAAACCCAGTTTGGGCGATGATCGACCGCACCCGCAGCGAGATTGTGGCCGATATGGAGCGCCAAGGGGTGACGATCGACCCCGAGCGGCTCACGCGGGTGGCTTTGCTCAAACGGGCGGTGCTCAAACGCTGTATCTACGGGGTTGACCTGAATGCGATGGCGGTCGAGTTGGCCAAGGTCAGTTTGTGGCTTGATGCCTTTACTCTCGGCGCTCCTTTGAGTTTTCTCGACCACCACTTGAAGCATGGCAATAGCTTGATTGGGGCGCGGGTTGCCGAGGTGCAAACCTACCTTGATGTTGGTGGTAGCCAAAGCCATATGTTGGCGGGCAACGAGTTTGCTGGCCTGAGCCTGGCCACCGATTTGATGCGCCAAGTCAGTTTTTTGAGCGATAACACGGTTGAGCAAGCTCAACAAAGCGCGGTGGCGTTTCGCGATGCCGACCAACATCTCGCGCCCTTCAAGCGCATGCTCGATGTTTATACCTCGCGCTGGTTTGGCAATCAGCCCGCCAAAAAGAGCAAAAGCGATTGGGTCAACATCTTTTTGCGCATGCCCAGCATCAAGCCGTGGTTGCACGATGCCACAGCTAAATTAGATGATAGCTTGATTCCTGCCAGCCAGATTGGCCAGATTGCACTTGAAGCCGCCAGCAGCAAGCACTTTTTCCATTGGGAGCTGGAGTTTCCCGAAATCTTTTTTGCGCCCAGCAGGCCTGGCGGCCAAGATGTGCAGCTCAACCCCAACGGCGGCTTCGATGCGGTGGTTGGTAATCCGCCATGGGGAGCAAAGATTGATGACCCTATTAAACATTATTTGCGAATTTTATATGGTGTATCCTCTATCTCTGAGTTTACAAAAAAACCTGTTTTGGAAGGTGAAATCAATGTATATACTTTATTTATGATGCTTTCTTTAGAAAATTGTTCAAATAAAGGTAAAATAGGTATGATTACACCCGAAGGATGGACGGTTAATAAATCAGAACAATATTTTAGGAAATTTTTACTAGATAATATTCATATAATAAATATTTGTATTTTGAGGAAAAACGTTTTTTCTGCTGCTCCTGATATTATTCCTGTAATTAGTATAGTTGAAAAGAAAAATGAAATTAAAAATACATTAGTTAATGTTTATGGATTTAATAGACCTATAAAATTACTAAATAAACTTGAATGGAAAGATTCTAAGCATATTATGCAATCAGATTGGTATAATGAGCCTTATTTTGTTTTTACATTATGTCAAAGTTCTGAATTATTAGATTTATATCAAAGGATTAAAGAAACTTCCTTGAAAATGGGTTCACTTAGTACGATAAATATATCTGATGGTATATATAAATCACTTATTATTGATGATATTATATCAAATGAGGAAAGACCGATATTGATTTCTGCCGATGAGATGAAAAGATATTCTATAGAAAGTAATAATAATTTTATTAGTTTTGTTAGATATAATGACATACCATTACAGGAGAGAATTAAATATGATTTAGATAAATTATTTTTTCATGCAATGAAGAAGCCAAGCGTTGAATATAGAGTTGTTTGTTATTGGGATAACTCAATAAAAGGAGATTATTTATATAGATATGTCTTGACAAATAATTTTGTTGTTTTGACTGCTAAAGAATTGGGTCTTAGCTTAGGGTATATTTCTGCTATATGTAACTCTAAATTTATTAATCATTGGTATTCAGAAAGATATATACAAGTTAATATAGAAGCTTTTACTTTAGGGGAAATTCCGATTTTTTATATCGAATTCACAACCGGAAAATCCGAACGGGAGCGATTAACACAGATCGCTATTGATTTGTATACGCAAAAAAATGATAATAATGTATTGACATTTGTCAATACATTATTCACCGTTGAGAATCCAATCCAATCCAATCCAATCCAATCCAATCCAATCCAATCCAATCCAATCCAATCCAATCCAATCCAATCCAATCCAATCCAATCCAATCCAATCCAATCCAATCCGCTATGGCGATGTCGTCCACGATTTATTAGCCTACCTCGCCCAACAAATGATCGACCTCAACAAAGCCAAGCAACAAGCAACCAAGCGCTTTTTGGATTGGCTCGAAAGTCAACTGCGCATCCAACCCAAAAAAGGCGAAACTGGCCTCGACAGCCTTTCAGATAAAACGATCATCCAAGGCTACCTTGGCGACTACCAAAAAGGCCAACGCGCCGTCAGTTGGAGCGACTTCTGGTATCGGCTGCAACAAAACCGCAATCGCTTTGCCGCCAACCTCAGCGAAATCGAAGCCAGCATTGCCCAAGCCTACCGCCAATCGCTTGACGAATTACTGCCAATCAAAGCCGATTTAGCCCGCACTGATGCCTTAATCGACAAAATTGTCTATCGTTTGTATGGCTTGAGTGCCGCCGAGATTGAGCTGATCGAACGTCCGCAGTACGAGCAAGCCCTGAGCGAAGCCAAAGCCAATGTGCTCAAAGAATTGGGTGCAGCGACCAGCGACGAACAAACCGATGCCGTGATCGACAAAATTGCCGCCGAAATTCTGCCAGCGGCTGAACGCTTCTTCGAGCGAGTCGAGCCGATCAGCATTGAAGCGACGCTTGATGCAGCGCTGCCCGATTGGCGCAACCTACCGCCCGATATTCCCACATTTTTGCGCACCGGCGAATATAGCCTACTGACCGACGACGAAACCATGGATTTCTCGATCGGCGTAATTCCCTTCACCAAAGCGGTCGAAACCCTGCTGCATGAAACGATCTTCAAGCCATTCCGCGACGAATCGGGCTTTGGTGTCAACGACTGCCGCAACGACTTTTTAGCCGATTTTATACAAGGCAAGCGCCACCTAACCTTGGGCAACTACCCGATTATCTTGCGCAGCAGCAAAGAGCAAGCCTTGCGTAGTTTTATCAGCCAGCGTTTTGGCAACCGCAACGTGTTTGGGGCTGGCGGTTTGGTTGAAGTGCTGGGTAACCAAGCCATGCTCAAGCTGCGCAACAAAGCCGCCCACGACGAAGTTATCCCACGCAGCGAAGCCGAGCAACTGCGCGAATGGGCCTTCGAGTTATTGCGGATTTAGGAGATGCCCTCACCCCCTAGCCCCCTCTCCCGCCGCCGAGGGAGCGGGGTTGGGGTGAGGGAACGACGATTGGGATGCCCTCACCCCCTAGCCCCCTCTCCCGCGAGCGAGCGAGGGGGAATCCTGTCATCATGAACGGTGGAAAGCCCCTCGCCCGCCGCCGAGGGAGCGGGGTTGGGGTGAGGGCACAATCAAAGGAACAATTACAAATGGATCGTTTGCAGATTCCTTATAAACTTGCCCAACAAATCCAAGCGATTGCTCAGACCTTTCGTAAAGAGGCAACCCCGAGCGAAGCAATATTGTGGGATGCGATTCGAGGGCGGAAGCTTGATAGACGGAAGTTTCGGCGACAACATCCAATAGGCAGTTTCCTTGTCGATTTTATCTGTTTCGAGGAAATGCTAATTGTCGAGGTTGATGGAGCAATTCATGCCGAACAATATGAGGCCGATGCTGAACGCCAAGCCTTGTTAGAATGCTTGGGCTATCGGGTATTACGCCTGAGTGCTGATAGGGTTGAACACGATTTACCCAATGCACTAGCAGCAATTCGGGAGATGTTGAGTGAATGAGCATGCCCTCGCCCGCCGCAGTGGGAGAGGGGGTTGGGGGTGAGGGAACGTAACGCCATCGTGCCCCCTCGCCCGCCGCAGTGGGAGAGGGGGTTGGGGGTGAGGGAACGTAACGCCATCGCGCCCCCTCGCCCGCCGCAGTGGGAGAGGGGGTTGGGGGTGAGGGAACGTAACGCCATCGTGCCCCCTCGCCCGCCGCAGTGGGAGAGGGGGTTGGGGGTGAGGGAACGTAACGCCATCGTGCCCTTCGTGAATCATACAAAAAGGTAAGCCCATGCAAATTCCCTATGTGATTGATAATATTGAGCAGCGTCTAGCCGATGTGCTGCGCTATTTGCTCAGCCGAGCGAGCGACCAATCGCTGGATATTGCCACAGCCTATTTCAGCATTCGCGGCTTTGAACACGTGCGCCACGAGCTGGAAACCACGGGCCAAGTGCGCTTGCTGCTGGGCGATAAACCGGTGGCGGCTGATGATCTGGGCATGCGCCCCGATTCGAGCGCGTTTTTGCGCCATGAACTGAACGCCGAAGCCTTTACTGAACGCACCTTGCGCTTGGTCGAACAGCTGATTCGCTTTTTGCGCCGCGACGAAGTTGCCGTGCGTTTGTATACAGGCTTGTTGGCTGGCGAAAAAGGCCGCCGCGCCTTTTTGCATGCTAAATGCTATTTATTGTATGGGCGCTTGCCGGATGCCAATATTTTTGATCCGCTTACGCCGATTGTGGGCATCGTGGGCAGCAGCAATTTCACTGGGCCAGGCTTGGTCAGCAATCATGAATTAAATTTGGTGCACAAAACCCTGCTCACCGATGCCGAGCTTGATGATGCTGAAGCCAAAGCCACGGTTGCCCAACATGCCGCCCAACTGAGTGCTGCGCCGCTTGAACTTGAACATGAACGCATGCTCAAAAGCGAAATTGGCACGCGTGCCATCCTCGATCTTTCGCGTTGGTATGAGCAACAATGGCAGCATGCGCTCGATTATAAAGAACAATTGATCGAACTGCTGGAAAACTCCAAATTTGGTGGGCGCGAATATAGCCCCTACGAAATTTACATGAAAGCGCTGTATACCTATTTTAAAGATGATTTAGCTGAGCGCGACCAACAGCCAGCCACCCGTTCGGCGGTTGAGCTAGCCGAATTTCAAGAAGATGCAGTGCGCAAGGCGCGGCGCATTTTAGCCCAATACGACGGTGCAATTGTTGCCGATTCGGTGGGCTTGGGCAAAACCTGGATTGGCAAAAAACTACTGGAAGATTACGCCTACCATCAGCGCCAAAAAGCCTTGGTGATTTGTCCGGCCTCGCTGCGTGGGATGTGGGAGCGCGAATTGCGCAGCGCCACGATTGCCGCCCAAGTGCTGACCCAAGAACGACTGGGCCTCGACGAATTTGATGGCCGCGAGTTTTTCGATGTTGATCTGATTTTGGTCGATGAAGCTCACAACTTTCGCAACAAACGCGCCAAACGCTACCAACAACTTGAGCTGTTGCTGGCGGCCAATGGGCGACGCGGGCGCAGCGGCAGCCGCAAAAAGCTGATTTTGCTCACCGCCACCCCAATTAACAACAATATTTTCGATCTCTACAACCAAATTAACCTGTTTACGGGCAACGACCGCAGCTACTTTGCTTCGGCAGGTATTGGCGATTTATACAAATATTTTTTAGCTGCGCGGCGCGAATCGCTGGAAGCTGGTTCAATTCGCATCTTCAACCTGCTCGAAGAAGTGGTGATTCGCCGCACCCGCCAATTTATTCGACGAGCCTACCCCGAAGCGCTAATTCATGGCGAGCCAATTCGCTGGCCAACCCGCCAACTGCACAGCGTCGAATACGATTTACAAGCGGCCTACAGCGGCTTATATCAAAATATTATTGGCTCAATCGAAGGCTTACACCTAGCGCACTACAACCTTGAAGCCTACAAACTGCGCCCAAGCGACCAAGACGAATTTGAGCTTGGGCGGCAGGCGGCCTTGGTTGGTATTTTCAAAAGTCGCTTTCTCAAACGGCTCGAATCGAGCATCGAAGCCTTTCGGATTTCGATTCGGCGCTCGTTGGCCTTTGTCAAAACCTTTGCCGAATATGTGCAAGATGGGATTGTGCTTGATTCGGGTTCGTTTCAGCAGGCCATGCGCTTGCTCGAAGCCGACGAAGAAGATAGCGACGATAGCACGCCCAGTTCGCAGGCCTCGGCACTTGATGAGCATGCCGCCGCTAGCCTGATTATTGCCAAACTGCCCAAACTTGAGGCTAGCAAATACGATCGGCGGCGTTTGCATCGGGCTTTGCAAGCAGATATTGATGCGCTGAACGAAATTTGGCATGCAATTAAACACATTCAAGCCAGCCATGATGCCAAATTGCTACAATTGCAAAACCTGCTTGCCAACCAACTCAACGGCTGCAAAGTCGTGATTTTTACCTATTACAAAGATACAGCCCGCTATGTGTATCAAGCCCTGACTGAGGCAAGTAATGCTGAATGGCTGGCCAGCCTTGGCAATCCAACGATTCGCCGCATCGATAGCAGCGTCAAAACGTCTGATCGAGCGCGAATCGTTAGCCATTTTGCGCCACGTGCCAGCAACCAACCCGAATTGGTTGGCACAAGCGACGAAGTACAAATTTTGATCGCCACCGATGTGCTTTCCGAAGGCCATAATTTGCAAGATTGCGGCCATTTGCTCAACTACGATTTACACTGGAACCCAACGCGCATGGTGCAACGGGCAGGCCGGATCGATCGGCTTGGCTCGAATTTCGATCTGTTGCATGTGTACAATATGTTTCCTGAGCGCGAACTCGAAGCGTTGCTGGGCTTGGTGCGCAGCCTAACCAGCAAAATCGATTTGATCAACCAAACGGGCTTTTTGGATGCCAGCGTGTTAGGCGAAGTCGTTACGCCGCGCGATTTCAATACGCTCAAACGCATCGCCGACGAAGATCATAGCGTAATTGAGGAACAAGAATCATTTTTGGAGCTAGCGAGTAGCGAATCATTATTTGCTGAATTGCAAAATGTGCTAGCGACCGATGCCCAACGCTGGCTTACCGACCTTGATGATGGGATTCATTCGGGGATTGAGCGTCGTAATGCCAAAGGCCTGTTTTTCTATTTTACTGCACCGCGTGATGGCAGCACCGCCCATTTTTGGCGCTACTACGACCTTGAAAAACAAACGATTACCGATAATCGCTACACCATTATGCAGCTGATCGCCTGTAGCCCAGATACGCCACGCTTTGCCCCTCCCTATACTGAAGTCGATATTTTCGCCATCCACGACACCATTTTGAACAGCATTTTGCGCGATGTGCAGCAACAAGTTACGGCGACGGTAGTCGATAAAATCGTTGCGCCAGAACAAAACGTGATCGCCCAATTGCTCCACAACAATCTTGCGCAGCCTGGCGTTGATCGCGGTGAAGTGCGCGAGTTGCGCAAAATGCTCAAAGAGCCACAAGTTGGCGCAGTCGTGCAACGCTTGCGTAAAGCACTCAATCGCTACAACGCCGACAACGATCTGATTGCAGTGCTTCATGTATTGCGTGAACTTTATCAAACCCAAGGCCGCAGCAGCGTCGAGCCAAGCGGCCCTGTTAGCACGATCACCCGCGACGACTTGACCTTGGTGTGCTATGAGTATATTTATGCCTAGAAAGAGCATAGAACATAGAGCATAGATGTAATGGTTTATACGGTTGGCAACCACCAGTATCCCCTCACCCCCTCACCCCCTCTCCCGCCCGCGAGGCGAGGGGGAACCCTCAATCATGAATGGTGGAACTCCCCTCGCCCGCCGCAGTGGGAGAGGGGTGGGGGTGAGGGAATTATATCCTTCATACCCTCTTCCCCCATGCAAGCCGATTTTGCGCTATAATTCGCCCGTTGTTGAGTTCAGGGTGATAACTATGCCACGTTTCGCTGCGCTGCGTGCCTTGGGGCGACGCTTCCCCGATTTGATCAGTTTGCTCTGCTTGTTGGGTATTCTCTGGATGGCTTGGGGCGTTCGCTCGATTCATCGAGCCGATTGGGATGGCTATGCTCCATTGATCCACCCTGATGAGTATTATTTAAAGGATGCGATCACGCCCAACTTGCGTGTGCCCGATTCGTTTTGGAGTTATCTCAACACTGAATGCGAAATTGTGCTGAACGATCAAGGCGTGGCCCAACTCAAAAATGCGCGTAACCCTGAAGAACCTGATGTTAGCAAACAACGCCCTACTGCAACCAGCGGCTGTAACTCACTCAACCCACGCACTGTCGATCGTGGCTATGTCTATGGCTCGTTGCCTGTGGCCACGGTACGCTATTTAACCGAAAAATTCTACCCTGAAATTGAACCCGACCAATTGACCAGCCGCACGATTGCCGTGGTTGGCCGCAGCGTTTCCTCAATTGCCGATTTGATTTCAATCGTCATCTTGTTTTTGCTGGGCCGCACGCTCAACAGCCGCCGAATTGGCTTATTGGCAGGGTTTTGTTTTGCTTGGTCGCCAGCGCTGATTCAACATGCCCACTTTTTTGTGGTCGATGGTCAAGCGGCGATGTATGGCTTGTTGACCTTGTATGCCAGCACACGCTTAGCTCAATCGCGGCGTGTATTGAGTGCTCTGCTCAACACGATTTTTGCTGGCGCAGCGTTGGCCTTAGCAGTTTCATGCAAAATCACGCTTGCTCCGCTTGGTGGGATTATTGCAATTGCTGCGATGGTAGCTTATTGGCATAATCCAGCCTATTTACGTGGCAATCATTCACCAGCAGCAATCTTCCATAGGCTCTTGTGGAGCGGCATTCATGCCTTGCCATTTGCAGGCTTGGCGCTGTTGATGATGCTTTTTACCCTGCGATTTAGCATGCCCGATGCCTTCAATGGTTTTTGGTTTGATGAACGTTTCATTGAAGCAATTGGCCGCGCAAGTGCTACCTCATCGGGCGATGTCGATGCACCTTCATCACATCAGTGGGCTGGCCGCAGCAACTACACCTACGAACTGACCAACATGATTCGTTGGGGCATGGGTGTGCCTTTGGGCGTGGCGGCTTGGCTTGGTTGGCTCGCCTTTGGAATTGGTTTAGCTCGTTCGAGTTCACGTCAACGCTTGTTGGGCCTCTTGCCAATCTGGCTCTGGACCGGGATTTACTTCTTCTGGCAGGGCGGCCTGATGATCAAGCCGATGCGCTATTTGCTGCCGATTTATGGCCCATTAATTTTATTTGCAGCATGGGGCTTGATTAGTTTGGTCGATTGGGCGCGGCGCGAAGGTACACCATTGCTGTTTCGCAAAGTGCCGTTGCATGGCCTTGCAGTTGGCCTAACCAGCATTGTCGCGATTGTAACCTTGCTGTGGGGCTGGGGTTTTAGCCGAATTTATGATCGCCCCCATACCCGCACCCAAGCCTCAGCATGGGCCCACGCCAACATTCCCCCAGGCAGCACCCATACCTCAGATTCGTGGGATATTGGTATTCCAGGCATGGAAAATTGGATCTGGACTGATATCCAGTTGCCAATTGTCAACGAAAATGATGCTGGCTCGATTGAGCAAATTCTGCAAGTTGCCAACCAAGCCAACTATTTGGCTTTTACCTCAAATCGCGCCTACGATTCGCTTGATCAATTGCCGATGCGTTTTCCGGCAACCCTCAATTTCTTCAAAGGCATTTTTGATGGTACGCTAGGCTATGAAAAAGTTGCTGATTTTAGCTCCTATCCCTCATTTTTGGGCATTCGCATCGCCGATGATCACGCCACCGAAGATTGGAGCGTCTACGATCATCCACGGGTGACGATTTGGAAGCGCACCGAACGCTGGAATATTGATGCAGCGCGGCAGCAAATTTTGGCAGATGTGAATGTTGATGAGATTTATAAACTGCGACCCAAAGTTGCCACACCAATGCCAACCATGCTCCAGCAAACTGTGGCCGAATGGCGTGAACAGTTGACTTCTGGCTCGTGGGCGTGGGTGTTTGAAGGGGTTGCCAATAGTGCCCCCTTGATCTTTTGGGTGCTGGCGCTTGAACTATTGGGCTTAGCGGCGTTTGGCTTGCTCTGGCGCTTGAAATTGCCTTTGCCTGATCGCGGTTTGGGTATGGCGCGGCTGGTCGGCTTATTTGCGCTTGCCTTGATTGCTTGGTTGCCAGCTGCTTGGCATTGGTGGTCGTTCAATCGCTTCTGGATTGCTGGGGTCTATCTGGTGTTGGTAGCGTTGGGCAGCCTCAGTTTGCTGCGTTCGCGCCAAGAATTGCGAGTGTGGTGGCAAACCCGCCGCGCGGCAATTCTCACCTCGCAAGCGATTTATCTGGCTGGCTTTGCAATTCTGCTAACCATTCGCTACCTCAACCCCGATTTATGGCATCCAGGCATGGGTGGCGAAAAGCCCATGAATTTGGCTTACCTGACGGCCACGCTCAAATCGGTGCAATTTCCGCCGTATGACCCATGGTTTGCTGGCGGCTATATGAACTACTACTATTGGGGTTATGTGCTGATGGGCACGCCAATGAAATTGTTGGCGATTCGGCCTGAGGTTGGCTTTAATCTGGCATTAATTAGCTTATTTGCTATGACCGCCCAATTAAGTGGTAGTTTTGGCTATAACTTGCTCTCGACGCTTGGGCGAGTTGCAAAAAAAATCGAACGTCGCGCTTGCTTTACAGCGGTTGGCGCTGCGGTAGCCTTGATGCTTTTGGGCAATTTGGTGCAGCCAGTTTTCTATTTCAACAGTGCACGGGTTTTGGGCAATAGCGAATTGAGTTGGTCGAATCCTGAGCAATCGAGCCAAGGGATTTGGCTTGAGGGTGGTTCGCCCGTGGCTGATGCTGCCGCAGGCTTTGCCAAACGGCTTGATGGCGAATCGTTCAATTTGCGCCCAGAATGGCCGTATTGGAACGCCACGCGGGTGATTCCGCCCAGCACAATCAGCGAATTTCCCTTCTTCTCGTTTTTATATGGCGATTTGCATGCCCACATTATTGGGCTTTCACTGCTGGTTTTGCTATTGCTCAGCTTAGTTGGCTTGTACAAAGCGCCAACGATTTCAGGCCGAGCGTTGGCTGGTTGGAGCGTGGCGCTGGGCATTTTGGTCGGCGCACTCAAAGCTACCAATGTTTGGGATTACCCGCTGAGCCTCGCCTTGGCCGCCGTTGCCTTGCTGGTGGTGGGCTGGCAGCAAAGCCGCACCGTGGCCTGGCCCAAGCGTTGGCTGTGGTTTGTGCTTCCGCCAATTGCCCTATTTGTGGTGATGACCGTGGTTTGGTCGCCATTCAATCGCTATTTGGCCACCGGCGATTATGGCAAACCTCAATTGCTGACCAACGACCAACGCATGAGCATTCGCGAATGGACAGTGTTGTATGGCCTGTGGTTCTGGATTTTGATTCCATGGATGCTGCTGCTCGCACGGCGAGTTTGGTCATATCGTCAGATTCGTGCGCGTTTGATTGCGGGAGGGATTTGGCTTGGCGGAGCTGTGATTTGGTTCATTTCTCGGCGCGGATTTCGCCGTGCAATGGCTGATGGGATTGAACTTGGGAATCCGCCAACGTTGTTTAATAATTTGATTATGGAGCCAATTAATCAACAGGCGGCTTCGATTTTCATTTTGTTACCATTAGCGATCTTTAGCATTGCCCTCTTGTGGAGCGCCTTGGCTGGGCGGACGCGACGGCGCGAGGTTGTGCCGTTGGCCTTGACCAGTGCTGGTATTTTGCTCTTGCTGCTAACCGAAACGATTGTGTTGCCGGGCGCTGGCCGCATGAATGTGGTCTTTAAGTTTGGCTACGAGGCTTGGGCACTCTTGGCTTTGGCTGCTGCCAGCGTTCTGCCATTGACCTTGAGCGCCTTCCGTAGCGTTTTACGTTCGGCCTTGGCCGCTCCGTTGCGCATTTCGTGGGCAACCGTCACCAGTTTGTTGGTGCTCGGTGCTTTGGTCTACCCAATTACCGCGACCCAAGCCAAAGTTGCCGATCGCTATGTGGCCGCCGCGCCGCGTGGGCTTGATGGCATGGCTTGGATGGAAGGCGCGACGTGGGTCGAAAATCGCGAAATTGCGATTAAAGATGATGCGGCGGCAATTCGCTGGATGCGAGCGAACATTGAGGGCACGCCAACCGTGCTCGAAGCCAGCACCTCGGCCTATCGCTGGAACAGCCGAATTGCGACTTGGACTGGCCTGCCAACCTTAATTGGCTGGGATGGGCATCAAAATCAGCAACGTGCGCCCGCTGAAGCAGCAGGCATTATCGCCAACCGCAAAAATATTATTCAGCAAATTTATACCGCGTTTGATGCCAACACTGCCCAAAATTACCTTGATCGTTATGGCGTGAGCGTGATTTACCTTGGCGGTTTGGAACGAGCGGTGTATGGCGATTTGTTGCCAGTTTTTGAGCAACTCAAGGCTTCAGGGCGCTGGCGAATTGGCTATGATAGCGGCACAACCCAAATCTACCTGCGCACCGATGCCAAAGTTGCGGCACCAACCGCCTTGCCACCAGTCGAACTACCAGGCATTCCGCCCGATAATCCAGTTGCGGCGATTAGCTTGGCCGAAAAGCCCTTGCCTCAAGCAACGGTTGACAATAACGTCGAAACTCCAGGGGTCGATGGCTTCGCCGATTGGGCTTGGATCAACCAACATCAAGCAGCGGCAGTGCTGTTGTGGTTGCTGTTTTTTGAAGTTGTCGGCTTGTTGGCCTTCCCGATTGTGGCGCAGGCCTTGCGTTCGTCGTTGGCAGCGGCTTGGAGCGCTAGCAAAATTGCGGGCATTTTGCTGCTTGGTTGGCTGATTTGGTTGCCAACCAGTTTAGGGTTCTGGCAATGGACACGGCTGAGCGTGATTGTTGGTTTGGCAATGTTGGCGGCGTTGGCGCTGGCGGCTTGGTATTTTGGCGCAGCCCAACGGATTCGCCAAGCGTGGCGGCAACAACGGCGGGCAATTATCATCAGCGAATTGCTGTTTATTAGCTTGTTTGCGCTTTGGACTTTGGTTCGGGCGGCCAACCCTGATTTGTGGCATCCGTATTGGGGCGGCGAAAAGCCCTTTGAATTTGGCTTCCTGAATGCGGTGCTGCGTTCGCCCAATATGCCACCGCTTGATCCCTTCTATTCGCAAGGCACGATCAACTACTACTACTATGGTCTGTATCTGATGGCCTTGCCGATGAAACTCTTTGGCCTCAACTCGGCGATTGGCTTCAACTTGGCGGTTGCCACAGTTGGCGCATTGATCGGGCTTGGCGCTTGGGCGGTGGGCTTGGTGGTGACGCGGCGGCTCAAAGTGGCGGCGATGGCCTTGGTTGCTGTGGCCTTGCTCGGCAATCTAGCAGGTGTATTGCCAATTGGCACCTCAACTGGAATTGGCGGCGTGGTGCGAGCTTGGCAGGCCTGCGAGTTGGGTGGCGAAGGTCGCGAAACTGCTTGTGCGCCGCTCGATGGCGACAGCAACTTAGCTGCGATGATCAGCGATGGGCTGGCCAATGGTACGAGCGAAAACTTCACGCGGCGCTTGGCTGGCGGCGTGCCATGGTTCTGGGGGCCAAGTCGGGTCACGGTTAGCGATGGCCTGAATACGATCAATGAATTTCCGCTGTGGAGCGTCATTTTTGCCGATTTGCACCCACACCTGATTGCCTTGCCAATTACTTTGCTGGTGGTGGCCTTGGCGTGGGAAGTGAGCCGGCGACGACGCTTGCGCCGACAATTACCAGCCTTTGGTTTGGCGGCCTTGGCAGTGGGTTCGTTGGCGGCAGCCAATGCTTGGGATGTGCCAACCTATGGCTTGGTGCTAATTATCGGCTTGATGGCGCGTGGTTGGCAAGCACCGCAACGCCGTTGGTGGACGACGCTAGGCTATAGTTTGCTGGGCGTGGCCACGGTTGCGCTTGGTTTGCTGTTGTATGCGCCATTCTTGGGCAGCTACAAAGCTCCGGTGGGCGGGGTTTGGCCGATTCGGGTGGGCACGGCTTTAGTGCCATGGTTGGCGATTTATGGGCTGTTTTTGCTGGTGATCACAACGTGGTTGTTGTTGCCGCTCAAACGAGCCGAGCCAACGCCATTCTGGAACTGGGTTAAGGCGACGCGCGGGCGTTGGCTGATTGGCTATGGGTTGGCAGCAGCGGCAGTGATCGTCTATTACTTGACGCGCAGTGATGCAGCCAAGAGCGCGATTACTGAGCCTTCGGTCTTGCCGGATCTGGCGACGATTTACAAGCCAATTTTTAGTGCTGGCATTCCGGTGCGTTGGCTGATTGGCCTGCTATTGGCGGGCTTAATTCGGCGCTTTATCAACCGCGTAGCCTCACCCTCGGCGCGTTGGGCGATTGTGCTCGGTTTGGTTGGTGGCTTGGTCGCCTTGGGTGTCGAGCTGATTTTCATCCGCGATCACCTTGCGCCTGGTTCGTGGGACGGCGGCCCGGGCGATTCCGAGCGCATGAACACGGTCTTCAAGTTTGGCTATCAAGTTTGGGTCTTGTGGGCTTTGAGTGCGGCCTTACTCTTGCCGCATATTGCCTCAGCTTTACGTAACTCACGCGTCGCCAAATATAGCTGGCAAACGGCGGTTAGTGCTGGAGTGGTGTTGGCGCTGTTCTTCCCAATTTTTGGCACGCTCAGCCGCGTTGGCATGCGCTTCGATAAACCTTTGCAAGGCTTGACCCTCGATGGCTTAGCCTATATGCAAACTGCCGAATATAGCGTCAACAATGGTGTGGTCAATTTGGCCGACGATTTGACTGCAATTCGCTGGATCACCGAAAACATCACTGGCACCGAAATTTTGCTGCAATCGGAGCAAGAATTTTATCGGGCTTTTGGAGTGCGGATTACCGCTAACACTGGCTTGCCAACCGTAATTAGCGCCTTGCACGCTGGTGAACAACGGCCTGGCCCATTGGTTGATCAACGCATCCGCGATGTGATGGAGATGTATAGTAGCCTTGATGTGTTGCGCACTCAATGGTTGCTGAATAAATATGGCGTTGATTATGTGTATGTTGGCCAAATTGAGCGCCTGCGTGACCCAATGGGCGTTGATAAATTTGTAACCATGGCTGGTTTACAGCAAGTTTATCAACATAATAGCGTTACAATCTACAAAACCACGCCGCAACTGCGCGAATTGGCGATGCAATGGCGTGATGGAGTTGTGCCAGCGCCAGTTGTGGCGAATACGCCAGTTGATCAGGCGGGCAACCAAGTTGAGGCAGCGGTAGCCTTGTACGAGAGCGACCCCAATAATGCTGGCTATGCCTTCGAGGCGGGCAAGCAATTGTGGCAATCGGGGCAGGCTGATCGGGCGGCGGCGATTTTGGGTCGGGCTGCTGATGTACACCCCAACGACATTGGCTTGCACCATCTTTTGGGCGATGTGTTGCTCTCGTTGAAACGCTACGATCAAGTGGTGCTAGCCTACGAACAAGCCTATAACGCTGGACCAACCCCGCAAAACCAAACCAAACTTGGTCAAGGCTATTTTGCTTGGGCCGAGCTTGATCGTACCAAACTTGATGCAGCGGCAGCACAATTTAGTGCAGCGATTATTGCCGATAGCCAATTTGCCGACCCGCACTACCATCTGGCTGAAGTTTATCGCTTGCAAGGCAATAACGCCGAAGCTCGCCGCGAATACGAAACTTATTTGAGTATCGCCCCGCCCGAGGGCTTGTGGGTAGGTTCGGCGCAGGAGCGCTTGAAGAATCTGCCATAGTGAGTTGTTATGATTGCTTGGTGGCTAAGCATCGTTTTAATTGGAACTCTCGCGCTGCCTTTGAGTATGCGCCTATTTGGGCATTTGCCAGGGCGGGGCTTGGCATGGAGCAAAGCGCTGGGCTTGTTGGTTGTTGCATGGATCGCTTGGATGGGAGCTATGCTCAATCTTTCGGGCTTCGATGGTGTGACGGTTGGCTTGGGCCTAATTGGCCTTGGCACACTCGGTTGGTTTGTGCAACAACCCTTCGATAAAGCGCGTTTGCTGGCAGCAATGCGCCAATATTGGCCGCAATGGCTGGCCTATGAGTTGCTGTTTGGCCTAGTTTTCTGGCTAGGCATTCAGTTGCGTTTGCATGGAATGTATGGTTCAGGAATTCATGGCACTGAAAAACCGATGGAAGCGATGCTGTTTAGCGCTGTGCTGAATAGCCCTAGCTATCCGCCAAGCGATTTATGGTTGGCGGGGTTTAGCGTTAATTATTATTATTTTGGCTATGTGCTCATCAGTGTTTTGGGTGTGCTTAGTGGTGTAACGCTCGGCGAAACCTTCAATCTCGGTTTGGCCACGATTATGGGTTTGGCCAGCCTTGGGGTTGCTGGTTTGGTTACAACCATGGCCGGTTTATGGTGGCGTGAGTATTTGCTATCACGGTTGCGGTTGGTGCTGATTGCAGCATTAGGCTTATTGGCATGTGTGCTGGTGTTGTTTGCAGGCAACCAAATTGGCGCATTGCAGAAGATCGTCAATTCTCCAGAAGTTAATCGTCTAACCGATGACCAACGAGTTTCAGTCTTGTGGCAAGCACTACAAGGCATTCATCCAGTAACCGTCGATCCGAATACGCTCAAATCGGATACTCCAGAGGCTTCTAAAAGCTCGACCTTGCCGCCAATGGGCGAGAAATTTGAGGCTTGGCCGCCATCACGCGCAATTTTCGATGATAATCAAGAAACCATGATCATTGTCGATAATCAGCAACGGCTTGGTATGCATCAGCGTGAGATTATTACCGAATTTCCGTTCTTCAGTTTTTATCTTGCCGATATGCACCCGCATGTCTTGTCGATTCCGCTGACGCTGCTGGCGATTGCTTTGGCCTTGGCAATTTTTGTGCGGCCTGCGATGGTGCGTTTTTCCAAGCACGATTGGCTTGAATTGGCCATGGCTGGCTTGGTGATTGGCGGCTTGTATGCAGCCAATTCATGGGATGCGCCAACCTTTGGCGTGTTGTATGCTGTGGGTTTGGTAGGCTTATGGCGTGGGCATACGCCACAACCGAATCGCCGCGATTGGCTACAGCTTGCAGGTCAGGTTGGCTTGGTGGTCTTGGCGGCGGCCTTGTTGTATATGCCGTTCCTGCTGACCTTTAGCTCGTTTGCAGGCCGCGATAACGTACCCGAACCATTTGCCAATATTCCAATTATTGGCAGTTTGGGTAAAATTATGGCTCCCGCCCGCGATCATTCCGGCTGGACCGATTTACTGGCGATCTTTGGCTTGTTCTTAGTGCCGATTATCGCTTGGCTTAGCCGCACGATCAAGGTTTGGCAATTATGGGCCGTGACTGGCGCAGTGCTGCTACTAGGCTTGATTGTTGGAATTCCTGCGATCGTCTTTTTGCCGATTGCCGTGATTTGTTGGCAAACAGCGTGGCAGCGTAACCAGCGCGATGCCGAAGGCTTTAGCTTAGTCTTGGTTGGTTTAGCTGCATTAATTATTGTGGTTGTCGATTTTATCTATCTGCGCGATCTATTTGATAATCGCATGAACACGATTTTCAAGGTTTACTATCAAGCATGGATGCTGTTGGGAATTGCGGCTGCTACCAGTATTTGGAGTTTATTGAGCAATGCTCAATGGCGACGCTGGACGAATGCGCTGTGGTTGCCCTTGTTTGGTTTGCTCTTTGCTGGGGCGTTGGTCTACCCAATTTCAGTGCTTAACCCCGAAACCTCGCCCTCGTGGGATTCAAGTGGCGCGACGCTTGATGCAGTGGAAAGTTCAACCCATTTTTATGAGGCGATTCGTAAGGCTGGGCTTTGGCTCAAAACCAATACCCCAATCGATAGTGTTTTAGCAACTGCGCCAGGCAATAGCTATCAAGATGGCGGTGAGTTAGCAACCTTGAGTGGTCGGCCAACCTTATTGGCTTGGCCAGGCTCACACGAAAGCTTGTGGCGCAGCAAACAGCCTGATGCAAATCAGCAAGTTGCGCAACGCCAAGGCGATATCAGCGCAATTTATAATGCTACCGATATCAATCAACTGCGCGAAGTGCTGACCCGCCAGCGGGTCGATTATGTGGTGTGGGGGCCAAACGAGCAAAAAGCCTATCCGCAGGCCAATATTGGCTTGCTCGAACAGGCTGCTAGCAAAGTTTACGAAGCCGATGGCTGGATCATCTACCAAGTACAACCATAGGAGCACACGATGCGCTTAACTGAACAATTACGCCAAGTTGGGCGTTGGCTGAGTATTGCTGGTGGTGTTTTGATCGCGCTTGGCCTGCTGTTTCTTGGCTCGGAAATTAGCCAATTCGGCTTTAAGCTGAATGATTTGCTGGGTATGCTAGCGATTAGCGTAATCATTCCGATTGGAATTTATGGTTATCAAACCAAAATTAATTGGCGCAAACTGCGCCAACGCTTGTTGAAGGCCGAAACTGCTCGCGATTTTCAGCCATTGCCTGATATGAAGCCCTTACCAATTTGGGTCTGGGGGATTTGGGCAGTGATGGCGTTTGCCAGCGGCTACACCTTTGGCGGCGCGTTTACAATCTTTTTTGGGGCGTTTTTGCTAGGTTTTGGCTTGGCTAACCCGACGTTGGCCAAGCAAGTTGAGCAATTAGAAGCTGGACGAGCTTTGTTCTATGGCCAACGCGATTTACGTGGTCGCCCGATTGTGGTACGAGTTTTGCCTGAAATGCTCTTGGCACGCGATTGACGCAGCGAGTATAATAAAGCTCAATTCATGCCAATGAGGTCTTCATGCGATCTGATTCCGCTTCATACCGTTATGGCGAACATCGCATTTATTTGAGCTTAGCGCCAGGCATTGGCTGCACCCGACGTTTAATGGCCGATGCCCAATTATTGGCAGCCCAAGGCTATGATGTTGGGATTGCCTTTAATGCTTCGAGCGACTATTTATGCGATTTTGCCCGTGGTTTGCGGCCTTTACCGTTAATTTATGAGCGCCAGAACAATCAACGAATCGAGGCGCTTGATCTAGCAACAATCCTCAACGACCCGCCTCAAATTATTGTGCTAGGTAATTTAGCCCATCAACATGGCTTGCCCAATCAGCCGATTGAGCCATTGCAGTTGGTTGAACAATTGCGCATGGCTGGAATTGCGGTGTGGTCAACGATTTATGCCTATAACCTGACCACAATTGCGCCAATTTTTACCCGCCTAACCAACATCACGCCTAGTCCGATTATCCCTGAAAGTGCCTTGGAGCAGGCCAGTGAGCTGGTGTTGATTGACCCTGAGCCAGCCGATATTATTCGTCAGTTGGATGAGGGCATTTTGCTTGCGCCACCCGATGCTGAGCAGGCTCGCCAGACTGCGCTGCGGCTTGATGTGCTCAATCAACTCCGCGCCGCCACCCATGCCTTACTGGAAATTCGCCGCCCATTGAGCGATAGTGCCGAACGCCCCCGTTGGCTCGTAGGCATTGGCTTTAATCCTAGTGCGATGTATTTGCTGCAACGGGCCGCCGACTTGGCCTATGGGATGGGCGCATTGCTGATCGGCGTGCATATTCGCCCGCCTGGTGGTGGCTCGAGTGGCTATCGTTTGGCGGCGCGTGAACATCTCGATTATGCCGAAGAGTTGTGCCATGAAGTGGTGATTATCGAGGAAAAAGATGTAGCGGCGGCAATGCTACAAGTTGCCCATGAGCAACATGCGACTGGTATCTTTATTGGGCGGCCTGTGCGCTCACGTTGGGACGAGTTGCGTGGCGGCTCGTTGCTAACCAAATTGATCAATAGCGACCGTGATTTAGATATTTTTGTGCTAGCCGATGCACCGCAGTAATATTTGCTCCACGAAGAGCACGAAGGACGAAACCGCGAAGGCCACGAAGAGCACGAAGGGTGAACCGCGAAGAACGCGAAATAGAGTTCTTCTCTGCGCCTCTGCGCTAAACCTCACATGTTGTCAATAAATTTGCAAATTGGCATGTGGTAAAGTCTGAATATAACACAATACCCTGATTGTTTTGATCAAGTAAGATCACCACAATCAGGGTATTAGTGTGAATGGGGTGGCTGAAGGGGCTCGAACCCTCAACATCCTCAGCCACAGTGAGGCGCTCTGCCATTGAGCTACAGCCACCACATTTATTTTTGCCTTGTTTACTAAGGCGCTAGGATTATAGCACGATCTAGTAGGCATGTCAAATTGGAATGTCCCGCAGCAGGTATGGCACTTAACACATAACACCGTGCTTAATTCTTGGAATTAATTTGACATAAGCAGGTGGATTGTAAAATTCCACCTGCTTCGATCGTTAATCGAGTTTAGCCTGCGATTAATTGCAAATTGTAGCCTTGGGCCAATTGTAGGCTGCGATCAAGCTCTTTGCTCAAGCCCAATTGCTGATACAAATCGCAGGCTTGTTTGATGGCCTGTTTGGCTTCGGTATGGCGCTGGGTTTGATGAAAAAGCTTAGTCAGATCGCGCCAAACCCGCGCTTCGATAAATCGATCTTGGATGGCTTGGCTTAGTTGAATCGATTGTTGTAGATAGCGCTCCGCCAGATCAAATTCGTGTTTGAGGGTTGCGACGCGACCTAAGATATAGACCCCAAAGGGAACATGGCCCGTTTCTTCGTAGTGGAGCACTTCTTGGGCATATTGCTCGGCAGTTGGGTATTGATCAAGGCTTAAGTGGACATCGGCTAAGGTCATGGCGTTTAACGAAACCCAAAACCGTGAATTGATCTGTTTGAAAAAGCTATAGGCTTGCTCGGCGAGCGTAATCGCCTCGTGTGGTTGGTTGATTGCTACCAAAAAGTAAGCCAAGTTGCTTTGATTGCGGGCCACGCGCACATTGTTGCCAATCGAATGGTAGTAGCGAATCGCAACATTAAAATGTTCAATTGCCTGAGGGTTTTCATGGCGAGCATGGACAATTGCTAAACTCGCATGCGCCCGCGCTTGTAAGGCTTGATCGTTGAGGGTGCAGGCATGGTCAAGCGCGGTTTGGTAGCCTTGCAAGGCCAACGCATAGTTGCCCTCTTCATCAGCAATTTCAGCGCTGAGCAACGCCGCAATAAAGTGGGTTTTGGCGGCGGCCTGATGGGCAGCCGCAAAATCACGCTCATGGTTTAAGTGCATCAAGCCGCGTTTGACGTGCAAAATTGCTTCTTGATGCTGCTGGTTGGTATCCAAAATGGTGATTGCCCGCTCATAACTAGCCATTGCTTGCTCAATATAGCCTTGAGCTTCCCATAAATCGCCTTCTAATTGGCGAATATAAGCACGAATTGAAGTGCTGCCCGTGTATGATACTGCTGCTAAACCAGCCCGAGCCTGCTCGTAGTTTCCGGTAAAGCGGGCCAACTCTGCTTGGCCAATTGCTAAAGTTTGAGCCTCGCGGGCTGGTACTTGATCAAGTGGAATTAATTGCAGCATATGCAGCATACGCCCAAAGTAGCCAGCACGAATTTCATTATGCCGCTGGGGAAACCACCAAATAATTGCTTGGCTATACGCCCCGGCGGCAATCGCATGTTCAGCGGCTAGCGTCCATTGGCCGAGCATTGCATGAACTTGAGCAGCGTGTTCATGCAATGGCTGGCGTTGCTCATTACTCAGTTGTTGCCAAAAATGTTTGCGCAGCAACGGCCAAAGCTCAAGCGTATCGTGATAGCCAGTTTGTAGCAATTCAAAATGCTCAAGCTGTTGTAGATCTTTGTTTGGCCATAAACTGCGTGGCACTGGTTGCTGAAAACTGGTCAACACAGTTAATAGTTGTTGGGCGTTGGGGCTGAGCATGGTAATAATTCGCTCAATTAAATAGCCAACGCTTGGATGCGCCTCCAGCATCGCACAAATCGCTGCCAAGCTCGGTTCTTGCTGAATTAAGACCATCACAATCCGCATCAGATGAGCATTGCCAGCGATCAGCGCCAGAAATTGCTCCCACGGATAATCGGTCTGAGCGGTTGTGCTAGCATTGAACCATGCCTGCAAGGCTGTGCTATCCAATGGCTCTAGCGTAATAGTTGGCAGATCGTTACTAAAAACCTGATTGCCGATAATCAGCAGATGCAGATTGGGAATTGCCGCTAAGGCTCGCCAAAATGAGTGTAAGGCGCTATGCTGAGGTTGGTTTAACATAACCTCGCCTTGATCAAGGCAAAATAAGGGAGCTGCTGGCAAACTGGCACAATCGCGTCGAATCAGGCCTAACGCCACGTTGCTATTCAACTTACCACCTTCGATTGCCAAATGTTGGGCTAAGTTGTAGGCTCCATGGTGCTGAAGGAATGCCCCGATCAAGGGTAAACAACTTTCGATCTGATCATTCAAATCGGGGAGTAAGCTGAGCCAAAACACTGGGCCTTGCCAAGCAGCAGCGAGGGTTGCGGCGCTAGCACTTTTGCCCGCGCCAGGTGCACCAATAATACAAAGATGGCGTTGATGGTTGAGCAGTGCCTGAGCTTCGACCAACCATTGGCTGCGACCATACAAGTGGCTTGGCACTGGTGGACGTTCCAATTGCAGCGCAGGTTGTAAAATGCTTAATAAACAATCAGCAGCTTGATCCAAAATCAAGGGCAAACGATCTTTCATATCGCGATGAAAGGTAGCCTTGGCTAAACCAAGCTGATCGATTAGGACGTGGACTGGAAGTTTATGTTCATGCAAAAAGCGCCAGTAAATCAAGCGCTGATCGCGATTGCCGGCGCGAAGTTGTTGCAAAAGCTCAGCTAAATCATGCGGATCTTCGGGTCGAATATGGGTATCGCCCAACAAGGCATAAACCACCACCAGCTGAATAATCTGGCCACGTTGGCGTTCGCTTGGATGCGCTCCAAACAGGTCGTACCATTGCCCAAGTAAGGCTGGCGTTGCCAAAGGTTGAATGTTGCCAAGCTGGGTTGGCTGATCAAATTGATTGAGTACTGTACGTAAGATTGGGTTAAGTACATGCGCCATTCTACACTCCTCGATAACCTAAAGCAGCTGCTGCTTGGCTCGTTTAAACCTAAGTGAGACTTTTTGGGTGCAATATGAGACTTTTTTGAGCCACAAGTCCGCTATACTGAAACCCTAGTGATTCAAATGCGATTAGGGAGGCTATAGATGCGGCTTGTATTGATAGTAACAGTGCTGGTTTGCGGGTTAGGTTCATTCTGGTTCAATCAACCCAACCAAGCTAAGGCTGATACGCCAGCCCCACCACCAGGTTGCGGGTTGGCCGGAGTTGACCTTTCAACCCCAAATACATGGATGGCAGTTTGGGATTTTGAGACGGCTGATGGTTGTTTGGTTCGGCTTGGTACACCCGACATTCCAAGCCAAGATCCACCAATTTTATTAATGAACACGATTGACTGTAGCGTGGTTGGCAATGTAGATTTCAGCCCAGCCGATTATGCCCGTTTTCAAGGTGCTGGCTACCTTTCGTGCGAACTTGATCTGCCAAACGATTTGTTGCAGAGTTACCCTGATTTTTGGAGCTATGCTCAGGTGCAATTTAGCACGAACGGTGATCATCCGCTCTTATACCATCCTGATGCACGGATGAATGTTAGTGTTAATGGCTTATATGGCAATTTGCAATGGCAATATCGCCATACCACCGATTTATTTGAATCAAACACGATTCGACGCTTTCGCTTGACTAGCGATAATCGCTTGGCAGTTGGTCAATGTTCTAGCTCAGTTCAAACCTGTCCAGTTACCCAAGCAGCGCCATATGCTGGCTATGCCAACATTCACGGCGATATAACCTATGCCAATTCAAGCCAAACGATGATCAAATTCCGAACTACCGCTACTACCTTGCTAATTGGCTACAACCCAGATACCAGCGAATATTTGAATGGCAAGTTGGGCATGTTGATTATCGACCCCTATGGCAAAGATCCTGAGCCAACCGTGATCAACCCTGACCCAACACCAACTGTCACGCCAACCCCGCCAATTCCTCAATAGGCGATTAAATAGCCAAACTGGCAGCTAGTAATGCAACGAGCTGCCAGTCTTTTTTAATGTTTAATTTAACCACTCTTAGGCTGAATACTACGCCTTTTGGCCTAAACGTGGCATGGTTTGCATCAGCGTGCGATGAATATAATTCAACTCAGGTGATTGAGTATCCCATGTTTCGTCCGCAGAATCAGTTGCTTCCCACGAATCCATACCAATATATTGATAGACCCACCAAAGATTGTGCCATGGATCAACGAAACGCGAAAAAAGTTCGCCATACATCGGGGTTGGCTCGGTCACAATCGTTGCACCATGAGCCACAGCAATTTGTAAGGTTTGGGCTAGATCGGCAACATAGACTTGTAAGAAACTAGGTGTCCACGGCCAATCTGGCTTGCGATCAACCACCATCAAGGTCGAATCGCCAAGTTTAAGCTCTGAATGCAGCACTAAGCCATCAGTATCGACGGTATAGGCTTGCTCAACTGGCTGTGCCCCAAACACCACGTGTAAGAATTGATTAAGCTGAGTGGCTTGGTTGCTGATAATAAATGGATTAACCGTACAATAACCGGCTGGTACATATCCCATGAGATTGCTCCTTTAATTATTTGCTGATGGTTTGAGCATAGCCTAGAATTAGGACAATATTGGCCCTAATTTGGAGCAAATGTTATGTATTCGCCAACCAGTCGGCTTTTGGGTGTGCTCGAACTCTTACAATCGCGCCAACACATTAGCGGAACCGAGCTAGCTCAGCGGCTCGAAATTCATCCGCGCACTGTTCGCCGCTATATTCAACAATTACAAGATATGGGGATTCCGGTTGAGGCTGAACGAGGGATTCACGGCTCATATCGTTTAAAACCAGGGCAGCGGGTTCCACCACTGTTATTTACCGAACAAGAAACGCTCGCCTTGAGTTTAGGTTTATTAACGATTCGGGAATTGCAATTTCCGGTTGAGCGATCGACCACTGAAACAACCTTAGCCAAGATCGAGCGGGTACTGCCTGCTGGTTTGGTGCAGCATGCCCGTGCCCTACAAGCGGCAATCAGCATGCAACTGGGCATGCGCTCGCGGCGAATTGAACCTACTTGGTTGATGCAGTTGAGTTTGGCGGTGCAACGCTGCCAACAAGTTCAAATTGAATATTTGTCTGCTATACAGATTTTAACTGAACGCACAATCGATGCCTATGGCATTGTCTTTAACGAAGGCGCTTGGTATCTGGTGGGCTATTGCTATTTGCGTATGGCCATACGGGTTTTTCGCTTGGATCGCATTCAGGCAATGCAACTGTTGGATTCAAGCTTCGAACGGCCAGCCTCAATTGATATCATCGCGATTGTGCAGTCAGCCCTGAATGCTACCGATCAGCCTAACGAGGTTGAGGTGCTGCTCAAAACAACCATCGAACATGCCCGCCACATTATTCCGCCAGCTATGGGCAGGCTTGAGGCAACGCCACATGGGGTTCTGTTGTGCCGCACCGCCGTGCACTTAGAATGGGTCGCCTTTAGCTTGCTGGAGCTTGATATTCCAGTGGTGGTGCTGCAACCTGCCGCATTACGTGAGCTACTTCAAGCGATCGCGACCAAGGCTTTAACCATGATTAATGATCCTGCTGCACCAAGCAATTAATCAGCAACTTGTTTGGCCATCTGTACCAAAAGCCACTCATTGATTGACTCTGCTAGTTCGAGCGTTTGCGCTAAATGGCTTTGCAGCAAATCGCCATAGGCTTGTTGGGCTGGGTCAATCTGCGGGGCAAGTATTTGCCAGAGCTGTAGTGAGGCGCGGGCACGATGGCGTAATTGATGATCGATCTCAGCGATCAATGCACGTTCTGAACATGCTTGCCAATCCATTGAAAACTCCTACTGGCTGCGAAATTAGCGATTTTATGGCCTGATTCTAAGAGATCAAGCTCGCTATGTATGATTAAGCACCAAGTGGTTAAAGGATTGTGACGTGTTCTCCTGTGGTAGTCGTCTCTTAACTTAATTGTGGTGTAGCTCGGCGTATACTGCATACATCGATAACAAACAACGTTCGAACAGCGAATCGATACAGATACACACCATTCACGCAGCGGATCGATATTCAACAACATTCAAAACAGGGGGATGTTATGAAAGCCTTACGTTTGTTTCCTAAACTGGTCGTTGCCGTCGGTATTATCTTTGCGTTAGGCGGTGTAGGCACAATCGGCGCTGGGATCTATATTAATGATTTTGTTGGCGACAAACTTGCAGCTCAACAAATTACCACACCCGACGATGCCTCGATTCCGAATACGCCAGTGACCGATATTGCAACTGCTTTGAGTATGGCTGACATCATTCAACACCATGCTGCTGAAAGTGGCCAAGGCCTATCGTATGCCCAAATGGGGCGCTTTGCCCTTCCCGATGGCGCACCAGCCGGAACGAATAATGCTGATGAAGCCTTGAAAGATGCCAATGGCAAACCCGTTGCCAACGCGGCTCGCAACACCCAATTGACGGCTGCTGGGCTGGTCACGTCACTGAGCCTTTCCGCAATGGCCTTTGGTGCTTCATATGGCGCAATGGCACTTGGACTTGGCTTCTTGGTTCTGGGGATTATTATTACTGGGCTTGGTTATGCCTTACTAGGCTTGATCACTCCCGAAGTTGCCAAACGCTTTGGTCTCCAACCAGTAACCGAATAACCTGCATTATCAGTTACTTGGAGCGGCAGTCTTTACAAAGACTGCCGCTTTTATGGATTTAGTTGTAAGGATGAATGGAGTTTGAGTATTAGGCCATCGGTTCTTCCAATAATGCTAACCTAGCTTAGCGTTAATTTTTGCGAAGCTGTTGTCACACATTGTCAGGTGCTTTCCCGACATCGGTGGTGGCTCACACTTTGGCTTAGGTGGGTAATACATAATGTGTTATCAAGGCAATGGTGTAGCATGGTGTATTCGGCATTTAAAAATTTACTAACATACAACATGTATTAATCTTCAGCCGAAAGCCTACGAAAAAGCGCGTAGGGATGTTCGAAATGAATCTACCTAAGCTAACATATTCGATCCAAAATCGATAGAAATGGATAACCTACTCAAACCCATGGTCTCGAACGTGCTATAGACCATGGAACAAGGTCAGTATTACGTTAACGGTGCTTTCGCAGCGCCCACCTCACCATCCTTCTCATACTTGGGTAGCTAGGTCGCACAAAATTGACCATAACCTTAGTGGTTGAACGACCAAAGTGCGTATTAGCTGCTATCCGACAACGCACGGTTTCCACCCGCCTTCCGTGCTCTTTGGAAATCACCTACACTAATCCGTCGTACTATCTGCTTGATCCAACGCTTGCCAATTTGCTTATCCATGTCAGAAACCAAGGAGACTATCGTCGGTGCGTGGGCTGGATGGCTGCCCGATTATCTGCATGTTGGCACATGCGCTCATACTAAGGATGTTCTATGATCGAACCTACTCTCTTACCTAACGGAGCACCTCGGCTCCGCGACCATCCCGTCACACGCGGTATTGGCAACAATCAGATTCTGCATCTTGCTGATGCTGTTGATCACCTCTTAAATGAGGCGCACCCCGCGATTCAGGGGCATCGTCAGATAACCCTATTCCGTCAAGCACCGGTCACGCTCATCTTATTTGCTTTTGATGCGGGAGGTGAGCTTCCTGACCACGTTGCCCAAGGAATCGTCAGCATTCAGGCACTTGACGGCAGGTTGACCATCCACATTGCAGGGATCGATCATCCCTTGGATGCGGGACAGATCCTTCTCCTCAATCCTGCCGTTGCGCATAGCGTGCGGGCCGAGATTGCAAGCACGATGCTCTTGACCATCCATCACATGGAGCCAATCAGTATGGCGCAAACGACTGAGGCGCAATGATCATGTTTGTGCGGGAGCCTATACTTAACCGCTATGAATGCTGCATCGCAGCGTGGAGGTCGGTATGAAAACGATACGACTCTTTCCAACGGTCGTCATGGTGATTGGCGTTGTCTTTGCCTGCGGTGGCTTGGTCACCGCAGGCGCTGGGATCTATATTAATGATTTTGTTGGCGACAAACTTGCAGCTCAACAAATTACCACACCTGATGATGCGTCGATTCCGAATACGCCAGTGACCGATATTGCAACTGCTTTGAGCATGGCCGACATCATTCAACACCATGCTGCTGAAAGTGGTCAAGGCCTATCGTATGCCCAAATGGGGCGCTTTGCCCTTCCCGATGGCGCACCAGCCGGAACGAATAATGCTGATGAAGCCTTGAAAGATGCCAATGGCAAACCCGTTGCCAACGCGGCTCGCAACACCCAATTGACGGCTGCTGGGCTGGTCACATCACTGAGCCTTTCCGCAATGGCTTTTGGGGCATCATATGGCGTAATGGCACTTGGTCTTGGCTTCTTGGTTCTGGGGATTATCATTACTGGGTTTGGTTATGCCTTACTAGGTTTGATCACTCCCGATCTTGCCGCACGTTTTGGTATCCAGCCCGTCAGCCAGTAACCATTCTGGATGATTGTGCTCAAGCTGAGGGCCGTTATGCGTAATACACAGACAAGAATGATAGGATGGCTGTTATCACCTGTGGTTCATATATGTCCCTCAACGCAGTTATGTCGGCAAAGACTATCCCCACATACCACCATTGATGCGACTTGAATAGCGTATACGAGGACATTATATGACGAGTAGCCCTGCTGTCGCTATCTTTCAGCAACCGATGGATGTGGTGATCACTACACTAGACAGCGACGCGATTCATGGGTTGACGACGGTAGAGGCGCACCGTCGCCACAGCCAATATGGAGCCAATGAACTTACTGCCGAGCCGCCGATCCCCGCTTGGCGGACGTTCCTAGCACAGTTTCAGAGCGTCCTCATTATTGTACTCCTGATCGCGGCGGCGATATCACTCGTGGCATGGCTCTACGAGCGTGATCAGGCGCTTCCTTATGAGGCGATTGTGATCGTTGCGATTGTGCTGCTGAACGGAATCTTGGGCTTTATTCAGCAGGAACGTGCAGCGCGTGCTGTAGCTGCGTTACGTGCGCTGGCTGCGGCTGAAGCTTCCGTTATTCGCAATGGGGAACCCGTGCGTATCGCGGCGACAGAACTGGTGCCGGGCGATATTATCCTGATCGAAGAAGGTGCGACGATTCCCGCTGACGGTCGTGTTATCCAATCGATCTCTCTGCATACCCTCGAAGCCTCGTTGACTGGGGAGAGCCTACCCGTCTCTAAGGATATCGACCCGCTCACCACAGCCGCAAGTCTCGGCGATCGCTCAAATATGCTGTTTAGCGGCACGACGGCGAGCTATGGCCGTGGGCGAATGGTCGTGACTGCCATTGGCATGCAGACCGAGATGGGCAAAATCGCTGGGCTACTTCGGCAGACCAAGAGTGAGCACACGCCCCTGCAACAGGAACTTGATCGTACCGGGAAATGGCTCGGCATAGTCGTTGTGGGAATGGCCATCATGATGATTGGTACCATTCTGTTGCTAGAAGAGGTTCGGGATGTCAAAACCATCGTTGCTGTGCTGATCTTGGGGGTTGCGCTTGCGGTGGCTGCCGTACCAGAGGGCTTGCCGACAATCGTGACGGCAGTCTTGGCGCTCGGGGTGCAACGCATGGCACGCCGCAAAGCAATCATCCGCAAGTTGCCAGCAGTGGAAACGCTTGGCTCGGCTAGCATTATTGCCTCTGACAAAACAGGGACACTCACAAGGAACGAGATGACGGTGCGCACCATCGTTACTGCGAGTGGTCGTGTCGAGATCTTGGGCATGGGCTATGGGCCGGATGGAGAACTTCGGCAGGTCGGTGACGCTCCATACAACGAGGCCGTGGACAGCGAGGTCACCGCCACACTATCGGCAGCGAATCGCGCTAACAATGCTGTAGTGCAGGAACGTGACGGACGCTGGACGATTCTCGGCGATCCAACTGAAGGAGCGCTGATCGTTGCCGCACAGAAGGCCGGTCTTACGGAGGAAACACTTGCCGTCCGCCTCCCACGTGTAGGCGAAGTCCCCTTCTCCTCAGAACGCAAACTTATGAGCACCGTCCATACCGATAGTACGCATCCAGAGCGCCTGTTGGTCTTTACCAAAGGTGCGCCCGATGTCCTGCTGAACCAGTGTACGGCGGAATGGGTTGCGAATGCTCCACGTCGCTTAACCGAGGAGCGTCGCACAATACTGCGGGCAATAAACGAGCAGTTGGCGGGTGAAGGATTACGGATCATCGGGATTGCCAGCCGCGTCCTGCCTCGTGATGCGCTTGAGCATTCCCACGCGCTCAGCGATCAGCTTGAACATGATTTGGTGTTGCTTGGCTTGGTGGGGATGATCGACCCGCCGCGCGACGAAGCCAAGGTAGCGATCGAACGGGCGAAAATGGCTGGCATTAGGTCGATTATGATTACTGGCGATCATCCCAAAACGGCGATGGCGATTGCGCTGGAGTTAGGCATTGCTGAGACTGCTGAAGTGGTAACGGGAGCAGAGGTGGAGTCGTTGTCAGAAGCGGCCCTCCGCAAACTCGTGCAAGACTGCTCAGTCTATGCACGAGTTAACCCTGAACATAAGCTCCGCCTCGTCAAAGCGCTCCAACAGAACGGTGCGGTGGTCGCGATGACTGGTGATGGCGTTAACGATGCGCCAGCGCTCAAAGCAGCTGATATTGGGGTGGCGATGGGAATAACCGGAACCGATGTGTCCAAGGAAGCCGCCGACATGATTCTCGCCGACGACAATTTCGCCACGATTGTGGCTGCTGTCGAAGAAGGTCGTGCCATCTTTGCGAACATTCAGAAGTTCTTGTTTTTCCTACTTTCGTCGAACATCGGCGAGGTCTTAACCATGTTCGGCGGGGTCGTATTCGCCAGTGTCTTGGGATTGAGCGCTGGCAATGATGCGATTATTGTTCCCCTACTGGCAACCCAGATTTTGTGGATTAATCTGGTCACAGACGGTGCTCCCGCCCTAGCGCTTGGACTTGAGCCAGCGAATGCCGCCGTTATGCATGCGCCTCCGCGCTCACACGGGAGCAGGATCATTCCGCGCGGGATGTGGATGCGCATTCTCTTGGTTGGTGTTGTTATGGCAGTTGGAACGTTGTTGGTGCTTGATGCTGCCTTGCCTGATGGCCTAATCAATGGGTCACAGACGATGGAGTATGCGCGGACGATGGCATTCACGACCCTGATGCTGTTCCAAATGTGCAACGTCTTCAATGCTCGCTCCTATACCCAGAGCGCATTCTTCCATCCTTTCCAGAATCTTTGGTTGTGGGGTGCAGTAATCATGTCGCTTGTACTCCATACGATGGTGATCACCGTGCCAGTATTGCAGCGTGCCTTCAGTACGGTATCTCTAAACGCGCGAGACTGGCTGACCTGCCTCCTCGTCGCAAGCAGCGTACTATGGGTACGTGAGATAGATAAGGTTGGGCAACGATGTCGGGTACGTGGCACGCAGGGGTAATGCAGAGGAGGCACCACGTGACTGGCTGAGCCGGATTCTTCGTGACGATAAGTTCTGATACATAACAATCACGGTTGGTGAGGCGTAAACTTCTGGTAGGGATCAGGGTGGTTTGGATGGTCAGGCACTGATCAGAGTCCGACCTTAGTCTAAATCCATTGCACATAGGCTGGCGGAGGCGATGGGCAAACACATAGTTGATTCAACTGAAGGTTTTTGTTTGATTCTGGCTGGGCTTAAAGCATAGCTTGAACATGGGATTGCCCTCAATCTGGTTGCTGATCGCTTTCCTACGGGCTATCACGATCAGGCCTCAGCCGAAGGTGCTTAGCGCCAGCGTTGTAATGCGCCATGAAAACAAGAATGCATCGGGTACTCCTTTAATTACAGGGCTTGAAAGTAGCGAGCGATTGGCATCAAGCGAAAGCCTTGTTTGGCATAGGTTTGACGAGCCGGCTCATGGCCTGGGTCGCCGCCAGTTTCAACCATGGCTACCCGCATCCCAACATTGCGAAAATGCTCGATCGCAAACTGGGTTAGGGCCGCGCCAATTCCTTGTTGCTGAGCATCGGGATCAACCGCCAACATGACAATTTCGCCCATGCTGCTGGCTTGATGCAAGGTTGTCGCCACAAAGCCGACAATCTGTTGATCAATCAAGGCGACCCAGGTTTGGTTAGTTTCAGCGGCACAAACCATTTCGACGGCTTGTTGTTGGTTGGTCGGCCAATCGGGATAGAAATGCTTGAACACAGCGCCATCCATGGCAGCTTCCATCGAAGCAAACACTGGTGTCCAAGCTCGAATCGAGAGATCCACGACTGCGGCACGGTCTTGGTCGGCATATTGCCGAATAACGAGATTCATTACATCTCCTAGCATTAGATGGCGCAGGCCAATCCTGCGCTGGGTTGATGCTAGCATAGCTGTGGCATCTGTCATTCGGTCGCTGGGCTGAATCTGCTTGAAATACGACGCTGTTGCGCGAAATCCGCAACAGCGTCGGAATTAACCTAAAGTAGTTCGATAGAGCCGGCTGTGCCATCGACCCGAATCTGTTGCCCATCTTGGATGAGCTTGGTAGCATTCTCGACCCCAACCACCGCTGCTAACCCATATTCACGGGCAATAACCGACCCATGGGTCATCAAGCCACCAACTTCAGTGACCAAACCTTTGATCGCAACAAATAAGGGAGTCCAACTTGGGTCGGTAAAGGTGGTGACTAGAATATCTCCGGCTTCAAGCTCGGCTGCTTCAATTGTTAAGATAACGCGAGCACGACCTTCAATGACTCCTGCTGAGACTGGTAACCCCACCAGTGCTCCAGTTGGCAGTTGATCGCGTTGGTAGCTGCCAGTTATAATCTCACCATCAGAGGTCATGACCCGTGGCGGCGTTAGTTTTTGATAGTGGCTATACTCAGCTTTGCGTTGATTGATCAATTGATAATCTAGAGTTTGGTGGTTGAGCACTGAACAAAGCTCGTCAAAGGTTAGATAATCCAGGTCTGTTGGCTCACGCAGCACCTTGGCCTGAACCAGCTGATCGGCTACTTTTTGCAAGGCTTGTTTGTAGACAAAATAGCGGCTGACAATATGATATTTGGGGTACTCACGATAGCCAATCAAATTGCGTAGCAGATCGATCACCCGTTTGGTTGCTGCTGCTTTTTGCCCACCATCGGGTAATTGCTGCAAGCGTTCCAATAATTCCTGTTCTTTATCCAAGGCTGCCTGTCGTCCGTGCTCAAATTTTTGTTGGCTCGCGCCATACTCAAAGCTTTTGAGATTGTTGAGCAACATTGGAATCAAGGTCGCTGGCTTTTCACTCCAGCGTGGTCGGGTAATATCGATTTCTCCGGTGCAGCGCATGCCATAGCTTTCGAGATAGTTCATAATTGCCTTGCGAACTGCCTCGCCGCCTTCAAATTGAGCCAACTCATCCAAAAAAGCCTGATCATTTGTAGCCGTTAGATATTCAATGATGGCTGGGTAGGGTCGAATCAGATCAGCAACATCCAGCAGTGCCAGCCCCATGGCCGAGGTGATATTGTTTGACACCGATTGCGAGAGCGTATCCGCAGCATTAGTTTCGCCCAGCCATTGCTGCATTCGCTGATTAAGCCAAGCAGCCGCATTCATGGCGGTCATAATCACCCCAAAGCTTTGAGGATTGGTAAGATACTGCTTAAGCTGTTGGATGTCTTTCAAAATGAATTTACATAACGCCGATTCCGATTGAGTTACGATGCCCTGTTTTAATTGAGCGAGCGCCAGCTCACTCTGTTTGATCAAATTGGCGACAATTGTTGGATCGTTTTCGATTTGGGATTGAAATTCGAGTGAGGCCTCCCCAGAATTCGGCTGACTAAGGGTTGGGCTGTGCGAATCATCAGGCAATGCCGGGATAAAATCGCCACGATCAATCAATTTGATCAGCGCATCTTTAAGCAGCGGATCTGCCGTACCCAAAGCATTAATGATATTTACTCTTCGGATAGGCGAGGCTAAATCAGCAAAGATATCCACAAATAAGCGCCCGCCAGCGTGAACCATTGGTCGCGCCGCTGTTAACTGCCATAGTGATAATCCTAAAGGTTTGATCGCATCGGTCATCATTTGTTGATGCCCAACCGAGATATACACATGCTTGCTTTGATCGTTGGCCTCAGGAATCGGATAGAGGGTGGTGATTGGACGGCTCTGAACAATATAAAAAGTATTATCGGCCAGACACCATTCGATATCTTGAGGTTGGCCAAAATGCCGCTCGATGGTTCTGCCGATTTGCTCAAGCTGCGCGATTTGAGCATCGTTCAGCGCTGGCTGGCGTTGTTGTTCTGTGCTAATTGGCTGTTCACGCGTGCCGCCAGTAGCTAATGGATAGATTGCTAGGTGCTTGCTGGTGATGCTTGTCGCAATTCGTTTGCCGTTTTGCATGCGATAGGTATCAGCATTCACCCGCCCGCTAACCAAGGCCTCGCCCAGCCCGAAACTTGCTTCGATGGATACGATCGTTCGATTGGCGGTGATTGGATCAGCGGTAAACATGGTTCCAGCAACCTGGGCCAACACCATGGTTTGAATAATGACGGCCAATCCTGGGTTGCGGTGATCCAGCCTCTGTTGGATTCGGTAGATCATCGTACGTTCAGTAAAGAGCGATGCCCAGCAGAGTTTGATATGCTTGAGAATCGCTGCCTCGCCGATAATATTAAGGTAGCTATCGTGCTGACCAGCAAACGAGGTGGTCGGAGAATCCTCGGTGGTTGCACTTGAGCGGATTGCAAAAGCCGTGGTTGGGTCAAACGTGCTAAGCATGTGACTGATTGCTGTATGAAGCTCTGTCGGAATCGTGATTGCTGCGATTAACTGGCGAATGCTTGTACTTAGCTCGCCTATTTGATGGCGATCGTTAAGCGTGAGCAAGCTTGCTTGATCAATCAATTCACCCAAGGCTGGGGTTGTTCGAATTAAGTTGTTGAAGGCTTCGGTTGAAACACAAAAACCATCAGGAACATTAATGCCTGCGATGCGAGTAAGCGCCGCTAAATTTGCAGCCTTGCCGCCAACCAATATGGGTTTGCTTGGATCGATCGCTTGAAACTCAAATACTTGGGAATCCATCAGTTGCCCCCTTTAATCTGCCCTGATTGAAATTGATCTATGCGGTGAATGCTGAGGATTGTAGCGAATTGGCGGGGCAAAAAAAATCGCCGTTGGGCCGTTTTATCGCCTAGACAGCCGTGTTATACTCAAGTTGGATAAGTAAATGGGCGACCAGTACGGTCGCCCATTTGATTTAAGTCATTAATTTGCTGGAAATTAAGCGCGATTAGCCTAGCGCTAAGCATAATTTTGCGAAAAAACTACGATCTCTCCGCTATTCAGGTGCTTGATCAAGCTCAGACTTAGTAGAAATTTGCGCTCTGCGCCATTGATCAACAAAGGCGGCGTAGGCTGCTAATTTCCGATCATACGAGTTGAGTAAGCTGAATAACATCTCTTGATCAGCCGATAATGGATTGTTGCGCAAAGAACTATAGAGGGCATAATGAATTCCCTGTGATGCGGTGGCAACATCACGGATCACATGAAAAAGTTCATCAATTAAATCAGCGGCACTCAACTCTAAATCAGCGGCACTTAACTGGACTGAAGGTTCTGCCATGCGACACTCCAAGCGCTAATCATCGGCGTATGCAATGCTTAAACGAGATTGTAGCAGCGTATCATATCTGAGGGTGATTATGCCAATTGATTAAATGACCGTTGATTAACCCAACCAGATCAGGACCATAATCGATCGTTGCCGTACTCTAATCACGAAACAATTGATTGGTTATTGTGATATTTCAAGAGTTGTTGTACTATTGAAATATGAATACAAACCAAATTGCGCGGATTTTTGAGGCTATGGCCTCACCGATTCGACTAGAAATTTATCGCTTACTGGTAACCGCCGAACCAGCGGGAAAAGTTGCAGGCCAAATCGCCAGCCAACTGGAGATTCCTCCATCCAACTTATCGTTTCATTTGAAAGCCCTGGTGGCGGTTGATCTCTTGATCGTCGCGCAAGAAGGGCGTTTTTTACGCTATCGGGCCAATCTTAGCTTGATGGATTCCGTGATTTGGTATCTGACCAGTGAATGTTGTCAAGGTGTCCCAGAACGCTGTGGACGCTGTGCAGCACCACTTTTACCCATAACGTTGGTGCAAGCACAGCCAATCGATGACCCTCCTGAGGGATAACGAGCCACCAACGTTGCTTGGGGTAAGGAAATAATTTTCATGAATGCTTCAAATGGTGGGCTGATTCCACTTCGGCCCCATGGCCGTCTCGCGTTGATTGATCGCTACCTGACGCTCTGGATTTTCCTTGCGATGGCACTTGGTGTCTTGATTGGTGCGCTTGTCCCCGATGTCGAGCAGCTGATCAATCGTGCCCAAATTGGTACAACCAATCTGCCAATTGCCCTTGGACTCATATTGATGATGTATCCGCCGTTTGCCAAAGTTAAGTATGAACAATTGGGGCAGGTGTTCCGCAATCGGCGCGTGCTGGGCCTCTCGCTGCTGCAAAATTGGGTGATTGGGCCAATCCTGATGTTTCTATTGGCGATTCTTTTTCTGCGTGATTACCCGCAATATATGCTTGGCCTGATTCTGATTGGCTTGGCCCGTTGTATCGCGATGGTGATCGTCTGGAATGATTTGGCACGGGGTGATACCGAGTATGCTGCTGGATTAGTCGCATTCAATAGCATTTTCCAAGTGTTGTTCTATAGTGTGTATGCATGGGTGTTTATGACGCTGCTCCCGCCGATCGTTGGCTTGCAAGGCAGTATTGTATCGATTGGGATGGGCGAGATTGCCCAGAGTGTTTTGACCTATTTGGGTTTACCCATGCTGGCTGGAATAGCAACGCGTTACCTGATCCTACGCCACAAAAGCCATGAATGGTATGAGACCCATATCTTGCCACGCCTCAGCCTGATTACGCCAATTGCCTTGCTTTGGACGATTGTGGTGATGTTTAGCCTCAAAGGCAACTTGATTGTGCAAATTCCGTTGGATGTGATACGGATTGCAATTCCCTTGTTGTTCTATTTTGTGTTGATGTTCTTGCTGAGTTTCTGGATGGGGCAGCGTTTGGGTGCAACCTATGCTCAAACTACCACCCTCGCATTTACCGCATCAAGCAACAATTTTGAATTAGCGATTGCGGTGGCGGTAGCGGTGTTTGGGATTAATTCGGGCGCAGCCTTTGCCGCTGTGATTGGCCCCTTGATTGAAGTTCCCGTGATGATTGCTTTGGTTGGGGTGGCGTTGCGCTTCCAACAACGCTTTTTTCGTAATTCAAGGACAGCGATTTAAGCGCATTATTGATCGGGTGCATGTTGGCTTTGAAGACTCGCACGCTGGGCAGCAAGCAACGCAGCGACTTCAGCCGCATCAGTTGCCAGTTCCGCTTCATCGGTGAGGTCAAGCATAGGACTGACAATAACGACCTCGGTTTGAAAACTGGCACATATGCTTAGAATCACCTCAGCACCAAAGCGGAGCAAACGCTGCCGATGGGCAATCACGAGCCGCTCGACCTCGCGGGCACAAATGCGCTGAATGAGCTGTTGTAAGCCTGGTTTTTCGCCACTTAGGCCTGAGCCAAAATCGTATATCGCTTCATAGTCCCAGCCATGTGCTCGACAAAATCCGTCGAGCATGTGGCGTTGTTGGGCGAGAAGCGGCTGATCATCAACACTGGCTACACGGATGTACGCCACTGTGACCCGATGGGTTGGTTGCGACAACTGACTCAGAACTTGACGTAATTCGCCCATGTCATAGCGCCGATGGCCGCCACTCGTCCGATCGGCATTAATTTTGCCCGCTGCTTCCCAGCGCCGCAAGGTTTCTTGCGACATCCCAAGTAAATCGGCAGCTTCGCGAATTGATACTTTCATAGCCTGAGTATACTCGGAGTTCTGTCTTTTCGCAAAATCTCTCAAAATCTTGACAAAATCTCTAAAACTTCCTATGCTTGTGTAAGTTCTTCCACGATGGTATTCAGATTGCAATCGAGATTCATGTTAATCTTGATTGCTCCTCTTGATGCCGGAAGCACCCGCTATCCAACGTCGGATAGGCGTTGATATCCATGGATGGTGGAACCCTGTGCTTCGGGCCTCGCATGATTGCTCCGTATGGTTTGTTTTCCCGTATGTTGCTTCTGCATGAGCTATAGGCGGGTGTCTGCGTTTCATTAATTGGGCTAAGGAGTTTTTGTGATTGGTACATCTTGGCGGAAGCAATGGTTTTTTAATATCCGTGCGGATCTTTTATCGGGGCTGGTCGTGGCGTTAGCCCTGATTCCTGAGGCGATTGCCTTTTCGTTAATTGCGGGAGTTGATCCCCAAGTGGGCTTGTATGCTTCAGTAGCAATCTTATTTGTGACGGCGCTCGTCGGTGGGCGACCTGGGATGATTTCGGCGGCGACAGCAGCGATGGCTTTGCTGATGATAACCTTGGTCAAGGAGCATGGGCTACAATATCTGTTTGCTGCGACGATTCTGACTGGGTTTGTGCAGATTGGTTTGGGTATCCTGCGGGTTGATCGGTTGCTGCGGTTTGTCCCGCGGGCAGTGATGATCGGCTTTGTCAATGCCTTGGCGATTCTGATTGTGCTGGCCCAAATGCCGGAGTTTGCGGGCGCATCGTGGGTGATGTATGCAATGGTGGTTGGCAGTTTGGCGATTATCTATGGCTTGCCGCGCCTTACCAAAGCCGTGCCATCGCCGTTGGTGGCCATTGTGATTATGACGATTATCACGTTGGTTTTTAAATTGCAGGTGCGCACGGTTGGTGATCTGGGGCAATTGCCCACGAGTTTGCCGATCTTTGCCCTTCCAGCGGTTCCCGTAACGTTGGAAACCCTCTGGATTGTCCTACCCTATGCCTTTCCCATGGCGATCGTTGGCTTATTGGAATCGTTCCTCACTGCGACCTTACTTGATGATGTGACCGATACTCCGAGCAACAAACAACAAGAAGCGGTTGGTCAAGGCTTGTCCAATATTGTTGCAGGGTGTTTTGGCGGGATGGCGGGCTGTGCCATGATCGGTCAATCGATTATTAATGTGAAATCAGGCGGACGTGGGCGGCTCTCGACTTTCGCGGCAGGAACTTGGCTCTTGCTCTTGATGCTGGTTGCCGCCGATTGGTTACGCGAGATTCCGATGGGGGTCTTGGTGGCGGTGATGTTTATGGTGGGGATTGGAACCTTCGACTGGGCAGCATTGAAACAGGTACGGGTACTGCCCCGCAGTGAAACGATCGTGATGATTGCCACCGTGGTTGCGGTGGTACACACCCATGATCTGTCGATTGGGGTTGGGATTGGCATTTTGCTCAGTGCGATCTTCTTTGCGCGACGCGTTGCCAAGATCTTCAGCGTTACCACCGCGCTGGATTCGACAGGACAGGTCATGACGATTCATGTGCATGGCCAACTCTTCTTTGTCTCAACCGAGACCTTCCTGAAAACCATTCCGTGGCATGAGCATGTGCAGCAAATGATTATCGATCTGACCCATGCCCATCTCTGGGATAGTGCGGCGGTTGGGGCGATTGATAAAGTGGTGCTCAAGGGTCGTCGCCAAGGCAAACTCATGGAGGTTATCGGCCTGAACCATGCCAGTGCTACGATCGTCGATGGCCTTGGTCTCTACCATAAAGAGGATGCACCAGATCAGGAGTTTGCCCACTAACCGCGATTAATCCGTTTACCTGACCCTGATGCCTGCACCATCAGGGTCACTCATAGAGCAATGATATACCTAAGCGATCTAGATCTCGCGAAATTTTAGAAGCTGGTTTATTGTTTGAGCATCCAACATGAATCGCGAATGACTAAGCGGGTTGGCACGGTATGCAATAACTGGCTTGATTCACGATTTTGCAACATATCAATTAATAGTTGAACCCCCAACGACCCCATTTCACGAATCGATTGATCGATCGTGGTCAGGCGGGGTGTAGTTTGCATGGTTTCGGGAATGTTATCGAAGCCAATTACCGAGAGATCTTGGGGTACATTCAAGCTTAGTTCTTTGGCTGCTTCGAGTACTCCGATGGCTGTGCGATCGTTAGCGGCAAAAATGGCGGTTGGTGGATTGGGCTGATTCATCAGGCGATAGGTGGCGTTTTTGCCACAAGCTGAGGTAAAATCACCCTCACATACTAGAGCTGCTTCGAATTCAATTCCGGCTTTTGCTAAGCCATCTTTGTAGCCTTCGAAGCGTTGTAAGGCGCTCCATGCCGAGGGATGGCCTTGCACAAAGCCAATTCGGCGATGCCCAAGACTTACTAAATAATCGACGGCTTGAATTGCCCCTTCATGATTGGTTGCCACGACGGAGGGCACTTCGGCTCCCGCTCCATGGGGGTCGATCACCACGATTTTGGCATTTTCTTGGAAGGTGGGGGCTGAGGGCGAGACGATAATACAGCCATCGGTTAGGCCGCTGCTCAATAAGGCCACATGCTCGCGCTCCCACGAGGCCCGTTTGTTGCGGGTCGGGCTGCCACTGGTATAAATCAATAAATCGTAGCCCGAATTTTCAATTGCTGCGCCCACGCCTTTGATCACTTCATGATAATAAACTTCGATCAACTCTGGAACCAACAAACCAATCACGTTGGTGGTTCGGCTGCGCATACTTTTGGCGGCGAGGCTGGCAGTGTAATTCAAGTCGTCGATAACTTGGCGCACTTTTTTATAGGTTTCAGGCGATACATCATCTTTATTATTAAGCACTCGCGAGGCTGTGCTTACCGAAACGCCCGCTGCCTTGGCTACATCGTGGATGGTGACTGTCGATTGTTTTGAACGCACAGCGCTACCTCAATATGTACATGAAAAGCTCTGGAAACGATACCGGAAACGATATCATGATAACAGGTTGGTGTTAAATGTCAATTAATTGGCCGTGCACCCCCCACAGATCTCGGGTTTCGTGCTTTGGCCGGGCTACCACCATGCGCCTAGATTGCGTAGGTTTGGGCCGACCAACTCGGGCGTATCCAATGGACTATGCGGTTGGTTATGGCGAAACGTTGGTCAAGTCCGAGGATGATTTAAGTGCATAGTATACCATTCATCATCGTCTACGTGGCTGTATCCAACAAGCTTGGTTGCGCGTAGATTAAGCTTGTATACTAAATCAAGTTTAATATCTGATTGGAGATTTACGATGAGAACGGTTAATCATCCCACTAACAAGCGCTGGAGTTTGCTGATTGCGCGGGTACTGAATGCGCTAAGTTTTGGTTTAATCCTCATGTTGTTCTATCCTAGCCTGCAAAGCAACCAACTGTATGCAGTTTTAGGCTTGGTGGTGGCGATTGGTATGCTTTGGCTGACCAAACGTTTGACCAGCAATCCCGCCGAGTATCAAGCCCGTGGCATCTATCTGCATGTGGCGATTGTGCTGAGTTTGTTGGTCATTGGCTTTGGCTTGGGTTTTTCGAGCCTGCAATTACTTGGTGGTTGCTTGATTTGGGCTGTAGTTGGGTTGGTTGATGGCGCGATTCGGCTGCGTAAACAAGCCTTATGAGTTATGACCTGCCCTTCTACCGTTGATTTGGGACTAGAGTAGGTTTTTATAGCATACCACCTCGAACGACCAATTCATTAATTCATTGCTGGATGCGTGATGCCCCTGATTGCGCTTGAGGGGATGCAGGGGGATTAATGATCGCTCATCATATGTGCTGGGTCTTGTTTGTGCCCTCACCCCCTAGCCCCCTCTCCCGCCCAGCAGGCGGGGGGAAACACTGGATCATGACTATTGGATCTCCCCTCGCCCGCCGCCGTGGGAGAGGGGTCGGGGGTGAGGGCATGCTGGCGGGTTTTAAAAACCTACCCACGCAAGAGATTAAAGCCCCTTGAGGCGGGACGGAAGGGTGGTGATCGTTGATGATTTTTGTTAAAAACCTATTCTTGAAAGATCCAGCATACAGGATGCGGGGCGGTTTGTATCCAAAATGAGCAAAATAGGTGCTTGAACGAAGCAATGGCAACCACAACGAGCAGCCATCGTGCTAGAATGAAGCTAGATTAACCCTAGTTTGAGGATCGTTCCATGCCACGCTGGCGAGAAATTGTCCAAGTTGATGCGTTCGCTCATGTTCCGTTTACTGGTAATTCAGCGGCGGTGTTGCTCGATACTGCTGGGCTTGATCCGGTGGTGATGCAGCGTTTAGCCCGCGAGATGAATGTTTCTGAGACGGCCTTCGTATTACCGAGCAGCCAAGCCGATTTGCAATTACGTTGGTTTACTCCGACGGTCGAAGTGCCTTTATGTGGCCATGCTACGGTTGCTGCTTGCCATGCCTTGGCCGAACGCGGCCATTTAGTGATTCCTGGGCGCTATCAAATTGAAACCGCCTCGGGGATTTTGGCGGTCGAGTTGCAAGAGAGCAAGACCTCGGCTTGTAAAGTTTGGTTGGATATTCCAGTGCCCGAATTTGAGCCGCTTGAGCTGCAAATTGTGGCGCTGACCGCCGCACTCGGTTTAGATGAAGCCGATATTCGCAGCGATATTCCACCAACTCGGGGTGGCAATTACGGCTATATTGGTTGTCATAATTTGGCCAATCTTTTGGCGATTAAGCCCAATATGAACGATGTGCGCTTTCTCTGCCAAAGCCATGAATTAACAGCTTTGGTGCTTTACTGCCTCGAAGGGCTTGATGCTGAAAGTGCCGTGCATTTACGCTTCTTCGGCCCCGTGATTGGTATCGACGAAGACCCTGTGACTGGCTCGGCCCAAGGCCCATTGGGTGCGTTATTGGTTGGGGTTGGGGCGATCGCTCAAGCCGATGGCAGTAATTTGGTGCAATATCGCGCTGAACAAGGCGATGCAATGGGCCGACCTGGTCGTTTAGAAGTGGCGGTGCAGTTCGATCAAGAGGCCCAAATCATTAGCTCACGGATTGGCGGCGAGGCTTTGACGATTCTGCGTGGTCATGTTTTAGCCTAGAGGTGTGTCGGTGGAGTATCAATTTCCTTGCATCAGCGATCGGGTTTCATGCGCCGAAGGGGTGTATATTGCGCCTCAAGCTTTGGTTTGTGGTGCAGTCGAGTTGGCCGCCGATGTGAGCGTTTGGCCGATGACTGTGATTCGCGGCGATAAAGGCCTGATTCGAATTGGCGCAGGTTGTAACATTCAAGATGGCTCGATTTTGCATGCCGACCCTGATGCTTGGCTGACGATCGGCACAGGCGTAAGCATCGGTCATGGCGCGATTGTCCATGGTTGTACGGTTGGCGATGATGTGCTAATTGGCATGGGCGCGGTGATTTTGAACCATGCTCAGATTGGACGCGGCTCGTTGATTGGGGCGCGGGCTTTGGTTACCGAGGGCATGATCGTTCCGCCCAATTCGCTGGTTTTGGGCATTCCAGGCAAAATTCGCCCTTTAGATGATGCGCATCTTGAGCGGATTCGCCGCACTGCCGAAAATTATATCGCCCTGAAAAATGCCTACCTTGCGGCTGCCAGAGCTTGAAATAGTTAAGTTTAGCTTTGTGCTTTTGGCATTCGTTAATTGTCCTTTAGGGGGTGCAGGGGGATGAAAACACCCTGCGTTCCCCGCCTTGAGGCGGGGCGGAGGGGTGGTGATCAGGTTAGCGCCTAGAATGCCTGATTTTTGTACTTCAACAATTCCATTCCAATGGCAATTCATGTTCACAGATAGCACAGACAAACTATTGATCTTTGATCAGATTAATCATGTCACAGGCTGGGCAACGCCGAAAATCGTAGCTTGTTGCCCAGCCGCCAGCATGCGGCAGTCCAATTTGATCAAGCACTGGCTGAACGACAGACCATGTGCTTGGCTCTGGGCAATAGCCAGTTGATTGATTGGTCAGTTCACAGCTTACTAATAACCTTGCCTCAAAAATAAATGTGATTTCGCCAGCCGCCAAAACATGGTCACCACGAGCACAAGCCACATGCTCAGAACGCTGATCAGCGATCCAAAGCGTGGCTTTGGGATCAATAATAAAGCTAGCGGTTAGGTGCTGCTTGTGGCGCGATGTTGGTTGGGTTGCAACCCATTGATCAACATCGGCAATAGTACGAATGATGTGGCGCTGCGAACGCTCATCCCATGCGTGTAGCAATGCTGGTGGCCCAATATAGGGATATAGGTGAGGCATTCGATGATGACCTATACGCTGATCAAAGAATATGTGCTTGATCTTCAGCAAAAACTACCAAGTTTGCATAATATTGTGCTTTCGCACCCCGATTTTATGGCTGCTGCAAACGACAATCATGCAATTGTGCGCTTGCCCCACGGCATTCAGCTTACCAAAAATCTCATTCTTACCTTGAATGAGCCGATCAACACCTACATCATATTCCGTGATTTGCAGCAGACGTTTGCGTTGTTTGCCGTCGATTCACATACTGTCTTGATTTGCTATAGCGATACGACCCTTCGACTGGGTATGCTCATCTCCGATCTGATTATGAGTGCGCGGGAAATTCGCGCTTTACTGATGAGTAGTGCGAGCGAATAGAGCTATGCCCTCACCCCCTAGCCCCCTCTTTACAAGGGTTGGTTTTTAACAGTGGTTGGGTGGAATTCACTGGCGATTAGCATGCCCTCACCCCCTAGCCCCCTCTCCCGCCGAGCGAGCGAGGGGGAACCGATCCAGCAGTGCTCCCCTCGCCCGCCGCAGTGGGAGAGGGGTCGGGGGTGAGGGATCTTAAGACCTACCCTTGCGAGGGGGAACCATCCCATCATGACGATTGAAACGCCCCTCGCCCGCCGCAGTGGGAGAGGGGTCGGGGGTGAGGGGAAATCACTCTACTTAGTTGGCTTTGCCGCATCAGGTTGCGGCGCAAAGATAAATTGAGCTGTCGCTGCTACCAGTTCATCAGGGTCGGCCTGATATTCAGCTAGCCGTTGATAATCGTCAGGATACCAACCCCGCCGTTTGGTTTTGAAGCAAAAAGCCGCCAAACCAATGCGCCGCAGATAGGGATCGCTGGCTTGGTAGAAGTAGCTTTCAAGTTGCTCAGGTTGGCCAACCCAAATGGTATTTGTGACGTTTTCCATCACTTCCAACACTGCCCGAAAATTATCAACATTCAACAAATCTTGTTGGCGCAGCTGTTGTATGAAGTTAAACCACGCTTGCTCATCGTAGTAAAGCCCCGCTAATTGAATTTGCAAGTGGGTAGTTAATCGGTCATGAGCTAGTTCGGCAATAACTGCGTTTGCTGCTGCATGGGACGTTTGCCCGAATCGTACTTGGCTATTTAGCCTGCTCATCAGTGCGTTGATAACAGCCCGATTTGCCAAATTGTCGTGCACAATTTTACTAATAACCGCTATATCCTTAATTGCATAGATATTAATAAGCGCTGTAACCGCAAAATCTCGGAGCTTCTCAACCCCTGAATTCAGAGCCTTGGTCAATGGTTCAGCCAGGACTCGCTGAGTATCAATACCATAAAAATAGTAACAGCGACCGATTGCTGCTTTGCGCACCTCAAGGTTGGGATGCTCAATTAATGCTTTGAACAGTTGTATCAATCGAGGCAGCATGCTTGGTGGTTGGCCTGCTAACGAAATCGTCGTGAGACTCTCGACGACGGTTGGTTCGTCATGGTTAAGCAAGCGTTCAAAAATCGCCCAGGTTTCGGCTTGACTTAGATAATTATTCAGCGCATGCACCAAGGCAATCCAGACATCACGATGTAACTCGAGTGTGCTCCAGCGTAATAACTCTTGATAGGCCGCTTGGTTTTTGAGATCGCCGATCAGTCGCAGGGTTTCTTTGGCAACCGTGATTTTGGTGTTTGGGACGTTGCGCAAAATTGCAAGCGCTTGATCGGTTGGCATGCGCAGCAAAACCCGCCGCAAGGCATAAATTGCCACGCGTGCCCGCGCATCATCCAAGGCTTCGATTAAGGTTGCCACGCCATCGCTGGTTTCGCGGCGGCTCAAGGCCTCGATCGCTTTATCGCGTAAGACTACAATTGGGGCATCAAGTTGGGCCAATTCGATTAAGCGGGTTGGCGCGACTTCGCTCAGGTAGGCCAAGCGTTGGGCATACTCGACCAAATGTGGGTGTTGATGATCGGTTTGCTCGGTTTGTTTGATCAGCGCTTGAGCATAGATCTGTTGTTGTTTGGTTGTCCAGCGTTCAAAACCGCGTTGAATTGGCAACAGATAGGCCGATTTGCCAGTGCTGAATTTGCCTTTGTAGCGTTGAACTGGCAAAAATGGCGTGAGTAAATCTTGGCGTTTGGTATGCACAAAATTGTGGACTAGTGGCTGGGTGATCCAGCTGGGGTCGTTGGCCAGCAGCCGTGGCACAATTTGATTAAAGGTTTTACGAGCATGATGGTGAAGGGCATACAAAGCCCGACTAGCCGCCCAATCGAGTTGTTCATCGGCGATTTGCTCGAGCATGCGCAATAATTCGGGTACAGCTTTAATCGCTTTGCCGATAAAATTGACAATGCTCAGAATATCTTCGATTTGTTGGCGGCGCTCCCATGGCTGCATAATTGGCAAAAGCACGGTGCACAAGGCTTGGGCTTCGCTGGCGTTGAGTTCGCGGCCATAGCTTTGTACAAAAATCTTGCCTCGTTCGCGGCTAATTTGGCCAATTAATTCAATGCTAGCCTGTGGATGCACTGCTAGCAATTTACTGAGCCAGCGTTGCAACAAGCGAATACTGGCATCCGAGCAATCGCGGGCATCAAGGCTAGCCCGAATAATTTGTTCGATGCTGGGTAGGTGTTCGGTTTGCCAACGCCGCACTGGCAGTTCGCTCAAGGCGGTCAGCATCTGCACCCGTACTGGGTCTTGTTCGTTGCGCCGAGCTTGCACGAGATCTAAGGCGGCTTGAGCTTGTTCAGGCTGATAGCGCACAATGTTGATTAATGCGGCAAGTGCTTCGCCGCGATATTCGGCATCGCTATGTTTGAGTGCTGGTTGCAAGGTTTCCCAGGCTTCGTCCCAAGGCAAATAGGCAGCATGGCGAATATTCAAACGCAGATCAAAATTTAAAGCTGGCATCTGCTGCACTCGTCGAGCCTCGTGTTGGCGCTCTTGGCGTGGTAAGGCCTGCCAGAGTGCATCTTCGCGCAAGCGCACTTGTTGTTCATCAGCTTGATACCATTGGCGATGCTGCGCAGCATAGATGGCTGATCGATATTCAATCGGGGTTTTGCTAAGCCATAAGGCTGGCCGTGGCAAAAGATTTAGTTCGGCCAGCCGCAACACTTGCTCCAAGCTTAATTTTTTCAGTAAATTGCCCCATTTGATCGCGCCTGCTTGCTGGTGTTGAATAATGAGATCGGCGATTGCTTGTGGTCGGCGATAGGCCAACTCTTGCAATGGCATGGATTTTAAGGGTATTTGTTGATTTAAGGCTATTTGCACTAGCGCAAGCGCTTGATCGGGATAATCCTTGGCGAGTTCGGGCAGCGCTTGATAGAAAATCGTCTGCCGATGCCAAGTACTGAGGTCGCTATTTTGTAAGACGATTGCTAAGGCTTCGGCAGCTGCCTGCGGCTTGAAGCGGGCAAAATGGCTCCAGGCTTGGGGTTGTAAGCTATTGATAATCGCAGTTTGGTGCTGGTTGTAATAGGCTTGTGAGCCAAAAATCTGGTAGCGCGGCAGTTGCTCTGGCTCAAGTGTCGCTAAAAATGCGTCGATCAGTTCGAAGCGTTGTTGTTGGCTTAATAATTTGAGCATGCTGCGCCATAAGGCTGGGGCGAGCTGGTGCAAACTGGCTTCAACATCGGCATCGCTGCCATACACCACAATTAATTTGATCGCAAGCTGCACCAACGATTGCGCCGGATCGCCGATAAATTGGCGAATCAGGCTACTATTATGGCTGCCATAACAACTAAATAAGGCCAAGCGGCGTTGGTAAATGCTGGGGCTTTGGGCTAATTGGGCAATTAATTGGTCAATCTGCGGATCATTGGTGGCTTGTTGGCCAAGTTGCACTATGTGTTTGATCCGTTGGCTATAGGTTAATTGCTCGAACTCGTCCAATAATTGATCAAGATTCATTGATGAACTCTCCTTCTACATGCTTCGTTATGCTTGAGGGTTATTAATAGCGATCCACGAAGTGCACGAAGTATAAATGGTTCATTGGATTGACAACAGCCAGCATGCCCTCACCCCCAGCCCCTCGCCCACGGCGGCGGGCGAGGGGAGCAAATTCCTAGAGCGATTCCCCCTCGCCTGCTGGGCGGGAGAGGGGGTTAGGGGGTGAGGGAACGCTCCCCAATTCGCGCCACAAGCTCGACGGTTTTGAGGCTGACGGTGATGATTTTGCCAATCAGTCGCACAATGTACTCAGGATCGTCGTGGCGATTGGGATCGTTGCTGATGCCCGAGCGTGCATCGGTGCTGACCCGATATTGGTCGATCACCCAATCGAGTGCCGAGCGGTTGCCCAGCTTGTATTCAAAGGCCGCCGCCGGAATGCCAGCCAAGCTCAGAAAGTTGTTGTAGCGCAGGGTTGTGCGATCTTTGCTGAGTTTCATGCTTTCAACCCGCCAATTCAGTGGTTCGTCGCGGTTTTCGAGCCATTGTAAGTTGTATTCAGGCTGACTTTCGTAATTAATGTGCAGTTCGGCCAGTTCGCGGCCTGCTTGGGCCAAGGCCTGAAAATCAGCCAAGGCCACAATCGGGATGCGCGGTAGTTCACGGCGTAAGTTGGCGGCGTAGCGTTCGCGGTAGCGCGGCGCATGCAGCAGCCCATAGACATAATAAAAAATGTCCCATTTTTCGATGCTTGGCTCGTCAAGTTGGCTGCGAAAGTGCTCAAGCGCCCAATCGCTGATGTTTTCGCGTTGGTTGCTGCCATCTTCGTTGTAGACATAATATGGAAAGCATTGAAATGTATCAACGCCTGCCAAAGCATGAAGATCGACAATAGTATCGCTGATAAAGACACTAAAGTTTGAGCGATAGCCTTTATCGCTGATAATTAAGACTCGATTTTCTGCTTGAGACAGTGGAAATATCAGACCAAACCTTCCTCTTCGATGATTCAGAATATCATCGAAAAAGATACTTTTTTTAGTAAATGGCCGATATAATGAAGTTCTTAGTTTAGATTGATCAAAAATTGCACTGTTATTTTGTAACAAATGACTTTTTAAATTACTACTCCATTTGATGAGTTTATTATTATTTGTTAAGAATGTGTCTAAATCGATAGTTCTATCACTTCTTGTTAACCAACGTATTCGTTCGCTATTATAAGAATCAATCGTTCTTCGAATATTTTTCTCTAATTCAGGTTGCTCAAAATTATATACCCAGCTATCACGAGCCGTTTCTAAACCTCTACTGTACATGGTAAAGATGGCCGAATCATTAATTCCTTGTTTTGAATCTTTGCTTCCTAGTGGGATGAATGTATCAAAATTATTTTCTAAGCCATCAGTGAGCCAAGTATGTTTTTTATCAGGTGAAATTTCTTGCCACAGAAGATCATAGACATTTTTATTTTCAATTAATGCAAACTTCTCAGCACGTTTAGCATCAAAATTAACTGTGCTATAAAAGATTTTTTTATCGGTATAGTTTTTACCTTTAATTAAAAATGCGACTGAAATACCAACCATCGCTGCTAAACCAAAGACTGTATGTTGCTCACCAATTGGAATGCCATTGCGCATTGAATCCTTACGCACATTGCCCTTAAGATCCAAAATATATATTCGGTCAAAATCTTGCGCTAAATGCTTGCGCATACCATCAAAGGCTAAGCTATCAATAAAACTATTATTGGTCACAAACGCTACGATGCCCTCATCACCGTTGCGGGTGATTCGATCCGCTGCCCAGCGAAAGGCTTTAACATATGGATCTGAGAGTGCATTTTTATTAGTGGCCTGCGAATCACGGCTATAGGTCATAGCAATTTGCTGATCGATAATTTCATATTTGCGATTTTTATTATTATCGTTCTCGTTGATTTGCCATGCGTTGTAGGGCGGGTTGCCGATAATCACAAAAATATCTTGTTGTTGCTGTTTGAGCACGCGCTCGGTATTTTCGGGCACAAACAAGCCCAATTGCTGGCCTGCACCAACTTGGGCTAATTCAAAGGTATCAACCAAACAAATGCCATTGAATTCTTGATAGCTATTGGTCAATTCATAATACAAATGCTCGATATTCATCGAAGCGATGTAGTAGGGCAACAACATCACCTCGTTACAATGCAGCTCCTCGGCATATTTTTGGCGCAACTTGCTGCGCGGAATTTCGTGCATCACCCGCAGCAAAAAGTTGCCAGTGCCCACAAATGGGTCGAGCACATGCACCCCCGCGTTGCCGAGCGAGGTATTAAATTCGCGCTGCAACAACTCCTCGACCGAACGCACCATAAAATCGACAATCGGCTGCGGCGTGTAAACAATCCCGTGAGTATCAGCAACTTTAATCGAAAAACCTTGGAAGAAATTTTCGTAGACCGTGTTCAAGAAATCCTGTTTATGACCAAAATGCTCGATTGTGGCGGCGGTCGATTCGATTGCCCCATAAAAACGGTCGAGTTCACGCAAGAAATCATTGCGATTGAACGAACGCGAGGTTAATGCCTGAATCACGGTTTCAATTTCACGGGCAATCACATTACGATTAACAAAATCGGGATTATTAAACACCTTGCGAAAAATCCGCTCGGTCAATAAGTGCTGAATCAACATCTCCTCAACCGCCGAAACCGAAATATTAGGGTTGATTGCCTCGCGCACCAAGGCCATAAAACGCTCAAGCGCCGCGATAAAACGCTGATTCTTCTCGCTAATTTCGCGCTCGATCAAACGCAGAACGCCCTGAGCGAGTTCGGGCACGCGCTCGCGAAACTCGACGACTGCATGATCCCATTGCAAATATTGCGGTGGCTGATAATTGAAAAACAGCAGCAGCGCATCGATCAAGCCATCGGGATGGCTAATATCGACATCGAGCACCTGGCGCTGATTTTGCCAGAGAATAATTCGTTGGGGAGCTTGAAACAAAATATTATCAGCGGGATAGCCAGCGGCGAACTTCTTGCGCACCTCAGTTGCCAAATCATCGCTGCTATCTTTGGCTTCCCACACCCCGCGAATCAGGGTAAAACTATCGAGCAAAGCCCCATCGGCGCGAATCGAGCCTTTTTTCAAGCGGATCGAATACTGTTCGACCAACGTCCAGCCCATTTGGCTAGCACAAGTGCGGAGCAAGGCCGCAAAGGCTGGGGCAACTGCGCCCTCGTGTTGGGCACGGGCCTCGGCCAAACTGCGCAAACTAGCATAATACTCGCGCACCGCCTTATGATTTGGCTTGATCGACAGCATTGATTCAACCCTCATACACAAAAGTAGCACTATTGTACGCGAGACATGAGCAAAGAGCAACGAGGAAACATGCCCTCACCCCCTAGCCCCCTCTCCCGCCGAGCGAGCGAGGGGGAACCACCAAACGCAAGGCACCCCTCGCCCGCCGCAGTGGGAGAGGGGCTGGGGGTGAGGGCAGTAAGAACACCTCTCTCCCGCCGAGCGAGCGAGGGGGAACCACCAAACGCAAGGCACCCCTCGCCCGCCGCAGTGGGAGAGGGGCTGGGGGTGAGGGCATGTCCCCTCGTAAGATTTTTGTGGCTGCTGCGTTTCCTTATATATAACCTAGTGCTTGATTGTAGAAGGAGCGCCTATGGATCTGATAACGCGGGTTCGTGATGTGTTTACAGCGTCGCATCCGCTGGTAGACCCGGCCAGCTTTGCCCAATTCTATCAACAAACCCATGCTGTGGTTTTTCGTTACGTGTATATGCTGCATGGCTCGCCCAAGAGCGATGTTGAAGACTACACCGCCGAAGCATTTGCCCGAGCTTGGAAACAGCGCCAACGGTTTAGCGGCGACGATGAGGCCGCGTTGGGTTGGATTATTACGATTGCGCGGCGGATTGTGATTGATCAACAACGGCGTGCTTCGAGTGCTATAGGCCGACTGCGGGCGCAGCTTGATCGGCCATTGCCGCCGACTCCCGAGCAACAAGCAATTCAACGTGAGCGCCAACATTTGGCACTTGAATTATTGGCACATGTCTCGCTGACCCAGCGTGATCATCTGATTATGCGCTACTTTCTGGGCTGGCGGGTGCAGACCATCGCCCAACACCTTGGTTGTTCCGAAAACGCAGTATCCGTGAGCATCCACCGTGCCTTGCGGATTCTGCAAACCCAGCATGCAACTTTAGCCGAGGAGCTTTTCAATGACGCATAACCTATCAAACGAACACTTGCCCGTTGATGACGAACCAACCAGCCAAGCAATCGCCAACCTACTCCGTGACTTTGGCGAGCATCCGAGTAAAGAATTTCATGCTCGCCATTCCAATGCCCCGTGGTTGCAGGCGAAAGCACCGCAGCGCCAAGCCAACTGGTATTGGCGTGGCATGCTGATGGCTGGGCTTATGCTTCTGCTTTGGTTTAGCTTGCCAAGTGGCTTTGTGGCAGCATTGGGCGAGTTTTTTGGCCTGTATCGCGCCCCATCCGATACGATTGAGTCGCCGCAAAATCCCCCGCTTATCCCTTCTGCGGCGGTGACATTCGAAGAAGCCTCGGCTTTAGTTGATTTTGATATTCGCACGCCGACCCAACTACCAGCGACTGTCCAGCAATCAACAATTCGGGTGGTGGGTGAACAACCAACCATGTTTGTGCGGATTGATTATCAGGATTCATCAGGCAATAATCATTTCTCATTGAGCGCCAAACGCGGGCCACTCTACATCCAAATTGGGGCTAGCGCCGACGTTGAGATCGTGCAAGTTGGTAGTGTTAGCGGCGAATATGTAAAAGGCGGTTTTATTGTGAGAGGAACTGTCTCGGAATGGGATTCATCGTTCGATGCTCAAACCCTGCGCTGGCAAATTGGCGATATCTCGTATATGCTCTCGTCGTCGCAGCTCTCTAAACAAGAGCTGATTGATCTCGCTGTTGGAATGCAATAAAGCGCCTGGTTGCTGCTCAGCATCGCCGATTGGTTATGCTGAGCAGCATTTGCATGGTCAGCCTCAATTGCAGTATGATCAAATGGGGAATGATCTGCCCCAATGCAATTTTAGGAGGCTTTATGAACTTAGCAGCGACCTGCGAATGTGGCACCGAGTACGACCTGAATTACGTTGAACATGATGGTGGCGCGAGCTTTAGCTACGATGCCTGCCCCGACTGTGGTATCCAGCTTGATCGTGAGACCGTGGCCGAGGCCATCAACGCGGACTAACCAGGAAGTACGGCTATAGGCTTTTGGCTATCGGAGATTGATTTGAACTACCAATAATCGTTCCGATTATGCCCTCACCCCCTGACCTTTCAAGGGTAGGTTTTTAATAATCATGGATGATCACCACCCTTCCGTCCCGCCTCAAGGCGGGAGACGCAGGGGGCTTTAATCCCCCTGCACCCCCTCAAGCACATGGAGTGGCCGTCATCCATCCACCGATGAACCATGCATTCCGTGGTTCGCAGCGAAAACCAACCCTTGGAAGCTCACCCCTGCTCCCGCACGCGAAGCGAGGGAGAAACCTCTCTAGCGTTGGAACTCCCCTCGCCCACCGCAGTAGGAGCGGGGCTGGGGGTGAGGGCATGTTATTAACCCAATGAACCAATTGCCCATAGCCAAATCAGCTTTGGGTCGCTTTGTGGGGTAAGTTTGCAGTCTACTTCGACAGATCGATTGTTGTGCTATAAGTTTGCTGTTTGGTACAAGCATCATCGAGAAAATAAGTTATATCAAGCTTGACCGTTTGGGTTGGGTAGACCGTGCGATAGGCGGGCAGCATGCCGATTTCCCCTGTACGATCAAACAAATGTTTGTGCTCGCCAATATGCTGGTAGAGCGGTAAACCAATTGCTAATGGATGTTCGTGATTAATTTTATTACAGCCAACTACATCGCACATTCCGACAACAAAATTGAATTTATCATCAAGATAATGCGGTTGCATAATAAAATCTTCAAGCGGCAGCCAGCCATTAGCAGTTTGAATCGACAAGACTGGATCAGTGAGGCATGTTAGCTCATAACCAGGCACAACAATCGCAATGTAATTGGGAAATACGGTTATGCTCTCGCCTGATTCGGTGATGATTGGTTGCGGCTGGTTATTTTTCGAGTTTACACTACATCCGACTGCGAGTATCAGTAGAAGCATCCATCCAAATTGGCGCATAGCTCGCTCCTCAACTAGTGATTAGCTTTTGGTGCTAACGTGGAGGAGCATGGGTTTGTTCCAAGAAGGGATGAGAGCTAACTGATGTAATATCGTAGCTAAAAATGCTAAACTTGCGGTGCTGTAGGCTCTTTAAGTTTCAGCATTTCGTAGATCACTCTAGGAGAGGAGCGTTCCATGATTAATGATCAACCAATAATCAGCCAACCCGAAAACCTGCGGCTGTTGTATGCTTACCTCAAAGATTGTATAGACCAGCTAGCCGAACAAGCAATCATGGCGCATGAGCGCAATACTGCGTGGTTTGCAATAACGGCGGATCTGGCAGAACAGGGCCAGATTGAATTAGCAATGCCTTTTGTTTATGCCATAACCGATGCAGCGCTGGCGAAACACGCGATTCAGTGCCTCGTTCGAGCTGCAATTAACCAACAACAGACGCGCTATGTGCAGCCATTGTTGAACTATGCAATTCAATTAAATGATCGTTCCTATCGCTATCAGGCTGAATTATATTTGGCTAGTCTGACCATGGATGCTACTGATCCGCCAGCCACTCAGCTGATGGCGACGGTAATGCTTGGCTATACTAGCAATAAATCGCTAGCCAGTTTAGCCAAATTTGAAGCCGAGCAGGGCGAAATTGACGCTGCGCTCAAGCTGGCTGAGAGTATTATTAATCCTGAAATAGCCGCCCAGCTTTATTATGATCTTGCAAATATTATAGCTCTCCAAAACCCTCAGCACTCCTATTCATTGCTTCAAACTGCCTTGGCTAAGGCTAAAACAATGGCTATTGTCGAACATCGAATTAACACTTGGCGAATGGTGAATCAGGCATTACATACCAATTATGGCATCTATGATCACCAGTTTGTAGAGCAAGCAATCCTTGATTTGCCTAATAATGAAGATAAGAATGATCATTGGCGCTTGACATGGCGACTAACTGAGATATTGATCGAGGATCAGCAGTTTGATCGTGCAATAGCGCTGGCTAGGTTGGTTACACCACACCATCGCAATCATCTTTATGGTAGCATCGCTAAAGATCTCTATGTGCAGGGACAAACCGAGCAAGCCTATAAGCTGATTGAAGAGATTGACGACCCAGCCTCCCAAGTTTATGCGATTGCCGAAATTGGGGCAAATGCTTGGCCGCAGAGCTTAAATTATGCAACCACCCAAGCATTACTTGCCAAAGCCGCCGATATTGTGCGAACATTGATTTCGATCCATGGGTTAAATGGGTTGATGGATCGTTACACCTATTCGGATGCATTGCTCAAGATAACCGAAATCTATCTTACTGCTGGCGATTACGAAGCTGCCCAGCAGATTGTGCCAATGATTAGCCATCCTCAATATCGTAGTACTGCTTGGAATAGATTAGCAGCATATTTGGCTAATCGAGGCGAGTTAATTCAAGCCTATCAAGTAGTGCAACAAGCGTTGATGGTGCTTCAAACGGCTCCGCTTGAGGAACTGTATGAATATACTTTAGTTATATCGACGAGCGTGTTGCACCAATATGGGTGGGCGGATGAAGCATTGGCATTGCTTGAACACGCTGAGGTTAAGCTGCTTAAGTATATTGATGATCCAGATTGGGCTACATTGCTGATTGAGAAGTTAATTGCCCTTGGTTCGGCCTATGCCAAACAAGGCCAACGTCAAAAATATCTTGATTGTCTCGCCAATGTGGTGCGAGCATACCACCAGATTTCTGACGAATGGATATCACGACAAGGCAATAATAGCTATTGGGTTTGTGAAGCTTGGCTTAAACATGACGCTTTTGATCAAGCAGTTGCTTTTGCGGCATCAATTAAGCCAATGTATCTTGATATGGTGCTCAAACAGCTTACCAATTATGCCGCTGAGCATGGTTATGAAACGCACGTCGTGGCTTTGATTCGCGGTATATGGCTAGAAAATCAAACTACTGAGTGTTTTTGGATAATCCTTGATGCGCTTCAACCATTATTAGTTAGTTATCCTTGGCTAAATCAATCCATGACAGAGGCTGATCAGTGGTGGTTTCAGCAAAACATGCACCAAAATTGATTCATCGAGTGAACTAAATAATTAAGCTATGGGCTATCTGTTATGAGGATTTTCCCAAACCAATAGCTCATAGCCAAATCAGCTTCGTGTTCTTCGTGCTCTTCGTGGATCATTAATCACGATACCTTCGTGCCCTTCGCGCTCTTCGTGGTTAATAATGATCAACCCTGACATCTGAACCCTGAATCCTGACCCCTCGGAGTTTAGCGCACGGTTAATTCGTGGATCGACCACCAACTACCGCCGCCAGTGCTGGTGAGCCATACTCGCAGATAGCGGCTGTTTTGAGCGGCAAAGTTGACGGTTACTGCTTGGGTTGTGCCGCTGGCGCTGGCTACGGTTGCCCAGCTATTGCCATCGTTGGAAACTTGCACTTGGAAGTTGCGCGGATAATCGCCATACGATGTGCCTGCATCAAGCGTGATTTGGCTGAAACTTTGGTTATTGCCAAAATCGACCCGATACCACTGGCCTGCTGCTTGGGGCAAACCTGCACTCCAACGGGTAGTGCTGTTGGTATCAATCGCGTTGGTTGTGCTGCCACCGGTTTCGGTCGATGAAGCGCTGGTTGCCAACGCATTGCCATAAACTTCAACTTCCCACAGCGAGTAGCCCCACTCGGTAGCACGGGTGGTTGCATACACGCGCAGATAGCGCCCAACCCCGGAAACTGCCAAATCATCAGTTGCGCCATCGCTATTGCTCGTGCTATAGATCGAGCGCCACGTATTGTCGTCGTTGGAAACTTGCACCTGATAGGCGCGGCCAAAGGCGGCTTCCCATTTTAAAACCACTTGCTTGATCGCATAGACTGCGCCTAAATCAACCCGTAGCCATTGCGGATCGCTCCATGTGCTCGACCAACGGGTGGCGGCGTTGCCATCGAAGGCGAGATTTGCGCCATAGCTGCTATTTTCGGTTGATGAAGCAGTTGCGGCTTTGTTGAGTGCTACATTGCCAGTTGGCGTGCTGGGCGTGCCGAGATGGTCGGCGATAGTTTTGAGCAAGGAATCGCTGCTGGTCACAGCCGTATCTTGGCTCAATTCCCAAATCATAATCCCGCCGCCGCCCTTGCTTTTCATCAAATCGATTTTGGCTCGCATGGTTGGGCGGCCTGTGTAATATTGAGTTGCGCCGCCATACCAGCAACTATCGCTATCGGCGGAGCAACCGCCAGCGCGTAAGGTGTTGTAGCCATACCAGCCTGGGCGAGCATAAAACGGTACACCCAAGATCAATTTGGCCTTATTGCTGGTTTTGCTGCTCCAATAATCGAGCGATTGCTGGGCCAAACTATAGGGCGAGTGGCCAGCGCCGCCATCACCATCGTAGGCCATGAGCGTGATGTAATCCATAATGTCGATGGCATTGCTGGTTACACCCGAGCCGCCAGCATTGGTTGCGGCAACCGCAGCAGTTAACAATTTGCCCGAGCCGATGCGGTTGCGAATTGCTGACATCGTTTCAAAGTAAAAATCGCCAGCCTCGGGATATTCCCAATCAATATCGACCCCATCAAGATTGTATTGGTTGACAAAATTATTCAGGTTATTGGCAAAATTCGTGCGATAGCTAGCGTTAGCGGCGATACTTTCGAAGGCACTATCATCGCCGTCGTTCCAGCCACCAACTGAAATGAGCACTTTTTTGTTTTTGCTATGCGCGACCGCTACCAACTCTTGCAATTTGCTGGCGTTTTCGATTGGCTTGAGGCTGCCATCGTTGTTAGGCAACAGAAACGCATAGTTAATGTGGGTCAGTTTATCGATTTGAGCGCCGTTGACGCTGCCTTGCCACGACGGCAAATAGCCCACAATTTTATAGGCGATTTGGGCTTGGGCTGATGTGGGTTGATCAAATCCAGCGCCAAAACTCCCAGCCAGCATAATCAAAGCCAACAGCAAATAAACCTTCATGCTCAAGGCGCGTTGACGATTCATAGAAATGCGCGGCGCGGAAACCCCATCCCCTTGTGGGTGGGGAGGAAGCGCCGCCCTCCAACCTTGCACAACCGTTCGGGGTGTTGTATAATCATATTATGAAGTTGATTGCACAACTCAAATTGTTGCCTACGTCCGACCAACACGCAGCGTTGCTGCAAACGTTGGAACAGGCGAACGTCGTGTGCAATGCTATCAGCCAAACGGCGTGGCAGTCGCAAACGTTCAAACAATTTGATGTGCATACACTCGTGTACGACCACATCAGGGCAACATCGGGACTGTCGGCACAAATGGTTGTGCGGCAGATCGCTAAAGTTGCCGATGCGTACAAAATTGACCGTAAGGTGCAGCGCACATTCACCCCACACGGCGCAATCTCCTATGATGATCGTATCCTTAGTTGGAACATGCACGCGCCGTCCGTTAGTATATGGACGGTCAACGGGCGACAATCTATTCCGTTTGTGTGCGGCAAGCGACAATGGGAATTGGTGCAATCGCGGCGCGGTGAAACCGACCTTGCGTATGTCAATGGGCAGTTCTACCTCCTTGCAACGTGTGATGTTGAGGAACCAACGCCCGATGATGTTGACAGGACGATAGGCGTTGACCTCGGCATCGTGAACATTAGCACCGATAGCGATGGTGAAACCTACAGCGGCGCACAGATTGAACGGGTACGCCAGCGGTATCAACGCCGCCGTTCTGCGTTACAAGCGGTCGGAACCAAGAACGCTAAACGGCGCTTGAAATCCATCAGCGGCAAACAACGCCGCTTCCAGACCAACACAAACCATACGATAGCCAAGCGGCTTGTTGCGAAAGCCAAATGCACAAAGCGACAGATAGCGTTGGAAGATTTGACGCATATCCGTTCGCGGGTCAAGGCTTCCGGCAGACAGCAACGGGCGCGACACAGCAATTGGAGTTTCAACCAACTGCGTCAGTTTGTGACCTACAAGGCAGCCATAGCGGGGGTGCGCGTCGTGCTGGTCAATCCAACCTACACATCGCGTACCTGTAGCGCCTGTGGTCACTGCGACAAGCGCAATCGGAAGAACCAAGCCGTGTTTTGTTGTGTCGTGTGTCACTTCGCTACCTCAGCGGATTACAACGCGGCAATCAATATCGAACGGGCAGTTGTCACCCTGCCTATGGCATCAACGCTTCGGCGTTAGGTGCAAGCCCCGCCCCTTGTGGGCGGGGTGGTTGACTTTGGAATACTCCTTTAATTAATAGGTAGGGGAAGCGCCACCAATCGGCTCATTGGTGGCGCTTGCGAGGAGGCTACTGCTATGGAGCAGTCGCAACGAAGGTGAAGGCTTCCCATGCGCCGCCGATCGCATCGCGATTGGCAATTAACACAGGTGAGCCACTATTCAGATCAGTGGTGACATATTTATTATTAGCGATTGCTTGCAAGCCAAAGGTTCCGTTGCCAAGATCAACCCGGCGGAATTTTTCCCAACCCAAAACCCCGCGTGATTGAGCGATCAAGCGCCCGCCGTTGTTCAGATCGGCAGCCACATATTTATTGTTGGCCATTGACATAAACGAAACCGTGCCATCGGGATTGCTGATCATGCGGAATTTTTCCCAGCCTTGGATGCTTGGGCGATTGGCAACCAAGGGATTGTTGCCATAGTTATCGGCGCTAACATAGCTATTGTTGGCCCCAGCTTGCAGCGCAACCCACGAACCTTCAGGCGCATAAGCCCGCACCGTATTTTGAAACTGGGTGTTTGGTTGGAAATAATTAGTGCTGAAGCGTGACCATTTATCAGCAATTGTGGCAGCACTATCATTTAATAGATCTGGTACGGCTTGGGTATTATTTTGATAGAAGCCCCAGTTGCCGCCACCATTGACCTTGTATGTCCAGTTGGTCCAGGAAACATTCAAGGCATTCAAGCCTGACATGAACTTTTCATACAAATCGTAGTGGGTTGAGAACCAATATTCGCCAGCAAAGCCAGGCACATTCCAATCCTTGGTGAAGGTGGCGTATTTATCCAAGGCACTTTGAATGAAATTATTGGTCACATTCCAATCAGTGACGGTATCAAAGTTGTAGTGGTGCAATTGATACATCACATTCGTCCAGCCATAGGTTGAAGGTGGCAATGCTTGATACCAATCGTAGAAAGCTGCCATGACGATCATATGGTCGGGGTCTTTGGCTCGCACAGCATCATACAAACGATCAAAGAAATCGAATTTTTGGCGCACTTGTTGTTCGGTTTCGGCTGCACCGTTGCTCAGCAATGGTTCGTTGAGCAAATCGTAGGCGGCCACGGTTGGGTTACCACGGTAGCGCGTCGCCAAACGTTCCCAAATTTGCACCGTCCAATTTTGATAAGTTGGGTTGGTCCAGAGTTGGTTGGTGCCCGTTTGGCCACATGAATGCCATGGACAGGCAGCACCAGGAGCGCCATGCAAGTCGAGCATCACGTATAAATTGCGCTTGCTGCTTTCGCTAATCAGCCAATCGAGCTTGCGGAACGATTCAGCATCCGATTTCATGGTGCCATTGGTATTCATTAGCACCAGCCAATGGATCGGCACGCGCACCATGTTCAAGCCCATAGCCTTGATAGTATCGAGGTCGCTGGCTTGAATCCAAGTGTCTTGGTATCCGTTGATCAAACTATCGGTGGTGCTTGTGCCAAAGCGATTGGTTAAGGCTTGGCGCAAATTAAATTCATCAGCAATTTGAGCGTTGAATTCGTGAATCGACCACCAACTGCCGCTTGAGCCAGTTTGCAATACCCGAATCAGGCGGGTTACTTGGGTGCTATTGAATTGGACAGTTACCACTTGGCTCGTGCCACTGCCACTGCCAACCGTGACCCAAGCATTATTAACAAAAGCCTGGACTTGATATTGGCGCGGATAATCGCCAGTTGAAGAGCCAGCGTCGATTGTCACCCGTTCGACGGCTTGGTTGCTGCCAAGATCAACTTGGAACCATTGACCATTGGCTTGGGGGGCGTTGCTCGTCCAGCGCGTGGCGGGGTTGCCATCGATTGCGGCAGCGGCTCCACCAGCTGATCCGCTGGCAGTCCAGTTGGTGCGTGGCAAAGCGGGATAGCCTAAGGGCGACATCCAGCCTTCTTGCAGCAACCAACCGCCGAGGTTTGTGCCTTTGAGCGTGACGATTGCGCCATTACCGGAATTATTGCGTACCGTCGCGCCATTGGCCTTGAGAAAATCGCCAGCCCCAAACGCGGCTTGGGCCTTGGGGGCTGCTGAATGCTGGGCAAAAATACTACAAATAAGACCAAGAACAATAATCAGCCTACTCAGCTTTTTCATGCTGTTCCTCCTTGAACGATGATCTGCCTGTCGTACAACACTGCCTGGACAAGTCGGGCGCTCAATTGCGGGAATAACTCGGTATCGTTTCCGGAAACGATACCGATAGCATGAATCTTAACACAATTTAATACTTTGTCAAGTTAATGCACTAAGTTTGCTTAAGCGATTTGATCGATGCGGAAGTTGTTCAAAGGAGTAGGAGTCAAGGGAGTGCGGTGGCTATATTGGCAAACCACCGCACGACTGGAGTTTTGCCTACTCTTGTGGGCAAGGATAAGGCCAAACTTGCTTAAACTCCCAGCCAAAATCGCCATCTTGCCATGTATAGGTGTACAACCAAGCACACTCAAGCTCACCCATTTGCCAAGTGATGCTCAGGCCACTCACGCTAATCTCAAACTGCTGTTGATCAAGAATGCCTTGAATAGTCGCCACTTGCTGCTCAAGTTGGGCTTGATCGGCGTTGGTTGGTCGATCAAGCGTGATTGAATAGCTGATGTTTATGTTGCCATAATGACAGCCATTGCCTTCACTATTCCCGCGTATGTTCACACTTGCCTCGATTCCTGCCTGCTGCAGCGCTTGGCTAACTTGGTCTTCGGCATAGCGTGGAACTGCGGATGTACCAAAATTAATCGAACCAGTACAAGTGAATAATGGGCTATTGGTCGGTCGTGGAATCGTTGATTCAACAAGCTCTTGATGAGCACAAACCGAGCGGGCATAATCTGAGCCAAAATAGGGTGATAAGCGTGGATACCACACCTGACCTTGGGCATTTTCGGCATAATCATAGCCCCATGAACAGCCACCTTTGATGCCCCGCCAGGTAATCACCAGCATATGCGCTGGATAATCCAAACTTGGATCTTGGCGCGAATCAGCAATAATCGCCTGAAGTTGATGGGCAATCGCTTCATAGGTTTGCATGGTGTCATCAGCAGGTCGATCAATGAAGAAATGATAGCCTAGGCGAGCTGATTGATAATTGCAGCTCGTCCCTGTTCGTAACCAATAGCCAGCGGCGTAGCCCACAATTTGGGTTTGATCCAAGGCAGTTTGCAGGGGGGCTAATTCAGCTTCCGATAACGATTCGGGGTAACGCGCTGGAAAGCAATAATTACTTGGAGCAGGTGCTTCGGCAAGCTCACATACAGGATCACTAGCCTCTTTGGTTGAAGATGCGCGGCTTAAGTACCAAGCATTGCCATCAGGATTAATCGTCGTAACGTATTGATAATCCCACGAGCAACTATCCTCACCAAAACGCCAATAAATGCTTGCGCCTAATATCGGATACTGAAGCGTAGGCTGGTTTTGCAGATCGTGCATCAGCGTCTGAAGGGTTTGGGCATATTGGAGCAGCGTTGCTTGATCGGTCTCTGCGGCTACCTCAACCTCAAGATCATACATAATCCAAGCAATTGCATCGGAACAGGTTTGCCAATCGGCTCGACCATAAACCTCGGCGCGGCCACTAAATTGGGTTTGGGCAAAGGCAGCTTGGACTGCTTGCTCAGCCGTTGGCTCAAGTGGAATTCGCTCATAGTTGGCTTCACATGGTTCTCGTGAGCCATTATAGCCATGAACCGGCTGAATTTCTGGAGTGATTGTTGGTTCTTCAATTGCCTCTGTGATAGTTGGTTCGACCTTGGCTTCTGTAGTTTCCACCTCGGTTAGAGTTGGTACAAGCGTTGATTGAGTTTGTTCAGTTGCTATTTCGACTGGCTGCCCAGCTGAACGGTTAGCGATCGATTCGCTAGGTAGCGTATTGCCACAGCCACTTAATCCTACCAACAGCAACCATCCGAAACTGATTCGTTTAGCCCATGCCAGCATACACCCTCCACAAACAAACTAGATTTCGCCAATACGCTCAGCATAGCCCAACCAAATGGATGAAAAATGGCGTTTGATTAGAGACTCTGGGACTTTAAATGTTCATTTGCTTGATTATTGGGTTGCTAGTGCTGGCTTCGTGTTCTTCGTGGATCAAGCTGGGATGTCGAGCGTTGGGCATTTTACGGTTAAAAATCTTTTATTAAAAACTATTGACAAATAGCGCCAAAACTACTACATTCGTTAATGAATATTTACAATTATCTTGGGAGCGATTCCGTAACCATCGCTGCTGCCCCTTCCAAATAATTCCACTAGGGCTTGTTTCTTTGAATTTGAGACCGATTCCAAAGATGCAAGCCGAAGCTGTTGGGTTAGCACTGTTGAAACCCAGCGCATATCGCAAGGAGGCGCAAGCTTATGCTACGACGAATGTATGCTCGTGGAACGTTGTTGGTATTGTTGATCGCCTTGGTCAGCCTTAGTTTAAGCCATCGCACGGCCACGCCCAGCGCGGCAGCTGCCAGTTGTGTGGTCAGCTATACGGTGATCAATCAATGGGGCGATGGGTTTATTGGCGATGTGACCGTTACCAATAATTTGGCAGCAACCACAACTTGGCAATTAAGCTGGACATTTGCTGGCAATCAGCGGATTGTCAATTTATGGAATGGAGTTTTGACCCAAACCAATGCCGCAGTCAGCGTGCAAAATGCCGCTTGGAATGGCTCGCTCACCAGTGGCGGCAGGGTTAATTTTGGCTTTCAAGCGACGTTCAGTGGCACAAATAGCATTCCCACGAATTTTACTTTGAATGGTGTGGTTTGTGGCGAAACTAGCGTAACGATCACACCGCCAACCAGTAACCCAACCAACACGGCGACGGCGCGGCCCCCGACCAACACGCCAACCCCGCCAACTGGCACTCCACGTCCATCAACTACCCCAACGCTTTTTCCAACTACTCCAACATCAACGCCTAGCAACAATGGCTGTATTGGCGCAATTATCTGCGACGATTTTGAAAGCCAAACTGGAATCGATCCGAGTGGATTTTGGCAAGCGCTCTATCCCGATTGTGCTGGTCATGGCTCGGTGATGGTCGATAATACCTATGCCAACAGCGGCAGCAAATCGATTATGGTTCATGGCCATAGCAATTTCTGCGATCATGCCTTCTTTGGCAATACCACAGCCATCGAAAGCGTTGGCAATCTGCTGTATGGGCGTTTTTATGTGCGCCAAGATCTGGCCTTGCCCGATCATCACATCACATTAATGGCGCTCAAAGACCGCAACGATGCTGATAATGATTTGCGTTTGGGCGGCCAACAAGGGGTGCTCGATTGGAACCGCGAATCGGATGATGCAACCGCTCCGTCGATGAGCAGCGCAGGCATCGCCAAATCAGTCACGATTCCGCCCCGCCAGTGGACATGCGTCGAATTCAAGATCGATAGTGCTAATGGCTATTTGCAGGCCTGGGTCAATGGTAGCGAAGTTGAAGGCATGCAGGTTGATGGAGTCGATACGCCCGATGTTGACCAAGCTTGGCGTACTCGCGCCAATTGGCAACCACGCTTAGTTGATTTCCGGCTGGGCTGGGAAAGCTACGGCGGCGATGATATTACTCACAATATTTGGTTTGATGATGTGGCCTTGGCCACCCAACGCATCGGCTGTAGCGCCAGTAACCCAACCACCCCAACCGCTACTCCGCGCCCAACCAACACCACTACGCCTGTAGTTGGCACGCTCACTCCCAGCCCAATTCCCAGCGCAACGCCAACCATCGCGCCCAATGGGATTACCGCCGCAACCACGATCGCTGAGCTTTGCCCAACCTACCGCCAACTCTATATTGATCGTGATTTTCTCGATTATTTGCCGAGCGACGGCAGCGGCGGCCATAACAATATGCCAGCCGATGGCGGCCTGAATGATGCCCAAAAAGCTAGTTTGTATGGGGTGAATATCAGCGCGATTCAGAGCAAAGTTGGCAATGGCACACTAACCTTGGGCGAATTAGGCACGCAAGCCTTGGGCCATGTGCAACGTTTGGTCAATCAAAACTTTCCCAAGAATGCAATTTGTCAGTTGTTGCCACGCTTGATGCTGCTTGGCCCAGAGACCGAAGCCGCCACCTTCCACAAAAATAGCAGCAATCCATGGGCTGAAACCGCTGGCCCAGTCAATGCAATTGCTCCGGCTGGCTTTATGCAAACCCGCTGGCCAACCGACGCGCGAACCTATGTGCCAGCCGAAAAAGCCGAACGCGACCGCTGCCACGACCAACCAACCCATGAAAATAATCTTGGCTGGACGTTTAACTCAATCGTCGATTCGAGTATTTTGTATGATCCCAATAATCCGGTGTTGAACGCGATTCGCACGAGTACCCACCCAATTAGCGGCTTGCCGATGGGGCCAGGCTTTAGCAGTAATGCGCCAATGCAAGCAACCACCAAGCTCCATGTTGAGAACGAAGGCTTCTGGTATCAAGTGATTCAGTTTAAAAATACCAGCAATGTTCCCTATTACCTCGATTGTGCCATGATTTGGTGGGTCGGGCCATCGGGCTTATCGTTTGATTTACGTAATGGTCATTATAATAATGAGCAACGGCCTGGCCGTGGTTATGGCCACCCCCAGCGTGATATCATCGAAGTGGTTTACGATCAAACTCAAAAACTTTCGGTGTATAGCATTCGTCTATCGTTCCACGATGAGCCATACAACATGCGCACGGCCTACCCCAACCAATATTGGTCGTTGGAAGTTGGCACGCCGGCCTTTTTGAATGGTCAGGCGCGTTATACCACTCCAGCCGAACGTCAAGCGTTAATGGATTTGATGCTCAGTACGTTGCATGTCGAGCTTGAAACCGACCTCGATCGCAATATTGAGCTATTCGATGCGCTGAAGATGCGTAATCGGGTTTCGAATTAGCAATTAGGGGTCAGGGGTCAGGATTTAGGCAAGGATCGGTTTTAAGATCCCTCACCCCAGCCCCTCGCCCACGGCGGCGGGCGAGGGGAGCACTGTTGGAGCGGTTCCCCCTCGCCGCGCGTGCGGGCGAGGGGGCGAGGGGCTGAGGGCATGCCATGCGTTGCCAACCCAATGAACCATTACATATAGGCTATAGCCCATCGCCTTAATTCTCTGCTAGCATGCGGTTGACAGGCCTGATCGGTTGCAGCTACAATCTGTGCGAGAGCACCGCTTGTTGTAAAGGGATTCCCAATGACTGCCACCATTCAGCATCTATCTGAGGTTCGTTCTAGCCAAGATTTTCGCGATTATTTGGTTAAGCTTGGCTTTCAAGCGGAACATGGCGCGATTGATCAGCTTTTGGAGCTTGGAGCGATTGATCAGGTGCGTATGGGTCGCAGCGAACTTGTGGCAATTGCCGAGCCAGAATATCGGGTTATTTGGGTTTCATCAGCAAATTTACCCCTCGACCTGTTGCGCAAATTGCAGCGCCGTTTGGCCGATGCTGGTTTATCAGGCTTGGTCGCTTGTACCACAAATTGGGATTCGCTGACGCTGTATCTGTTGCGCAGCGAGGATCGTGAGCAAGGCTTTGTTCATGAATGGAGCCTCAACCTACGTGCTTTGCGCCCTGCTGATCTCCAAGCTTTGCGCTGGCTCGATATTACCCGCGCCGACCCATTTGATCTTGGGCAGCCATTCTTGCAGGCTTTTCGCCGCGCTAAACGCCCAACCCTCTATACCAATCAGGGCTTGTTCTCGAATTATTATCTCAATCAGCGGCTTGATCACGATTATCCCCAATGGCGTAGCCGAACTGCCAAGATTGATCCATTGGCGGCTCAGGTTCAAGCCTTGATCGTCCAGGCTCAAACCCTCGATCAGCAGCAAACCTTGACCACAATTGTGCAGCCGATTTTGCAAACGCTGGGCTGGGAGTTAGCAGCTGGCAATTCAGCAGTTGCAAAATTGAGCTACCAGGGCCAAGCTTTGGCTTTTTGTCGGGTGTTGCCCTTTGGCGCTTCGTTAGATCTCGATGTCCAGTCGGCGGAAGGTTCGCCCGATTTGCCCTTGATCGGTGCTTTGGTTGGCCAAGAAAAAATTCAGTGGGCAATCTTAACCAATGGCCAAGTTTGGCGCTTGATCTTTCGTCAGGCGACCTCGGCCTCGGGCACGTACTACGAAATCGATCTCGACGATTTGCTGAGTTTGGGCGAACCTGTTGATTGGAGTTGGTTTAGTGGCTTTTTTGGGGCGGCTTGGTTTGCGGCTCCCGCTAATCAGCCGAGTTTTTTGAGCAAGCTCTATCAGCTTGGCCAGGTTCGCGCCGAAGAATTAGGCAAAGACCTCAAATTAACGATTTATCAAGATGTCTTTTTGGATTTGGCTCAAGCCTTGCTCGAAGCTCAGCGCCGCCGTGGAGTCGATACTGATGATCCGACAGCGATTACCTTGATTTATCGCGCAACCTTGTTGCTGCTCTATCGTTTGTTGTTTATTCTCTATGCCGAGGCTCGCGAATTATTGCCGCTCCAAGCTGCCAGCTATTATCCGCATAGTTTGACCTATTTGCTTTCGAGCATTGCGCTGGTGCGTAGCCGCGTGGTGCAAGCTGATCGCCAGTTTACGCTTTCGGCCAGCGATTGGCGGATTTGGCACTATTTGCAAGCGCTCTTTGCCGCAATTGCCGATGGTCGCGCCGCTTGGGGCGTGCCGCGCTATAACGGTGGCTTGTTTGCGGCAAATGCTGATTCGTCAGCGGCGCATCAATTGCTCGATCAATTAACCGAAATCGATAGTATGCACTTAGCCAAAGCGCTCGATTGTTTGGCTCGCGAAAAGTCGGTGCAGACTGATGAGGCTTCGTTTGGCAATGAACATAAGGCGCTGCGCTTGATCGATTATATGGATCTGGATGTGCAACGCTTGGGTGGAATTTACGAAGGCTTGTTGGAGCACGAACTTAATTTTGCGCCCCACGATGGTTATCTCACCAAGGGAGCGTTTTCGACCAAAGCTAGCCCAACTGGTCGTTTTGTGCCAAAAGGTGAGTTTTACCTCGCGATTACCAACCAAGATCGTAAATCGACTGGCTCGTACTATACCCCCGATTATATTGTGCGCTATATTGTCGAGCAAACCCTCAAGCCAATTTTGGATCAGCGCAAAGCGACGTTTCGCGAGGCAATCAATAATCTGCGGGTGCTGCAAACTTCGCTCAAACGCACCAGTGATCCAACTACGATTCGCTTCAAACGTGATCAATTGGAGCAAATCAGCCAACAGGCAATCGATAGCCTGTTGGATATTAAGGTGCTTGATCCGGCCATGGGTTCGGGCCATTTTTTGGTCACGGCAGTTAATTATTTGAGCGATCAACTGATTGCGATTGTTGCGGAATACCCCGATAACCCGTTGATGCCGCAATTGCAAACCATGCGCGAGGCGATTAAGCAGAATTTGTTGCACCAGCAGCTTAGCCCAAACGATATTCGCGACGAGCAACTGAGCGACCGGATTTTGCTGCGGCGCATGGTCATGAAGCGCTGTATTTTTGGGGTCGATTTGAATGATTTGGCGGTGGAGCTAGCTAAACTTTCGTTGTGGCTCGATTCGTTTACGGTCGGCGCTCCCTTGAGTTTTCTCGATCATCACTTGAAACATGGCAATTCGTTGATTGGCGTGTGGGATGTGGAGCAGGCGATTGTACTTGGCTCGCCACGCTGGAATGAATTTATGCGGGCCTTGGCCAATATGGTAACAATTGCCAATTTGACTGATAGCACGATTACTGAGCTTGAGCAAAGCTACAGTTTATATACCACCATGCAACAGATGATTCAGCCCCAACGTGAGCAATTGCATGTTGATTTGGCGAATCAATTTATTAGCATTAGTAGCCTTGGCCAAGCGCGGCGCGTGCCCTATACGCCAGCCGAGCAACGGGCTGAAATTTTTCCACAAGCAACCCTCGATAGCTACGCCGCCGCCCAAACCGAAGCCCAGCGCCGCCACTTCTTTCATTGGAAGTTGGAGTTTCCCGAGGTGTTTGTTGATGTTGCCAAAGGCGATTGGAAGCAGCAGCCTGGCTTTGATGTGGTGATCGGTAATCCACCGTATGGCGCTATATTTGATAAAAAAGAGGAAAATTATATTACCAAAGAATACGAATATGTTTTGTATCGAGTCGAGAGTTATATTTGTTTCATGGAACTTAGTCTAGATATTTTACGCCATGGGGGGAATTCTTCCTTTATTGTCCCCGATACTTGGATGTATCTAGATTTTACCGAAAAGTTAAGAAAATATCTTATCCAAGAATTGAATATAAACAAAATTATTGCTCTCCCTAGATCGGTTTTTGATGAAGCATCAGTTGATACATCCATTTATGTTATTTCAAAGAATAAGGAAAATGATAATACTATCGATTTTATTTCGTATAAAAAAGATTTGATTATAACAAATATTGATGATGGGAATCTATATCATATGACTCAAAGTCGTTTTGATAGAGAAAGCTTTATTATAAACCCATATATGAATGATAAAGAGTTAGCTGTGATAGATGGGATTTTAAGTATTTCTAATAAAATGAATGAGATTTCGTTTATTAATTATGGATTGAAGGCTTATCAAAAAGGGAAGGGGAAGCCAAAACAAGACGATCAGATAATGAATACTAGGCCTTTTACATCTGATAAAAAAGAAAATGATGATTTCTATCCATTTTTTGAAGGTGGTTCGATTGAAAGATATAACACATTGTGGGAGGATGATAATTGGATTAATTGGGGAGTATGGCTTGCAGAGCCGAGGAATGAAAAATTATTCTTAGGAGAAAGACTTGTTTTTAGAAAAGTCGTAAACAGCCGTCTTTTGGGTAATTTAATTTCAGGAAAGGTTTTTTCTAATACTTTATTGTATACGATTAAATTAAAAGATGATGTAAAAATTCAATACAAAACTTTATTGGCAATATTAAATAGTGGCCTTCAAGGGTTTATTTTTAGTAGAATTTTTGCCATAAATAGTGACGATACTTTTCCTCAGATTCTACTTGATGATTTTTCAAATCTCCCAATTCGCAAAATTCACTTTACAACCGAGGCGAGCGAACGCCAGCGCTTATTGAGCGAAGCGCGGCATTTGACCGAACGTCTGCTGCAAAACCCAACCAGCCTTGAATTGAGCCATAGTGCGGCGGGCTGGCCACGCTTTGCTGCTGAAGCCTATCGTGCTAGCGAGCTTGGCCAATTGATCAGTCGTTTATTGCCAACCGATGCCCAAGCCAATTTTGTGGCGTTTGCCGAAGGTGCTAGTGGAGCCGAAGAACACAGCGATGTGGTGCATGATCTGTTGGCTGAGTTGGCTCAACAGATGATCGACTTGAACGCCAGCAAACAAACCGAGGTCAAACGCTTTTTGAGTTGGCTTGAACACAATCTGGCGATTCAGCCCGATAACAAAGGCCACACTGGCATCGACTCGCTGAAAAACAAAACCAAGTTGCAAAACTACCTCGGCGATTATCAAAAAAACGGCTCAGCCGAAACTTGGTCTGCTATCCATGCCGTGTTGAGCGCCAACAAAAGTCGTTTGCTCAACAACCATTGGCTCGAAGGCATGTTCGAGCAGCAACTACGGGGCGCTTACGAGCAAAGTTTAACGCTTTTACAGCCGATCAAAGCCCAACTTGCCCGCACCGATGCCTTGATCGATCAGCTTGTCTACCAACTGTATGGCCTGACCCCTGCCGAAATTCGGGTCGTTGAAGGCCAAGCCTAGGGAGCACCGATGTATAGCGTTCGCGAACACCACGATGATGGGATTCCCTATTTAATTGATAACCGTGAAGGCAGCCCAACTTTAGCCAGCGTCTTAGATCGGCTGTTGCGGCGTGGGGCATGGGCCGATATTGCTACCGGATACCTTTCGCTGAGCGGCTATCGTTTGCTGGCCGAGCCACTTGAGCAACTACAAGAGCTGCGTTTGCTGTTTGGTCAAAGCCAAATTGCCGATGAATTAAACCGCGAATTGCGCCGCGAACGCTATCGCGCCAGCACGCGCAGCATCGTCGAGCGTTTGATTGCTTTTTTGAGCCGTGATGGTGTGGCGATTAAGCGCTACACTGGCGATTTTTTTCATGCTAAAGCCTATATTGTCAATGGCGTGGCGATTGTTGGCAGCAGCAATTGCACCGCCAGCGGATTAACTGGCAACACCGAATTAAACGCCCTGCACAAAGAACAACCGATTGTTGAAAGCTTTTCGGCTTGGTACGAACGCATGTGGAATGCCGAGGCCAGCAGCGATTGCAAAACTGAATTGATCACGACCCTGCAACAATCGCAATTTGGCGCTTATCCCTACATTCCCCACGAAATTTACATCAAAACCCTGTATGAATATTTCAAAGACGATCTTGAAAGTGCCAATACGGTTGATCCACTGCGTTCAATTGTTGAATTGACTGCCTTTCAACACGAAGCCTTTCAAAAAGCCCAACGGATTTTGCGGCGCTACCATGGCGTGATGATTGCCGATGCTGTGGGCTTGGGCAAAACCTTCGTTGGCAAAAAATTGCTAGAGCTGTATGGCTACTACCAACGCCTACGAGCGCTGATCATTTGTCCGGCTCAACTGCAAACCATGTGGGAACGTGAAATTGAAGAAGCGCGAATTCCAGCGCGAATTATCTCGATGGAGCGCTTGGGCTTAGCCGATTTTGATCCACGGGTTTACGCCGATAGCGAATTTATTCTAGTTGACGAAAGCCACAACTTTCGCAATCCTGCAACCCAGCGCTACCAAGCCTTGGCGACAATTATTGGCAGTGGTGAGCCAAAACGGGTTGCCTTGCTCACCGCTACCCCCATTAGCAATAGCCTGTGGGATCTTTATCATCAAATTGCCTTATGGACGCGTGGCAGCGATGCCTATTTTCGCGAGGCTGGCATTGCCTCATTGCGGCGCTACTTTCGCGAAGCTGAGCAAGCTGGTGGATCTGGCGGCATGCTGTTTAATTTGCTCGAAGAAGTGGTGGTGCGGCGCACGCGCTCATTTATTCAAGAACATTTTGCCGAGGCTACAATTAGCGGCCAACCGTTGCGCTTTCCCGAGCGCCAACTGCGCACTATCGACTATAGTTTAAGTGCCACCTATGGCGGGCTATTCGAACGGATTATTCAAGTAATCGAAGGCTTGCGCTTGCCCGTCTACAACCCTGAGGGCTACAAACGAGCGCTAACCACCAGCGAAAAACGCCAAGAACACACCAACCAAGCCTTAAATGGCCTGCTCAAAGCCAATTTGCTCAAACGCTTTGAATCGAGCGTGGCTGCATTTCGCATTAGCATTCATCGGCTGCGTGGCTTTATCGAACGCTACGGCCAAGAACTTCAACAAGGCCATCTATTGCAAAGTGGCGTATATCGACTATTACTGCAACTCGAAGAAGATGGCGATAGCCTTGGCTTGGCCCAGGCCTTGCAACGTCTGACTCCAATTGATCCCAGTGAGTACGATTTAATTAAACTTCAAGCCGATATTCAACATGATTTGGCTGGCTTAGATCGGGTAATTGGGCTGATCGACCCGATTACTCCGAGCCAAGACGATAAATTAATTCAATTTCGCCAACGGTTGAGCGAGCTAGGCGGCCAGAAAATTATTGTTTTTTCCTATTTTCGCGATACCGCCCGCTATCTGATCGATCAACTCAAGGCCGACCCAAACTTGGCTAACGTGCGCATGGCCTATTTATCGAGCGAAATCAACCCGCGTGATCGTCAGCGCACAATTGAGCGCTTTGCGCCGCGCAATAGCCGCACACCAATTGCTGCCAGCGACGAATACGATCTGCTGATTGCCACTGATGTGCTTTCAGAAGGCCAAAATCTCCAAGATGCCGCCCAATTGATCAACTACGATCTGCATTGGAACCCCACCCGCATGATCCAACGTGGTGGACGGATTGATCGCTTGGGCAGCTCACACAGCACGATCGTCATTCACAATATCTTTCCTGATCAAGAGCTAGAGACGTTGCTGCGTTTGGTTGAACGATTGCAAGAGCGGCTACGGGCAATTAACGAAACGATTGGCCTCGATGCCAGTGTCTTGGGCGAACTAATTACCCCGCGCACCTTCAACACCTTGCGCGAGCTGGCGGTCGGCGATGATAGCTCGCTGCAATTTTGGGGCCAAGTATCCGAGCTAGCAGGCAACGAACTGCTGCGCCAACAACTCTTGAACTATCTGCGGGATTACGGTCGCCACTATGTTGAAGGCCTGCCAGATGGGATTCATAGCTGTAGCCAACGTGGGCAACGCAGCGGCATTTTTGCCTACTATCGCCATGAAGATCGCCATTTTTGGCGCTTTTGGGATAGCAATGCCAAAGTTGTTAGCGACAATCGCTTTGAAATTCATGAACTAATTCGGGCAACACCGCAGCAAGCCCGTGATCAAGAGTGGCTGCACCCAGAGCAACAAGAGCAAGCGCTCGAAACGATCGCCCATGATATTTTGCAAAGCCTTGAGCAGCGGCGGGTATCGGCCTTGCTTGGCGAGAAAATCGACAAAACCCAACGTGAGCTTGGGCTAATTCTCAAGCAACATTGGCATAAGCCGAGTGTCGATAAAACTGCCGCCCAAATGCTCTATGCCGCCTTGTTAAACCCACTGCCTGCGCCGTTTATCAAAAAACTACGGCGTTTGCACAGCGAGTTTGGCCGCACTGGCGATTTGAACAACTTGATTGCTGAATTACAACAGTTGATCGAAGCGCATCAACTGAACCAAGCCCCCACCACGGCGCTTGTGCCAACCAGCCAACCGCTGAGCCGCGACGATCTGCAACTGATTTGTTGGATGTTGATTCGATAGAGGAGCCATATGCCAAATCTCACCCCCGCAGCGCGTTTGCAAACCATTGCCCAACACTACTTGGATGATCAGGCAAGCCTAGCGTTTGCCAAAGATTTAGGCCAACGTCGCCGCCAAGCTATGCCGATCATCAAAGCAATCATTGATCGTTTTATTCAAGGCCAGATTGATCTCAAAACCATGGCCCATGAACTCAACCTGCACTTGCGAGACCGAAGCTATGATGATTGGGGCGCGACCAACTTTTGGATGATGACCCTGAATAAGCTGGCCTTGAATTATCCGCCAGAAGTTGAGCAAGAACTACGAGCGACGCTTGATGGCCTCAATGCCCAGAATTTGCCCCAACGCTTTGAGCAATTTAGCAACTATCTACGCGAGATCAATCCAACGCTTGAGCGCGGCAAGCAAGCAGCGCCAGGCTTTATGCCCTATTTACTCAGCCTGTTAGCTCGTTGGCTCGACCACGATCATCATGTGATGGTGACTTGGCCATCGTTGCGCGAAGGCTTAAAAATCTTGATCGATCATCAAGCCCTGCCAACCGATGCCAACCTGCGAGTAGTCGGCGATGAAGTCCAAATTACCAATGCCGCTGATTACCAAGCCGCCCAAGCCGCCCTTGAGCGTATTACTGCAACCGTGCCAGCCTTGGCAAGCAGCAGCGATTTTTCGCGTGAGCGATTTTTAAACTGGGTCACCCAGCAGCAACAATATTTGGTAGGCTGGTTAGAAGGAGCAACCATGAGCTTTGCCGATCAACCATTAGCAGCCTTAAATCCCGACCGATTACAACACCAAATTGGCCTGTTGCGTAAGCAACTTTTGATTAGCCCTGAAACGATTCAACGCATGTATCAAGCGCTGGTTTTGGGCTATAACGTGATCTTGAGTGGCCCGCCAGGCACTGGCAAAACCCAGCTTGCCAGCCTCTTGCCACGGATGTTATGGATGGGCGAAGCGGCTCAGGGAGCCAATCCAAGTTTGTTTTCGCCAACTGCTTCGCGAATTCAGACCGAGCCATCGACCAGCACCAGCTACGCCGTACAGATTGCGACGGCGACCGATGAATGGACACCGCGCCATGTGATTGGGGGCATTGAGCCAGTGCTGAGTGCCAATGATGAGCAATTGCGCTATGGTATGGCCTATGGAGCCTTGACCAGCACGATTCTCGCCAACTGGCAGCTTGACCCGAATCAGCCGCTGACGTGGCAGCAACCTAAACGTCATCATGTCCAACGCACGTGGCGCGGCCAAACCGAAGAATATCGCGGCGTTTGGTTGGTAATCGACGAATTTAATCGCGCCCCAATCGATTTAGCCTTGGGCGAAGCGCTGACGGCAATTGGCGGCAGCCAAAGCAGTTTGACCGTGCCTACCCGTTTAGGCCCACAACAACTACCAATTCCCCAAGATTTTCGGATTATTGGCACACTCAACAGCTTTGATCGCCATTTTCTCAACCAAATGAGCGAAGCCTTGAAACGGCGTTTTGTGTTTGTAGAAGTGCTGCCGCCAACGCGCCAAGAGCGTGCCGCCGAGCAAGCCAGTGTGCTCAAAATTGTGCTTGAGCGCTTGCCTAAGGTTGGGTGGGCCGATTTAAGTACGCTCATTAAGGTCGTTGAAGGCAATGATCAACCGTGGGTTGTGCAATGGCACAATGCTGGGGTGATTGAACCGCTTTTTGATGAAGCCTGGCGTTTATTTGAAGTTATTCGGCTGTATCGGCAATTTGGCACGGCTCAAGCGATTGCCTGGTGTAGCGCATTTTTGGGCGCTGGCTTGCTGCAAAATATTCCAACCAACGATGAGCCTGCATGGCGGGCATGTTTAGCGGCAGCGTTTGCCGATAGTCTTGCTGACCAACTGCAAATTCTCTTCCCCGATGAACTTGAAGTATTGCTGGCCTACCTGCAAACCAGCGATGCCAACGCCTTTGCCCAGCAATATCGCGAAATATTGGGCAAATTGATCAGCATCAAGCGTCGGACGGCTCAGCTATTGGCCTTGCAAAGCGTGCGTGATGCCGACGGCAAGCCCTACCTTGATCAAAGCTTAATCGCTTCGTTGGTTGAGCAGAACCTAAGCCAACTTGAAACAATTAACTTGACGGCCATTTTTCAAACTGACCAATCACGCGCCGCCTTGCCAGCCTTTGAGCAGCGTTTGCGCCAATTCTTGTTAGAGCGGGCGATTTAATATGCCAATAACGCTTGACGAATTAACTGCCCAACTGCAACGGCGGGTTGCGCGGCTGTTGCTCCAGCATGATCGAGCAACCTTTCATGGGCGTTTTCGCGAATTTTATCAAGCTAGCAGCTTGCCGCCGATTGCGCTGTTGCAAGCCTACGATCTGCTCACCAAAGTGTTGGTGCTGGCAGATGAACTCTTTGACGATATTTTAGCGCGGATTCATCGCCAAATGAGTTTTCAGGCCACCCGCGAACATCTCAACGAACATTCGCCAATTCGCGGCCAAATTGATTGGGGCCGCTCATTGCAACAAGCCTGGAATCAATTTCCTGATCAGCCGCCGATGAGTTTGCAAACAACCTTGCGCAGCCGAAGCTTTGCAACACCCCAAAACCGCTTGGTTGTGGCTGGACTACAACGCTATCGCCAATTGATCGAACAACTCTTGAGCGAAACCATGCTCAGCGATGTGCCCTTGACCGAGTTTGAACAGCGGGATCTCAGCCTGTTATTGGAGCGAATTCAGCGTGAGTTGGCTCGCCCACATCTGCAAGAACTCAATCGCGAATCGGAGTTGGCCAATTTGCCAGAGCTGATCGCCGAGGTCAGTGCTGCTGCAACAGGTTCACAGAATGCCTATCGTGACTTAGTGGTCTGGCTGCAAAAACTCGAACAACTGCATATTCAAGCCAGTGGCACGACTTCGGCGTTTAGTTTGGGCAAAGCTGAGCAAGCTGGTTTGCTCTATCAACTCTGGCTAGCCTTAGAAATCCTTGATCTGCTCAAAAGCAAAGATTGTTTAATTGAGCCAATTGTCAGGGTGGATCGCCTGCAGTTACACTTTAAATGGCATGATCACGAGTATGAATTAATTTATGATCAGGCACCAACTGCTCAACTTGCTTGGAGTGGTGCACCTAGCGAACGACCTGATTATTTGATCAAGCGCCGCAATAGCCTGAAGGTTGAGTATGATGGACGTACGATTTGGCAAGAGCCAAGCGTCATTCTTGATGCTAAATGCTATCTCGGCGACAAGGCCAGTCGCACGACAAACCCGATCAAACGCATGCTCGGCGATTTACAACTGATCGATGCTCATCATGGGGCGTTGATTCTGCCAACGATTGAAGGTTTACAAATGGTGGTTAAGCCTGATCCAGAACGCTATCATGGCGTTGTCTTCAGCGATAGCCAAATTCAACTTTTTGAACTTGCGCCAATGCAACCCCAATCCCAGCTTGAGCAAGCGATCACCGCAATTCTCGAATATGCGATTAAGCATTTGCCTGAGCGTCCAGCTATCGATTGTCATGGAGCGTGGCCCGATGTTGATACCTGGCGACCACAACAGGGCCAACACCCCATTCCGATCAACCAAGACTTAATTTTTTGCCCCAAACCGCATATTGATCCAGCGCGAGTTGATTTAGTAAGCCATGTGCGTGATTGTCTGCGCAACCCCAAACGTTGCCATATCATGCAGCCCCAAATTCAGCAGTTACCGCCATATGTCAAACGCGTGCTGAATGTTGGCCAACTCCAAACGGCGATTGCCCAACTCAAGCAGCATTTGAATCAGCAAGTAACAGTTGAGGCTACTGATGGAGAGGCTGATGTAGCTCGTCAACAGTTGCTAGAGCGGGTAGGCGAACTGGTTGATAGCTATCGTGCCTTTATCAAGCCCGATATTCAGTCGATTGAAGAGAAGTTGCATTGGGTATTTCGCCAATATGCTAATCGCCAGCAACATGCGCATGGCTTGCCGCAAACAGTTTGGGATATGTTGGTTTCAGGCGAATTTGCTTGGAGCGAATTTTCGAAACATCAAGTTACCGATTGGGCAGCGGTCGCAGTGCAATATGTTCGCGCCGTTGAGCATGAACTCAAACAGCGCTTGTATTATGGTTGTGGTGGCGATAACTATTTAAAAGCTAATGGAACTAAACCTCTCAAGGAGAAAAATTTTACCTTTGGGACAGTCAATTATGCGCTTGAGCATTGCACTAACGAAGTTAACTGGAACATATTTGTGCAACGGGCAATGGCATTTGGGCATAGCGAAGCCACTTTTAAAACTGTAGTGAGTGATTTGATGCAATTGTATAAGTTGCGCAATGAAATTGCCCACTCTAGCTCAATTAGTCGCCAGCAAGCTGAATTTGTGCGCACGGTAACCATTGGCAAGCCTGGCGAAGAAGGGGCATTATTGCGCTTTATCAAGCTCATTCCCTAGAGATCAGGGGCCAGCAATGAGGAATCAAGGTTTGATCCACGAAGGACACGAAGGACACGAAGGGAATAGACTCTGGGTGTAATGGTGCATTAGATGCCTATCCTTCACCCCCTCTTTACAAGGGTAGGTTTTTGGCAATCATTGACGATCACCACCCTTCCGTCCCGCCTCGCAGGCGGGAGACGCAGGGCTTTAATCCCCCTGCACCCCCTCAAGGACAATCAGGGACAGGCAGGCAGGCATTGATGAATCAGCGTATCCGTGGTTCGCAGCGAAAACCTACCCTTGAAAACTAACCCCCGCTCCCGCCTGCGAGGCGAGGGGGAACCGCTCCAGGAGTTTGCTCCCCTCGCCCGCCGCCGTGGGAGAGGGGCTGGGGTGAGGGAAGATGATTGGTAGTTCAAACCAATCGCCGATAGCCGATAGCCCAAAGTCCATAGCCTTGATTCTCTGCGCCTCTGCGTTAAAACCTAGCCTCTGACTCCTAGTCCCTGACCCCTAGCCCCTACTTAATTTCCTGCAACCAAGTATCCATTTGTTGATTTTCGGCAGTTTGAGCCGTGATGACTGCTTCGGCAAAGGTTTTGAGTTCGGCGCGTTGGGTACTGACTTTGATACTTTGGGCCATAGCGATCGCCCCATCGTGATGGCTAATCATGGCGGTTAAAAAGCGTCGATCGTAGCTTTCGCTGCCTGCTGACACATCCATCGAACCCATATGCAGCGCACTTAAATCGCTGTCTGGCGCATCGCCAAACCACTGCTTGCGCCAAGCTTGCAATTGTACTATTTCTGGCTCTTGGGCCGCGATAATTTGCTTGGCTAACTCCTGCACCCGTGGATCGCTGGCTTGGTTTTGGGCATCTTTGGCCATGGCGATTGCCCCACGATGATGCTCGATCATGCCATCAAGAAATTGCAGATCACTCATACTCATGCTGCCATGATCCATTGTTGGGGCTTCGGTGGAGTGATCGCCGCCATGATCATTGGTGCTTGAGCTGGTTTGGCTGGTTGCACCGCAACCCGTCAAAACTACGATTAAACTAACGAATGTTATCAATCGCCGCATCCTGTGGTTCCTTTCAGCTAAACTTGAACTAGCTTTAGCCTAGCCAAATTCCTAAACCTAGGCCAATTTTGGTCAATTTGAGCCAAACTTGCGGCGTTGGGCTGTGGCATTTGCTACAGATTGTGGCATTTGCCACGGATTCAGTGATCAAATTATCGAAATTCTATAGAAAATTGTTTGCTGAACAGAATAAATTTACAATGAAAGCAACAACCTTTAAACGACGAGGCTCATCATGCTTCAATCGATTAAACAGCGCTATTGGCTGTGGTTTGTGCTCAGCAGTGAGCTGATCATCACGGCGCTACATTATCTGACCAGTGCCCATCTATTGCCCTACCACTCAATTTATCGTAGTTTGTATTATGTGCCTGTCGGGGTGGCGGCGGTGATCTGGGGGCGTTGGGCAGGCATTGGTTTGGCGCTGTTTACGGCGCTCGTCTATTTGCCGCATGCCCATTGGCTCGATGCTCATAGCGCCAGTAGTTGGCTTGATAATGGCCTCGAAATGGCCACGTTGATCGTGGTGGCAGCCTTGGTTGGCACATTAGCCGAGCGCGAACAACAGGCCCATAGTCGCGCCGAATCCTTGCATGTCTATATTCACGATGTATTGGCGAGCTTGCCAGTCGGCGTTGCTACGATCGAGCAGCAACAGTTGAAATTGCAAAATCCAACCGCTCAAATCTTATTACAGCCAACACCAACCCTTGCTCAACTGCCCCAAACCAATGGCTACAGCGAAATTCAGGTCAATCAAATTGCCTTGGCGGTGCGGCGCTCCGATTTACATAATCTCCAAGGCCAGCCGATTGGCGCAGTCTTGGTATTTGAAGATATTCGCGAACAACAAGCAATCGCTGAGCGGATTCGTCAGGCTGAACGGATGGCGGCCCTAGGTCAGTTGGCTGGTGGTTTAGCGCACGAGGCACGTAATCCCTTAGGCGTGGTGCGAGCAACCAGCCAATTGCTGGGAACCAAATTGGCTCAACAGCCAAATTTGGCAAGCTATACTAGTGTCATTAATAGCGAGGTTGATCGTTTGGATCGGCTGATTAGTTCGCTGTTGGATTATGCCCATCCCCAAGCATTACAACGCCAGCCGTTGGCAATTAATCAATTGCTCAGTGAATTTGTCGCTGCCTGCCAGCCTTTAGCAGCTGAATATAGCGTTGAACTCCAATTAACAAGCGCTAAGGCTGAATTATGGGTTGAAGCTGATCGCGATGCGATTTGGCAAATTTTGTTAAATCTGTTGTTGAATGCGCTCCAAGCGAGCCAAACTGGCCAAATTATTCAGCTTGAGAGCTTGGTTGCTGCCCAACAACTTGAAATTCGCATCCAAGATCAAGGCAAAGGGATTGATCCCGCGATTCGTGAGCGAATTTTTGATCCATTTTTTACGACTCGCGATGATGGTACAGGCATGGGATTGGCCTTGGTGGCGCGAAGTGTGGCCGAACATGGCGGCACAATTAGCTTTGAACCCGGGCCCGATTGCGGCACATTGGCCCGTTTGCGCCTACCACTCGCATCTCAAGGAGCCAAGCAATGACCAAACGCCTATTAGTCATCGATGATGAAGCCAATTTGCGCTGGGTGCTCAGCGAGGCCTTGAGCGACCAAGGCTACGATGTAGTGGTGGCCGCGAATGCCAACGATGGCTTAGCTGCGATGAGCCGTCAACCTGCCGATGTCGTGATTCTTGACCTCAAATTGAAGGGCATGGACGGCTTAGCAACCTTGGCTCGCTTGCGTGAACGCTGGCCTGAAGTCGTTGTCTTGATTTTGACGGCATATGGCACGGTTGCTAGCGCGGTTGAGGCCATGCAACTGGGTGCTGCTGATTATTTGCGCAAGCCCTTTGATTTGGAAGAAATTGGTTTCAAACTACAACGAGCCTTGGAGCGATCAGCACTACAACAAGAACTGCGGCGTTTACGCCAACAGCAGCAGCAGCGCATGGTCAACGATTTGATTGGCAGTCATCCTGTGTGGCTAGCTTGTCGCCAGCAGCTTGACCGCATGGTCGATCGCTTGTCTTTATTGGTTTTAGTTGGTGAGGCGGGCGTGGGCAAGGCTCAATTAGCGCGGTATGCCCATGCTATCAGCCAGCGCCAGCATGGACCCTTGCTTGAGCTTGATGCTGACTTGCTGAACGAATCAATGCTTGAGGCAGCGTTGACCGAAGCCGGCCAAGGCAGCGTGATCATTCGCCATGGTTTAGCTTGGTTGGATTGGTTACTTGCTCGAAAGCCTGAGGCTTGTGTGCTGCTGACCAGCCTTGAAGCGTCGAATCAAGCGGTTCCTACGCTGCATCTACCTAACCTTAATCAGCGCCGCAGCGATATTGGCTTGTTAGCAGCTTACTGGCTTGGACAGCAAATGCTCAGTCCTGAGGCGCTCCAAAAACTAGAGCAAAGTCAATGGAGCGCTAATTTGCCCGAATTGCGCCATGTGCTTGAACGCGCGGCGGTTGCAGCTAATGGCCAGCCGATTCAACCAGAACATTTGCCGCACGATTTACCAATTGCCACGCTTGAACCAATCAACTTGCCGGCAACAGGCCTACAACTTGAATTAGTCGAACGCAGTTTATTGCAACAGGCCTTGCAACAAGCCAATGGTAATAAAACCCGCGCCGCCGAATTATTGGGCTTATCGCGCCATCAATTGCTGTATCGATTGGAAAAACATGGCCTTAGCTAGCCGTTGATCACTTCGCCACCATTGGGATGCAATATTTGCCCAGCCATATACGAAGCATCATCGCTTGCCAAAAACACATAACAATTGGCGACTTCCTCGGGCTGGCCTGCGCGTTGCATCGGAACATCACTGCCAAACGTCGCGACTTTTTTGGCCTCGAAGGTTGCCGGAATCAGTGGTGTCCAAATTGGGCCAGGTGCTACACCATTGACCCGAATCTTTTGGTCAATCAATGCTTGCGAGAGCGAACGGGTAAAGGCCACAATTGCCCCTTTGGTTGCCGAATAATCAAGTAATTGTGGGCTGCCACGATAGGCTGTCACCGAAGCAGTATTAATGATACTACTACCAGCTTTCAGATGCGGCAAGGCCGCTTTGGTCAAATAGAACATGGCAAAGATATTGGTGCGAAACGTGCGTTCCAATTGCTCGGTACTAATATCAGTGATCGATTTTTGCGGATGTTGCTCGGCTGCATTGTTGATCAAAATATCAAGCTGGCCAAATTTTGCAACGGTTTGTTCAACTAAGCCTTGGCAATATGCTTCATCGCCAATATCGCCTGCTGAGAGCCAACAGCGCCGACCTTCGGCCTCGACCAGCCGTTTGGTTTCTTGAGCATCCTCATGTTCATTTAAATAATTTATTACAACATCAGCGCCCTCTTTGGCATACACGATCGCCACTGCCCGACCGATGCCACTATCGCCACCAGTGATCAGCGCAACCTTATCCTTGAGCTTGCCACTCCCACGATAGCTGTGATCTTGGGCTTTGGGTTTGGGCTGCATTTCCGATTCGATTCCAGGTTGTTGATCCTGAGTTTGGGCTGGAAATTGCTGTTTTTGTTGATTGTTTGACATAATGATATCTCCTTTGCACACATTCACGCTTGAGCAATGCAAGAACCATACCAATTGTTATGTTGAACTGCGATCTTGTGGGTCAGCGCCTATCCCCTCCAAATACCCAACAGGGTGATGTGATTTAGCCGCATTTTTTACAAGGGTCGCGCAGCATCCAGCACCGAGATCAAGGCTATTTGCGCTTGCTTGACGTAATACTATACTAAAGCATACCAATGTGCTACAATGGCATGTAGGCTATATCAACTACGACCTACTTTTTGCGAGTGCTATCCATGAGGTGATCGAGACCCTCACCACAAGGATTAAAACAATCTATTTACATCCCCCACTTGCCTAATGACTGCCCATAGTTGCTAGGAAGCCATGTACCAACTGTGGTTATACAAAAGCTACCCATGTAGATAGGGCTAAGTGCATAGATTCAAGAACGAATTTTCGGGGTATAATCGTGCTAGGTTTTATGGCTTTAAGCCGCACGAGAGCTGTATTTTGGAGGCTCTACACCAACGGACAAGGATGCATATGGCAACACAACAAAAGTACAAAAACATCCGACGGATTGAGAACGTCGAGGCCAATTCGTATGGTTGGTGGGTGCGGGTGAGGATCGACGGTGAACTGTTCAGCAAGTTTTTCAGCGACAATGCGTTCAATGGCTCTGGTAATGCGCTGCGCAATGCTTTAGAATATCGCGATTCGATCAAGCGCGAACGAGGGCGACCCCACATTGAAACGGTTGACCCTGAGGTGCACTACAAAGGCATCAGCCGCATTGACCGCGAGATCAAGCGGACGCATGGCTGGTATGTACGGGTGTTTTACAAAGGCCAACAACGAGTTAAATTCTTCAGTGATATGCTCTACGATGGTCGCGAAGGCGCTTTAGCTGCTGCCCTGGACTTCCGCGATGAGGCCGAGCGTGAATTAGGCAAGCCTCGGACTGATCGCCCAGTGGTCACGGTTAGTCGCCGCAACGCCACGGGCAAAATTGGTGTAACCAGAGTGCGCCGCAAGGATCGTAATCGCAAAGGCGAAGTCTATTTGCGCGATGTCTACGAAATAACCTGGTGTCCTCGCCCGAATGAAATCCATCGAACGTCGGTGTCGGTGCGCAAGTATGGCGAAGAAGAAGCTCGCAAACGAGCCTTTATGATTCGCGATAACAAAGAGCGCGAAATCTTTGGCAAGGTGGTTTCGCAAACGCCGACTGCCGAAGAGTTGGCAATACTTGATGCTGGCGATGAATCGGAATAATTGCTTCTCAAGTAGTTGGTTGCGGCAGTACATGGTATTATTGCGAGAAATATGGCGGTGCCTTGGTGCATCGCCATTGTGTTGTTTTGTTGGAAGGAGCATCTATGGCACTGCTGCCCTCGATGTATATCCGCGATAGCGCCGACCATGTTGGCGAAGCGGTCAAACTTGCTGGTTGGGTCTATCACAAAACCGAAAAAGGCAAGTTGGTTTTTATTCAATTACGCGATGGTACCGCCACAATTCAATGTGTGGTGTTTAAAAAGAATGTCAGCGAAGAAGTTTTTGCGCGAGCCAAAGAATTAACTCAAGAATCTTCGTGCTATATCCACGGCACGCTTCGCGCCGACGAACGCTCAAGCTTGGGTTTTGAATTAGATGTTACCGATATCGAAATTGTGCATCTAACCCAAAATTACCCAATTACCCCCAAAGAGCATGGCACGCAATTTTTGATGGAGCATCGCCATCTGTGGGTGCGCTCAGCCAAACAACATGCGTTGTTGCGCATTCGTGCTCAAGTAATTGCGGCGGCCCAAGAGTATTTGAATAGCGAACATTTTGTGCGCTACGACTCGCCGATTCTCACGGCAACCGCCGCTGAAGGTACGAGCGATTTGTTTGCCACCGAATATTTTGATTTGGGTAATGCCTATTTGGCCCAAACTGGCCAGCTTTACGTTGAATCGGGTATGGCAACTTTTGGTCGGGTTTATTGTTTTGGCCCCACTTTTCGGGCTGAAAAATCTAAAACTCGTCGCCACCTGACCGAATTTTGGATGATCGAGCCAGAATTTGCCTTTGCTGACCAAGACGATAATATGGAATTGCAAGAAAATTTCGTTTCCTATATCGTCCAACGTGTGCTTGATCGCTGCGAAGAAGATCTCAAAATTTTGGAGCGCGATACCTCGAAGCTCGAAAATATTGTGCCACCATTCCCCCGCATCAGCTACGACGAAGCGATTGAAAAAATCAAAGCAGGTGTGGCAGCTGGGGCAACTGTCGCGCCCGATAATGCACCACTAGCTGATTTGGAATGGGGCGATGATTTTGGCGCACCCCATGAAACCTACTTGGCCAGCTTGTTTGATAAACCATTATTTATCTACAACTATCCAACCAAGGTCAAGGCCTTTTATATGCAACCAGCCGAAGGCCGCCCTGAAGTGGTGCGCTGCGCCGATTTGATTGCACCCGAAGGCTATGGCGAAATTATCGGTGGCTCACAACGGATTCACGATGCCGAGTTGCTCGAAGCACGCATTCGCGAACATGGCCTTGATGTCGCCGATTACCAATGGTATTTGGATTTGCGCCGTTATGGTAGTGTGCCGCACTCCGGCTTTGGCATGGGCATCGAACGCTGTGTTGCTTGGCTGGCAGGCACGCGCCACATCCGCGAGGCGATTCCTTTCCCACGCCAGCTGTACCGCATTTATCCATAGTTTTTTGATGATCGGTTGTTGGGGGTTGGGGATCGGGAGTTTTTAACGCAGAGGGGCCGAGGGGTCAGGATTCAGGGGCGAGGGGGCCAGTCATTAAAATTATACTTTAATCCTGACCCTTCGTGCTCACTGGCCGCTAACCGCTGGCCCCTGACCCCTCGCCAAGAGATATAATTTAACCGCAAATTTCCAAATTGTGTGTTTGAGCGCGATTTTATTGGCCCATGGCGAACTCAAGATTGGTTCACCATAATAGGCTCCTGCAAGTTGCCCATAAATTGCCCCAACTGTATCAGCATCATTGCCTAAATTAACTGCCAATAAACAGCCTGTTTCAAATGAATTGCTATGGTAAAACGCCCATAAAACTGCTTCAAGTGTGCGTGGTACATAGCCCAAGGCCTCAATTTCTGGCGGTTGGCGTTGCTTGAATGAGCCGCTAGCGATTTCGGCAATTTCAGCGCTAAGTGGGTGCTGTTGCCAATAATTGGGGATTGGATGATAGTTGGGGGCTAAAAGTTGGGCCTTGGGCAAACCATGCAGTGCACCAATGATTAAGCCGACATAATAGCGACAAGCATCGATTGCAATTTGGTTGCCGTGGGTAGTGCGTGAACTGGCTGCGGCATAAACATCAGCCTGTTGAGGATTATTGACATAAGCAAGGGCGATTGGCGCAATTCGCATTAACGAGCCATTACCCGCCGACCAACGATCTTGATCGCCTGCAAAAGCGTCGCCTGTTTGAATAAAATAATTAATTGCCTCGCGAATAGTGCGCCCACTATCGATATAGCCGCCAGTGCTGCTAAGATGGCCTGTTTTGAGCCAACGCCGATACCGCTGCATCTGATCAAGCACATCAAATTCTCGGCATTCAATTAAACTTTCGGCAAGGCACAACAACATAGCGGTGTCGTCTGTCCATTGACCAGCAGCCAAATTGAACACGCCACCGCCAAACATATCGCTAATTGGCTCGAATGTGCCTGGGCGCTGAAATTCTAAAGTTGTGCCAAGGGCATCGCCAATTGCTGCGCCAACCAAACATGCTGCATAGCGTTGCCAAGGAATTTTTGTTTGCATTGTAGAACCAATGTTAAATGAGGGGTCAGGGTTCAGGAGCGAGGGGTCAGGCATTAAAATGCTGCTTTAATCCATCCTTCGTGGATCATAACTGGCCCCTAACCGCTGGCCCCTGACCCCTCACTTCTATGCCCCAAATAAATAGCTCAAGAAGCGTTCGCCGATTTTTTGCTCGACAGCTTCGGTATTGTTAGCTTCTTCGCGGGCGAATTTGACTGATTGTTGCAATTTGCTGATCCGTTCAAGTAATTCGTTGACTCGGCGAGCTGGTAATGCACCTGAGAATTTAATCGTGCGCCAGTAGCCAACGATCACATCTTCATAATAGACTTCAACTTGAGCTGGATGTTTTTCGGTTGCTTCGGCTTTAACGTGGTTCCGTGGAATTTTTTTGGTACGCACGGTTTGAACTGGCTCGGTTGCCCAGGTATCGCTTGATTGATCAAGATTCCAGGTTTCGGCAGCATCAAGCGTTGGTAATTTACGCACAAAGGTTTGCAAATCAACTAATTGTTTTTCCAAAAAGAGCAAATAAGCAACTGGAACATCTTTAAGTAAGGTTTGCCCATCAACAACCACATCGGCTTTGGCGACGCAATTGGTCCAATCTTTGGTAGCAGTAACATCAAATAAACGAGTTAAAATCGCACTGGTTTGGCGAATAATTTCTTCGGCTCGCATTTGCACTTTGGTTGATTCAGGTGGTAATTGTTCGCCTTCTTCATCTTTTGGGCGATAGGTGCGGCTAATCCCTGCTAAAAGTGCTTGTTTTTGTAAGGCTTGGTGGGCTTCGGTTAACTCCGAAAATGAGCGGCTTTTGACCCCTTTTTCGACCGCAATGATTTGGTTTAATTTAGCCATTGGATGATCCTCCTCACGAAATAAATTTGAATCTGCTGGCAGTATAGCCAAGCTTGGGCGATTTAGCCATAGCCCTCAGACCGATTGCGCTCAGTCGTTGGGCTTATCCCTCATAGATTGCTCGAAAGTTCTTCATAATCTTTGAACAATCATTTTTTATACTGCATTCAGCGATTTGAAATAACTTGATGCATAAAGGAATGCGCGTATGCAAACGGCAACGACGATCAAAAAAGGCAATCGAACCAAAACCAATTATGTTGTCGATCTGGTGATTGGGATCAGTTTTTTGATTGCAACTGCTCCCAACACCACGGGCGAGCCAATTCACGAGTGGCTAAGCATGGGCTTGGCAGTGATGGTGGTAACCCATTTGTTATTACATTGGCAATGGATTGTGGCAATAACCAAGAAAATTTTTCGTAAAGTCGCTTGGCAACAACGGATCAATTACATCTTAAATATTGGCTTGTTTATTGATATGACAATCATCATGTTCACTGGGATTATGATTTCTAAGACGGTTGTGCCGCTGCTCGGGCTGGAATTGCCCAATAGTATGACTTGGCGCAGCTTGCATGGCTTGGCATCCGATGCTGGGGTGTTCTTGATTGGCTTGCACTTGGCTTTGCACTGGGATTGGATTGTGCGCACCAGCAAGCGCTATCTGATTCAGCCAATCACCAAACGTTTCCACAAACCAGCCGTTCAATTAGCTACGAAGGAGCAATAACTATGCAATTACTCGGACGAATATTAATCATTGCACTTGCTGTGGCCTTAGTTATTGGCAGCTTGGTGGCGATTGTACCAAGCAGCTCAGCGGCTGGCTTTGAGGGTGGTCGGCCTAATCGCCAATTGACGATCGATAGCGAGCAAGCGGCTGGCTCAGCCGATCAATCGGCCAGCACCGCACGGCCAGAGTTTGGCGGACGCGAGCGTGGTGGCGATCATCACGAAGGCGGGTTTGGTCATATCATTCGCAATGCTGGTATTATGGCGCTGATTATTGGGCTTGTGGCTTTTGGCATGCGCAGGCTGCGTCGTCGCCGCGATCTTGTATGGCTCTAGCTGCTCGTTTGTAAGGCGCGACGATTCTCCAGCGTTGCGCCTTTTGAACCCGTTGCGGGAGATTGGAAACGCACAATGGCTCAGACAATTTTGGTAATCGATGATGAAGCAAAGTTGCGTGAATTATTACGTAGCTATTTACAAAATGAAGGCTTTAATGTTTTTGAGGCTAAGAATGGCCGTGAGGGTTTGTATGTTGCGCGTGATGTCAAGCCCGATTTGATTTTGCTCGATATTATGATGCCCGAACTTGGTGGACTCGATTTTATGCGAGCTTGGAATAAAGAAGCTGAAACGCCAATTATTTTATTAACTGCCAAAATTGAAGATCACGATAAAATTATTGGGTTAGAACTAGGCGCTGATGATTATATTACCAAGCCATTTAATGCCCGCGAAGTGATGGCTCGGGTTCGTGCGGTGCTGCGGCGCAGCTACAAAACCCAGCCCCAAGCCGATGTCTTGCGGATTGGCGAGATTGTGTTGGAGCGTTCGGCTTGTACTTTGATGGTTGGCGAGCAAACCGTTGATCTTACGCCTTCGGAATTTGAAATTTTAGCAACCTTGATGGCCTCGCCTGGCCATGTTTTTTCGCGCTTGGATTTGCTCGATCGCACGTCGGGGCAGGCTTACGAAGGCTATGAACGTACCATCGATGTGCATATTCGCAATCTGCGCAGCAAAATCGAGCCAGACCCGAAGAATCCGCGCTATATCGAAACAGTGTATGGGGTTGGCTATCGCTTTGCCCGCCCGAAACGGCCTGAATGATGATGTTACGCTCACTAACATGGAAATTAACCCTCGCTTTTTTGGGGGTTGGCTTGATAGGGGCTTTGGTTGTGGCCTTATTGGCACGTCAGAGTGCCCGCACCGAGTTTGATCGCTTTTTATCCGAGCGTGATCAAACCGAGTTGATCAATGCCGTCACAACCTTTTATATGAGCTATTCGACGTGGGATGGCTTGGAAGCAGCCTTAAACCAAGAGGCCGATTTGGCTTATTATCGGCGTAGAGCTACGCTTTTCGATCGTGATGGCAACGTAATTCTAGCCAACGGCCCGTATGTACCAGGCATGATCGCCGATCAAGCAACCCTAAATGCAACTCAACCTTTAACCGTTGCTAACCAAACTATTGGCTATATCGCTTTTGGTATGATCCAAACCGCCCAACCGCCTGCGCCGAGTGCTGATCAAATGATCAAAGATGGGCCACGACCCCAAGATTCGTTTGATCAACGGATTACCTGGGCGATTGGGGTCAGTGCAATTTTTGCTACCAGCGTAGCCTTGTTAGTAGGCACATTCTTGGCTCGCCGCCTAACTCGCTCGTTGCGTGAGCTGACGGTGGCGACCCAAGCCATGGCTGCTGGTCATTTGGAGCAGCAAGTTGCAGTGCGTTCGAATGATGAAATTGGCGATTTGGCTCGCTCGTTTAATCATATGAGTGCTGATTTGAGCAAAGCCACCCATTTGCGCAAGCAGATGACCGCTGATTTAGCTCACGATTTGCGCACACCCTTGAGCATTTTACGGGGCTATGCTGAGGGCTTGCGTGACGGCGTTTTACAACCGTCAGAGACGATTTACACGGTGATTTTTGATGAAGTGACCCATCTTCAGCGTTTAGTTGACGATTTACGAGTGCTTTCGTTGGCCGATGCTGGCGAGCTTTCGCTCAATCGTCGTTTGGTTGATCCAGCGGCTTTGATCGAGCGCACGATTTTGAGTGCCTTTGTGCAAGCTGAACGCCAAAATATCGAACTCAAATTAGAAACAGAGGCTGGCCTGCCATCGGTTTCGGTTGATACTGATCGCATGGCTCAAGTCTTGAATAATTTGGTGAATAATGCTTTGCGCCATACCAAACAGGGCAGTATTAGCTTGATTGCCAAACGTCAAGCGCAACAGGTGCAATTGATTATTCGTGATACTGGCAGCGGTATCGATCCTGCTGATGTGCCCTATATTTTCGCCCGTTTCTATCGGGGTGATAGCTCGCGCCAACGTGAAGATCAAGCCTCGACAGGCTTGGGTTTGGCGATTGTCAAGGCGATTGTTGAAGCGCATCAAGGCCAAATCGACGTTGAATCGAATTTGGGCGAGGGTACGAGCTTTATCATTAGTTTACCGATTGCTTGACAATAGAGATATAATGAAACATATGTTCGTTTAGCAAGGGTGGGTACGATGCAAATTAAAATGACCAGCGTATTTGTTGATGATCAAGCTAAGGCCTTGAAGTTTTATACCGAAGTCTTGGGTTTTATCAAAAAAGTTGAAGTACCAGTTGGTGAATTTTTATGGCTGACCGTGGTTTCGCCCGAAACCCCCGATGAAGTTGAACTTGTGTTGGAACCCAATAATCATCCGGCGGCCCAAGCCTACCAAGCCGCCCTTAAAAACGATGGAATTCCCTGTTTGAGTTTGGCGGTTAAAGATATTCAGGCCGAATATAAGCGTATGCAAGGCTTGGGGGTTGAATTCCGTGGCCCGCCCGCTGAAATGGGGCCAACTCTTGCCACGACTTTCGACGATACCTGTGGCAATTGGGTGCAAATGTATCAAAGCTAAATAACTCATTCTGCGCGTTCTGGTGAGCCGAGTTTGCCAGAACGCTGTTTTGTTTGGACACTATAATGCGTGAATATTGCCAAGGTGATCTATTGGCTGCGAACACCGCAGCTTTGGTCAACCCTGTTAATTGTGTGGGCGTAATGGGCAAAGGTTTAGCGCTGCAATTTCGCCAAACCTTTCCTGCCAATTACCAAGCCTATGTTAAAGCCTGCCGAGTTGGTGAAGTACAGCTTGGCACGATGTTTGTATTTGTTGAAACAGGTAATGTGCAGCCAACCACGATCATCAACTTTCCGACCAAGCAACATTGGAAGCAGCAATCGAAACTTGAAGATATTGTTGCTGGCTTGAATGATTTAATTGCCCAACTAACACTCCGCTCAATTGATTCAATCGCTGTGCCTGCTTTGGGTTGTGGCTATGGCGGGCTAGCTTGGGCCGAGGTGGAGCCATTGATCGGGCGAGCATTTGAGCGTTTGCCCATGGTACGAGTGAAAGTATTCCCACCACAATAAGCCATAATCGATCAAATTAATGCTTTAGCAACACGCCAAAGGCGTGTTTTTGATTTAGTGGTGGAGCAAAGAACATTTTATGCATAATCGCATCTAAATAGCAATGAGAGGCTATACCCTCTCGTATGACTGATAAAAGTAAATAGGAGGAATGTATGTCGAATGAATTGTATAAAACTGGGCAAGAAGCTCCTAAATCGAGCTACTATGTATTTGTAAGTTATACTGATGGATCAACATTGCCCGCACCGACCAAAGAAGAAAAAGAAATCTATTTAACTCGAGGGGAAGTTTTTCCTCCAATTCGTTCGCAAAACAAAGGAGCGATTTGGAAGGCCAAATAATTCGCCTTTGATAGTGAGTGTCTTCGGGAATATTGGTATAGCAATATTCCTGGACTTAATCGTATAAGCTGATAAATAATAATTGGTATATTCTATGACCTCACACATTATCAATTTAGTTGTGGAACGTTTGAGTAGCGTTGCTGGAGTTGAGGCTTTAGTGCTGGGTGGTTCGCGGGCGCGAGGCAATCACCACGCCAAATCGGATCTTGATATTGGGATTTATTACCGCCAAGATTTGGATATTGCCGCCTTACAAACCCATGCCCAAGCCCTTGATGATTTGCAGCGTGAGCAGCTGGTAACGGAAATTGGCGGTTGGGGGCCATGGATCAATGGCGGTGGTTGGCTAACGATTCAAGCATTACCTGTCGATTGGCTGTATCGCGATTTGAACAAGGTTGAGCAGGTATTGGCTGCTTGCTTGGCTGGCGAAGTAAGCATCGATTATCAGCCAGGCCACCCGCATGGCTTTGTTTCGGCGATTTATCTAGCTGAAATCGCGCTTTGCCAGCCATTGTACGATCCGCAGGGCACTTTGGCTGGTTTGAAACAACCGCTTGAGATCTACCCACCAGCCTTGCAGCAAGCGTTTTTAGGGCGTTTTTGGGAAGCTGATTTTGCTTTGGCGAATGCTCGTAAGGTGGCTCAACGTGGCGATTTAACGTATATATCGGGTTGTTGCTTTCGCTCGGTGATGGTACTAACCCAAACCCTTTTTGCGCTCAATCAGCAATATTGGATGAACGAAAAAGGCGCAGTAGCCTTGACCAATGGATTTCGCCAAGTACCAGCCAACTTTGAGCAACGAGTGACCCAACTATTCAGCCTGCTTCAGCCGCAACCTGAATCAATCGATCAAGCCTTGCAAGAACTTGCAGAATTGATTCAGGCCACGGCGGTTTTGTTGAAGTAGGCTCTACACCATTGCCATTTGCTGAATTGCGGTGCGCAAATTGGGGTAGGTAATCAGGGTATTGAGATTAATTCCCAAGCTGACGATGCTTTGAGCAATATCGGGGCGCACCCCAACCAAGGCAACTTTAGCTCCGAGTAACATCGCCGCACGGGCAATTTGCATGAGCGAGCTAGCAACGTGAGTATCAACCATCGAAACCCCAGTAATATCGAGCAGCACTCGACTAGCCTGTTGTTCGTTGATTCCGTTCAACACCGTTTCAGTGATTTGCTGGGCACGTTCAGTGTTGATGCTGCCAATTAAAGGAATTAACAATACACCTGGTAATAGAGGAATTAATGGACAACCAAGCTCTAAAATTGTTTTTGATAAGGCATGTTCCCGATCGACTGCTCCGCGCAAGACCTCGCGCTCAGCATCAAGAGTTGACTCAAGTGCCTCATGTTCGAGTGAACTGCCCAAAATCGAGGCCCAAATATACAAACTATTGATATCGGCGATGGTTTTTTGGACATCAGCATGGCCAAAGGCTAAAATGCCCCAATCGTGGCTGGCAGTGACGATCGGCACACACGCAACATAGCCACTACTATTCAATTGGCGAGCTTGCTCCAGAAATTCGGCTGGCGGAAACTCGCTGCCGCGACAATGACTGCCTGCTTTGATTGTTGATGAGCCATCTTTGCTGTAAATGCTGGCCAGTCGTAAAAAACCTGGTTTCTGCTCATCCCATAGTGCAAGGCAGGCGATCGAAACAGGCAAGCGCTGCATCCAAGCCAATTTGCCAGTTTGTTGTTTTTGATTTGAAACGAGCAGCATGCTCAGTTCATGATTAGCAGCGAGCAACCGATCAAGCCCGGTAATTTCGTTACGTTGCAACTCAAGCACCGTATGCAACAAACTCGTATGGGCGGTGGCCAGGAAGGCATTAATCTGATCGGCAGGTAGATCGGTTTGGGCTAATTGTTGATTGGCAGCAGCAGCAAATACCTGATACAGTACCGAAAGGGTATCCGATTTGGAGTTAACTGTGATGATTGCATACCATGCAGCGAGATAATCGACCTCAACTTTTTGGGCCTCAACCTTGGCCTGAAGTGCCTGAATTAGGCTGCGAATACCTTGATTGCTCTCGTTGAGGCTGAGATTGGGATCGATTGGCACGGGATAATAGAGCACTTGTTGCATGCGTTGAGCTAATTGATCGGCCCAATGCTGCTGTTTAGGAGCAACTGTACTGGTATTGATCCCGGTATACACATCTTTGCAACCACACGATTGCCGCCAAATTGGGATGGTTGGCACATAAATTGGGGTGTTTGAAACCGGTTTACCTGCGATCAATTCAATCGCGCTATCGGCGGCGATGCTGCCAAGCAGTTGGGGTTGTTGGCGCACGGTAGTTAATGGTGGGTTGGTATATTGAGCAATATTGGCATCGTCAAATCCCACAACTGCCAGATCGTGGGGCACGCGATAACCCTTAGTCTCCAAGGCCATCATTACCCCAACCGCCTGTTGATCATTGGCGGCGACCACGGCACTAAAATTTAAACCATTGGCAATCAGCGGGTAAAAGGCATGTTCAGTGCGGCCCTCAGTATAATCGCCAACATCGACCACCCAAGCTGGGTTAGGCGTGATCTTGTGTTCTTTGAGCACATCGCAATAAATACTATAGCGATCACGCATATCGCTATTATTAAAATTACCAACGAAGGCGATTTTGCTATGACCATGCTCGATTAGGTGTTCGACCATTGCACGGGCGCTTTGGTTGTTATCGGGCATGACCAGCGGAAAGCGCTCGCCAGCATTGGGAGCACTAATCACGACGGCTGGCATATTGGTCGCTAATTCGTTCAAGCCAGCCGGATCGATAATCACGATCCAAGCTTTGATATGCTGTTTGGCCAGTTGGTTGTTGATCAGATGTTGGGGAGCGCCTTGCACCGCAATCAAATCGTATTGATGCTTGCGTAAGCTTTGCAAAATGCCTTCCATTACGCCTGTCATAAATTCGCCGGCGAGTGATGGTGCTATGAAACCAATTGCCTGCCTGCTAGCCATATGCAAACTCCTCGAAAAACAACAACCTCGTCGAAACTAGCTATCTAGCTGAGTATGGCACTAATTATCAGCCCTGACAAGTGGTGAAATAACGGTTAATCTGGTTGCTTTTCTACTATGCCAGCCCAATCCTGCCGCAGCAATGGGTATTCAGTCGCCAATTGCTTAGGTCGGGGCTACCCCTTAGGCAATTTGGCTACTTGCTATTTGTCAAAAACAGCTTAAGATGAAGCCATGGATTGATCATATGTAGAGGAGTATCGATGATCCATTCGACCTATGCTGAGCTCTTTAATCCGCAGTTCGTTCAAGATCCCTTCCCCACCTATGCTGCTCTGCGTGCCGAAGCCCCTATTCACCGCATTAGCCTGCCCGATGGCCGTGGTTTGTGGATGATTACCCGGTTTGAGGATGTTAAGGCGGCGCTGAAAGATCCGCGTTTTATCAAAAATTGGCGGAAAGTGCTCAATCCCGAAGAGCAAAAGTTGATGCCAGTGATGCCGCCAGTCGTGCAATTGCTGTTTAAACATTTGCTAGCGCTTGATCCGCCTGATCATACGCGGATTCGCGGGATGGTGCATAAGGCCTTTACCCCCCAATTGGTCGAGCAACTCCGCCCACGCATTCAACAAATTGCCGATGAGTTGCTCGATGCCATGCTGGTTGGCCCCAACCACACCGATTTGCTGACGGCCTATGCCTTCCCACTGCCTTTGACCGTCATTGCCGAATTGCTGGGAATTCCGCTGGATCAGCGTGAAAAATTTCGGTATTGGTCGGGCTTGGTGGTGACCGTCGATCCCTCGCCTGATCGCTTTACCCGCATGGCGGGTGAGATGGAACAGTTTGGTAATTATTTACGTGAGTTATTCGCTGAAAAACGTGCCAACCCTACCAACGATTTAACCAGTGCTTTGGTGCAGGTTGAAGAAGCTGGGGCTAAACTGACCGAGCAAGAATTATTTTCGTTGGTATTTTTCTTGTTGATTGCAGGCCATGAAACCACGGTTAATTTGATTGGCAATGGCATGTTGGCTTTATTACAACAGCCTGAGCAATTGAATTTGCTGCGCGAAAACCCTGACCTGATTCGTAACGCCGTCGAAGAATTGCTGCGTTACGATAGCCCAGTTGAAACCTCAACTATTCGCTGGGCCTGCGAAGATCTAGAATTTGCCGGGGTGAAGATTCCGCGTGGTGAGCAAATTCTAGCGGTGATCACCTCGGCCAATCGTGATCCAACGCATTTTGCTGCGCCTGATCAGCTTGATATTACCCGCACTGAGCACAACCACATCGCTTTTGGCCATGGCATTCACTATTGTTTGGGTGCGCCGTTGGCTCGGCTCGAAGGTGCCATTGCGATCAATTCATTGGTACAGCGATTGCCCAAATTACGTTTAGCCGTGCCAGCCCACGAATTGATTTGGCGGCCTGGTATGCTGATTCGCGGCATGATCGAAATGCCAGTCGAATTTTAACTAAAAACGCCGTCTAGCTCTAAACTAGACGGCGTTTTTAGGTTTATTGCTTGCTAATGAGTGGTAAAAAGTTGATATTAGTTTCGGCGCTTGAATGTAGTAGCAATACAGCGCTGCGTTCAGGGTCGGCGCTGGTTTGAGCTTTGACCCACACGTGATCAGCTGCTGGGTTTGGGCCTGCTGGCAAATCGACGCGAATGCTGAGCGTATGACTAGCGTTTGGTCCAAGATTGCTAGGCACTGCACTAGTTATTGTGGTTGGCCAAGTATTGCCAATCAGGTTGAGGCTTATTGGCACAGGTTGTTGGCTGAGATTGCGCAAGGTCAAGGTGTAGGTGATGCTGGTTCCATGCAGATTACTTTGCTCAATTTTAGGTGTGGTCAAGCTAAGTACACTCGATTGGACTTCCACATCGGTCGCTTTGACAAAACCAAACCGATGATTGAAATTTATTTGATAATATTTGGTTTGGCCGCTGACAACGATGTGTGAGCTTGGATCAAGCGTTGGGGTATAGACTGGCGAATAGTAATAGGTGCTGGTGTAGAGCTGGGTTGCCACCACAATATTATCGGCAGGCAAGCTATAAATTGAGGTGATTGCTTGGGGCGGAATGCCTTGAGGATATGCCGCTGCCTCGGGATAGGCCCGCCCATAGACTGGAATATTGGCTTGACCAACTTTTGGTCGCACCTTTAACCCTTGACCTGCTGTGGTATTCGAGCCATCGGGGTTGTGGAACCAAGCTTTCTGCCCACCAAAATAAATCGCTTGCCAATTGCCTTGTTGATCGGCGACAACATAGGTTTGGCCAGTCACAACTTTGTTGGCCCAATTGTTGGCATGAGTTGGGGTTGAGCCAATGTATTGATTGGTAATTAATGGTGAGTTGGCGTTGGGCTGAGTGTGCAAATAGAGAAAATTGGCGCTTTGGGTTGGTACATCGCGGCAATCGTTGCTGCTATAACAATAGGTCAATGCGGGCATGTTAGTATCAAAATTGGGATTAATTGTAACCAACTGCGAGTCAGGATTGCTGATTGGGGCGGGGCCACCACGCACCAAATCCATATAATGCGCCCAATCCCAAAACGGGCCTGGGTCCCAGTGCATGCCTGGTTGATGTTGAGGTAGTGGGCCAGGCAACTCATCGTGGCCGATAATATGGCTACGATCTAATGGAATACGGTATTTATCGGCGAGATAGCGGGTAAGTTGAGCCGAGGCTTGGTACATCGCTTCGCTATACCAGGTTGCACCTTCGATGGCAACACCTTCGTGTTCGATGCCGATCGAGTGGCCGTTAACATCCCAATTGCCAGCATGCCAAGGCACGTTTTTATTCTCGACCATCTGGGCAATATGGCCATCGCTGGCCCGAATGACATAATGGGTTGATGCACCCGTGGCCGGATTTTGAAACACATTGACGGTTTGAGTATAGGTGATTTCGGTGTCGTGAATCAAAATATAGCGAAAATCTAAGCCATCAACTGGGCGATTGGCCAAATCGTAGTTACCATAATCGCCACGATCATTCGGGTTATTCAAGGCATAGGCCGCTGGAATCACTTCGCAATTGAGCGTCGTTGGACAATCCAAGGGAAAATCAGCGCCCAAATAGAGTTGCAAACTAGCAGCACTTTGGCGATTGATTGTGATTGTCGTGGGGGTAAGACTTAACACTTCGCCGTTATCGAGGCTGCGGGTTGCACCTTGTTGCAAGGTTGCGTAGACCCGATCGGCAAAGCCAAAAGCGGTCGAACGCTCCTTGCTGCCGCTATATAACACTACCGCACCATACCAATCAGTAAGTTTAGTGGGCAATTGTGGGTTGATGCTGCGGCTATATTCAGCTAACAAGGCAGCACCACCACGAATATTCTGCACAGGATCATTGATTAATGCACTGCTTGGTTGACCAAGTAATTTGGCGGCTTGAGCTAAAGTTTGTAATTCATCTGGTTGTTTGAGCGGCGCGGCCCAATCAAGACCTTTGCTAGCTTGCCAATGGCTCAAATCGATTTGGGTTAAATGCATGATTCCATAGCCGCCACTGGTGCTAGGCTGGCCTGCATGGTGCTCCCAGCGCGAAAGATTGTAGCTCAGTGCTAGCAATAATTTGCTTGGCACATGAAATTCGGCGGCAGCCGCAGCGAAGGCTGCTTGCAAATTGTTGATGGGTGGAGTTGGGCTGTTGGCGAAACTTGGCAGCGGCAGATAGCCAAGGCCTAGCCCTAAAACGACAAAAACGATCAACAAGCGTGATCGTAACCAACGTTGGTTCATTGTTGCTTCCTCAACGACTAAAAGACCCTACTCATCGATTTAGTATACCTGCTTAAAATTGATTAAGAACTGAGAGTTAGCTGAGGAGTTTTGATCCACGAAGGGCACGAAGAGCACGAAGCGTCGGAACCGCGAAGATTTCATTTCTAGCCACAGATTGGCACAGATTGGTTTGATTATTTTGTTCTATGCTCTATGTTCTTTTACCTTCTGCCTTTTGCTGTTCATCCCTTGGTTTTTCCCTCTAAGGGCTAGGCTTGAATAGGAGTGGTGGCAATTTGGCTCGTTAAGTTAGTCGTAAGCTTCAGGCCTGATACTACGATCAAATTCTTCCTCCTCTACACTCTTCTCTCCTGCAAGCGGCCCGACTGGGCCGTTTGTGGTTTTAGGCGATCATAGTTTTTGGCCTAAACTGGCTTTCTGATTCTCTCCCACAAGTAGCTTGACCAAATTTCTATCATTGTTGCTTTTGCTGTGCCCCAAGCCCACCCTCGTTTGATTACGAATATTCGTTCAATGGTAGTAACAATAAACTCGAATCAATGACCAAAACTGTATTGCGTGACTGATTGAGTTGCTCAGTGCTGTTGTGACAGTGCAGGGCTGAATTGGAATAACTCCTTGTGCTGCCCATGCGGAGGACAACTTTAATTAGGCAGTTGTCGCCTGAACGCACCTATTCGTAATCAAACTACCAACAGCAAAGCGTCTAGGCCAACTCAGTTAGCCAATTGATGGTCTGAATTTTCGTGTCAAGTTCGCGAAATTGGCGAGCTAAATGATCAGTTTGCTGGCGAATTTGGCGTACATCGACGGTTACAATGTTGCGAATTTCAGCCTGACCATACCGATTATGGCGCTGTGAAGCTGCTTCAGCAATGCTTTTGAGCATACTTAAACGCAGTTTTAGCACATCACGTTGGCCTAAAACAGTGGTCAAATTGTGTTGATCGTTAAAAGGTGTGATGCTATTGGTATGATTGATTTTGACAATCATATCTTCAAATTGAAGTAACAAACGTTCAATTTCGCTCAACAATTCATGAGGGTCTTCTGGTGGATCATCGCCTTCTTGGATCAGTACGGAGAGTTTAACGCGGGTGCGTAATTGTTCAAGCCGACGCTGAATGTCCGCTCGTAAAATCAATGCTTCTGCTAATTTCATTGAGTGTGGATGTGGCAGGCCATCCTTAATACTGCCTGAAAGAAGATGCCAAAATTATAGTGATACTGCTTATGATTTGTCAAGCTGCAAGATTTTGCCACTAAAGCTCGCTTATAATAGCATGCGGAAATGTTGTGTTGGAGGAATCAATGAACCTCATGCAAATTCATGGGCAATTTGCTGCTTTGCAGGCCCAGCGCGGGCGGATTGCCGCCAGCCGTGCGCCTGAGCGAATTGGCTATTTACAGCAATTTAAACGGGCGATCGAACAAGCCCGACCAGATATTCATGCGGCGTTGCAAGCCGATTTTGCCAAACCAGCGGCTGAAATTGAGGCCACTGAAATTCAGCAGGTGATCGAGCAAATCAATTTTGCCATCAAACGACTTGAAACATGGATGCAGCCCAAACGGGTTAAAACTCCAACCATGCTGACGGGCAGCAAAAGTTGGATTCAATATGAGCCACGTGGAGTTGTATTGATTCTTGCGCCGTGGAATTATCCGCTATCGTTGGCGCTTATGCCTTTGATTGGGGCGGTGGCGGCGGGGAATTGTGCGCTTGTGCGGCCATCGGAGCGCACGCCGCATACTGCCCAAGTTGTGGCAAAAATTATCGCTGCGGCCTTCAAACCTGAGCATGTTACCACTGTTGTGGGCGATGTTGATACTGCTGAAGCGCTGCTTGACCTGCCATTCGACCATATTTTCTTTACTGGTAGCCCACGAATTGGCCAATATGTGATGCAACGGGCCGCTGAGCATTTTAGTTCGGTTACCTTGGAACTGGGTGGCAAATCGCCAGCAATTATTGATCGTTCAGCCGATTTGAAGCGGGCTGCTCAGGCAATTGTATGGGGCAAATTTGTGAATGCCGGCCAAACCTGTGTTGCGCCTGATCATGTCTGGGTTCAGCGTGAGCAAGCCCAAGCCTTGACCCAATTGATCATTAAACAAATTGAGCGTAACTATGGCAAAGGCGATTATACGCGCCTGCAATCGCCTGATTTAGCCAATGTGATTGATGCTAATGCTACTGCTCGCCTGCGTGGTTTGGTCAATAATTCGGTAGCGCAAGGGGCGTTGGTCGCTTTGGGCGGCCAATCAACCGATCATCCTGCACGCTTTGCGCCAACCGTGCTGACCAATGTTAAACCTGGCATGGCGATTATGCAGGAAGAAATTTTCGGGCCGATTTTGCCAATTTTGGTGTATGACCAAATTGATGAAGTGATTATGGCGACCCGAGCTAGCGGCAAGCCCTTGACCATGGCGATTTTTGCCGAGAATCAAGCGATTATCAACTGGCTCCTGCGCGAAATTCCAGCTGGTAGCAGTATGATCAACGGAGTTTTGCTCAATTTGGCTAACCCTCATTTACCATTTGGTGGGGTGGGGCAGAGCGGCATAGGCAATTATCATGGCTTTTACAGTTTTAAAACATTCTCACATGAGCGGGCAGTATTTCAACTTGGTGGCTTAAATGTAGTCAATTTATTTCAACCGCCCTATCGCTCGGTGGCTAAGCGTTTGGCGGCATGGTCGCGGCGGATCATGAGCAAACGCTAAACGATATTCGCCGCTATCCATAGGGGGGGATAGCGGCGAATGGGGATTTTTGAATCGTTCTGCGATGTGTGACCCCATCACAGGAGGGGTTTTGTCGGTCTATGGTTGAAGGTGATGAAGTTATCTCCTTCCAAGGTCTTTTCATCGTCACGATTGTTGATGCTGTTTCCTTGTACCGAGCGTGGTTTCCGAGGATGATAATATGCTACTTGGATGAGTAGCAGATGAGTTAAGGGTAAAGAACCGTTAAAAAATTTCAATGGCTTGGATCTAAAGAATTTGAGCGAGGGTATAGCCTAAATCTTCGTAGGTATGAGGCTTTAAAATCAACGAACGAATGCCCAAAACTTGGGCCAGTTCATAATCTTCAGGCCGCACATAACCTGAGGTCAAAATAATCGGCAAATTAGGCTTGATCGCCAATAAATGTTTTGCCAATTCAAAGCCCGACATATGCGGCATCGAGACATCGCTAATGACCACATCGATCGCGCTGGGGTCGCGTAGAAAATATTCTAAGGCTGCTTGAGGGTTGGTAAAGCCATTTACGCCATAGCCTAAAGTGTTGAGCATTTTAACTGCCAAACTGACCAAGGCTTGTTCATCGTCGATATACAAAATATGGGCATAGCCGTTTTCCGAGACGATTTGGCGTTTGGGCGGAGTTGGGTTTGGTAACTCATTGCTCGTTGGAAAGTAGAGCCGAAAGGTTGAGCCTTTGTTAATCTGGCTATAAACCGTAATTGCCCCATCGTGGCCTTTCATAATCCCATCAACGACCGATAACCCCAGCCCAGTACCCTCGCCTAGCGGCTTGGTGGTGAAAAACGGGTCAAAAATCCGTTTGATCGTTTCTTTATCCATGCCACAACCGTTATCACTCACCGATAGCCGCACATAATGACCCTCGTGCAAATTCGGAATCGTGCGCGATAATTCAGCAGTCAGATGCACTAGATCGAGCCGAATTTCGATTAATCCCCGATTATTACCAATTGCATGAGCCGCATTGGTTGCCAAATTCATAATAATCTGAAAAATTTGGGTTGGATCAGCTGCCGTTGCTGGAATTTGGCCAATAACGTTTACCTGAATTTCAACCATGGCTGGCAAAGTTGCGCGTAATAATTTGATTGCTTCATCGATAATGCTTGGCAGCAGTACAACCTCACGTTTAACCTCTTGTTGGCGACTAAACGTTAAAATCCGCCGAACTAAATCAGTTGCTCGCTCGCCAGCTTTTTCAATTTCGCGTAAATTATTCTGCACCGGATGCTGCGGATCAAGATCGAACATGGCTAATTGGGTATTACCAGTAATTGCCAATAAAATATTATTAAAATCATGGGCAATGCCGCCAGCAAGCGTTCCTAAGGCTTCCATCTTTTGGCTGCGTAATTGAGCATCCTCAGCTCGTTTACGATCATCAATATCGTTGCTAGCGCCAAACCATTTGATAATTTCGCCGTTTTGACCAAATAATGGTACTGCCTGAGTATCAAACCAGCGATAGGTATTATCATAACGGCGAATCCGATATTCACTATGTAATTTTTGCCGATTAGTCAGCGCTTGATTCCATTCGTGCATAAATAAAGCTTGATCATCGGGATGAACCTGTTTAATCCAAGCTAAACCTAATTGTTCAGCCTCAGGAATACCAGTGTAATGCACCCATTGCTGGCTTAAATAATCGCATTTACCATCAGGAGTACACGTCCAAATTAACTGTGGTAATGATTCGGTTAAGATTTTGAAACGCTGTTCGCTCTCTTGTAAGGCTTGGGTTGCTTGTTTATAAGCAGTAATATCACGATTAATGGCAACAGTGCCTTGAATTTGGCCTTGATTATTTTTGATCAGCGAAACACTACTAAGGATGTGATGACGTTGGCCATGGCGATCGAATTGATAGACCTCGCCTTGCCAGAACGCTTGTTCAAATAATTGAGCGCCTGCTTGCTCGTTTGAATCATTATGAATATATTCGTTCGGGATTAACGAACCAAAACGCTGACCAATTGCTTCGTGTGCTTGCCATCCATAAATCTCCTCGGCAGCACGATTCCAGCTTTTGATTAAATAATTACTATCAGTTGAAATAATTGCATCGGAAACGTGAGCTAATAAATTCGCTTGATAACGGAGCTTTTCCTCGGCATGTTTACGTTCAGTAATATCGTTAATTGTTAAAAATGCGACTGAATGGCCTGCTGAATTGATTACTGTTGCTCCGCCATAGCGAAAAATCCGTTCCCAGACAACAGGTGTGTTAATGCGCCGAATTTTCAGCTCGATTGATTCGAGGGTTTCGCCACGAATCAGCCGCGACATCGGCCATTGTTCAATATCTAAAACTTGGTTATCGAGCGTGCTAATTTCATAAAAATCGTTAAAATCAGGAATTCGACTACGACATTCCTCCATATTTGCAAAGCCATGCATAGCTAAAGCAACCCGATTCCAATGAAATAGATTGCCATTAATATCTGAGAGGACAATCCCTTCATTGAGATTTTCAATCACGATTTGTAGGCGTTCTTCACTCTCTTTGAGTTTACGTTCATAGATTTTTCGATTGTTAATATTATGAATAACCGTAAATCCACATAAGCTATTATTCAATACAATTAATGTCATTGAACAAATTACAAAAATTGTTTCGGTCGATTTAGTTCTTAATTCTAATTCATAATCACTGACATAGCTTTGTTTTTTGAGTGCTCGAACCATCAGCGTGCGATCATTCTGATCAACAAAAATATTGAGATCTTGAATTGCTTGACCAACAAGTTCATTGCGTTGATAGCCCAATAAGCTGATTAAGCTCTCGTTGATCTCTAAAATAAGGCCATCGTTTAAACGGGTAATGATCATTGGGCTGGAACTGGTTTGAAAAATTGCATTAAAGCGTTGTTTGGATTCCTGCACCGCCACAGTTAATTTTTTGTTGGTACTGATATCGCTAATAAAACTAAAAAAGCCTTGTACCTCGCCATCGGCACTTAAATCGGGCTGATATTCAACTGCGACGCTCCGAATCGGTTGATCCTGGAGGCTGATAACGGTCTCAAAGGCGACCGCTTGACCGAGCAAAGCTTGATGAATGTGATCGTAAAATTGCTGATAAGCTGTTTCCCCCCAAACTTCAGCTACGCTGGAGCCAGTTATTTGGCTTAGTGGTCGTTGAAACCAGGCTTGATAGGCGGGATTATTAAAGCGATAGCAGCAATGGCGATCAATATAGCCAATCAGTGGGGCAATCCGTTCTTGATCAGGCTGGAAATTGGGTATTTGCTCTAAGGGAAGTTCAATCTGCTGTAACAAATCTAAAAATGGGGTTTGGCTGGTAGCCATTGGCTGGGCTTGGCGTGGCATGCTATTGATTTGATTGACTGTATTGAGTACCCCGACAATTGTGCCCTGCTCAGCATAAATTGGACTAAACGACAAATCAATTATCCATTGGTGGTGTGCTTGAGCGATTGGATGGGCTTTGAGCAGCTTGATTTGACCAAGTTGGGCTTGTTGGATTGCGGTAAAGATGGCTTGCTGACCAAAATAGCCTGCTGGATCATTGGCTTGAGCTTGTTGTTGGGGGTGATGCTTGCCAAGCAATTCAATATAATGGTCATTATAAAAAGTTGTCTGTGAAGAAGACCAAATTAAGGCCATCGGCACATGGGCATACAATACCATGCTGAGTGCAGTCTGCAAAGCGCTTGGCCATTGATCAATTGGCCCAAGCGGATGCTTGGCCCAGTCGATGCTTTGTAGCATCGCTCCAGCAATACCGCCATTGCGCAACCATGCGGGGAGATCGGTTAGCTGTGATGAATCATCAATATCGGGCATTGCGCGATCCTCGCGGTTTTGGCACAATCGCTGACAGAATTTTAGGCTTGCTTAAGTGTGTGGTGAGTTTCGAGTTAAGAGGACACTCTAGCAGTATAGCAGTGCCTAGCGGCTCATGCAATAAACAAATTTTCAGCTTAGAGCTTATCGTTGCTATGTAGGTAATGCTCGATGCATAAGGTGTTTGCGCACGCTCAATCAATTGCAACAGCGATCGCGGCAATGAGTTAATCATATATCAAAATCTGTTCAGGATTGCTGATTGTGTAACGTTTAACATGCAGAACCAGCAACGAGCCAATGTAATATCACGTTCAATCAAAGCTCCCATCAATGCCTGAGCTTCTTTGCTTTGGCCTGTGGCTGAGTTCTTTGGTACAACGGTTTAGTTAGGAGGACAACCGATGAGCGTGTATTGGGTTGAAAATCAATGGGGCGGCGATAGTGCTCCATGGCATCCAGGCGGTACATGGGTGTTAGGTGCGCGTAATAACCAAAATGTTGTGGCAATCAATATTTCCTCCGCTGATAATGGCCAAACATTTACTGGCACGATGACCTACATCAATGAAGGCCCAATCGGATTCCGCGCAACCCGTACCAGTGCCAACAACTATGCTGTCGAAAATCAATGGGGCGGCGATAGCGCTCCATGGCATCCAGGCGGTCATTGGATTATTGGAACTCGCGATAATCAAAATCCAGTCAATCTTGATGTTGATTCACGTGATGGTGGTCAAACCCTCAATGGCACGATGGTCTATGCAGGCGAAGGACCAATTGGTTTTCGCGGTAAGATCCAGTAACGATTAATCTTCAACCAGTCATGGCCGTTTGGTCATGGCTGGTTTTTTTGCGTTTAAATTTAAAAATCACACCTTAATGATTTTTAAATACGTTAAATTTATAGTTTTATGATTGGTTATAGTAATTGATTTATAAAAAATACTTGTTTAGTATTCAGGATTGTGCTTGATCCAACGTTTTAATCATGAATCGATTCAAACGACATCAGAATTTGTGTAGTAAAGGAATGATCATGACCACCCAACAACAAATTGATTATGCTTCGATTGCAAAAGCTCAATATGATGCAACTATTGAATCACTCAAACAATCATTTCCTGACGTGAATAAAAACGCCCCAGAAAAATTAGCTGCAAGCTCAACCACAACCGCAACTGGCTCGGCAACCTTTGCAACCGCCTTTATTTATGGCACCTGCACCTGTGATTTGACCTTTGATAATGGTCAAAAGACCCATTTTTATGGCACGATGTGGGGGATTGGGCTTGGTGGCGGAACCAGTGCTGGTGCCTATATCGGCGTACCCGCCAATCAACTGGTTGGCGATTGCAGCTTCCAAGTAACGGTGGTTTCTGGGGTTGCTGGCGCTGTGACGATTCAGTTCTGGCGTGGCAACGATTACCTTGGTAATTTTACTGGCGCAGCTTTGGCCGTGGCCGCATCGGTTACTGGTGGCAGCGGCGAATGGACTATGAAATAATTAAGCCTTTGAAGTTGCCCCACCAACTAGCTGGTTGGTGGGGCATTGCTATTTTAGGCCAGAATTGCTTCAATTTGGGCTTGAACATCAGCACTTAATTGAACTTCGCCAGCTTTGATATTATCGAGTACGTGTTCAGGCTTGGTTGCGCCAGTAATCACTGAGCTGATTTGAGGCAAGCGCAGCACCCAAGCCAAGGCCAATTGGCTGGTGGTTAGGCCAAGATCGCCAGCAATCGTAGTTAATTGGCGCACTTTATTCAAGTTGGTTTCATTGAGTTCGCGATCAAGCCATTTGGTGGTGGCTCCGCGACTGCCCTCTGGCAAGCCCGTATTGTATTTGCCAGTTAACAAGCCTTGGGCTAAAGGACTCCAAACCGTCAATCCAAGGCCATGTTGCTCGCAAGTTGGGATGATCGCTGGCTCGATATGGCGATCGAGCATGTTGTAGCGGGGTTGTTCAACTTGGGGCAAATAGCCGTTATATTGTTTGGCAATGTTGACCGCTTGCTCAATTTGCTCAGCTTCCCAGACGCTGGTTCCCCAATAGAGAATTTTGCCAGCCTGCACCAAATCGCTCATTGCGCGAACCGTTTCTTCGAGTGGTGTGTTGGCATCGAAGCGATGGCAGAAATAAATATCCAAATAATCGGTACCAAAATGGCGCAAGCTTTTATCAATTGATTCCATAATGTGCTTGCGACTTAGCCCTTGATCGTTCACATTGTTGCTCATAGGCCAATAGAGCTTGGAAGAAAGCACCAAATCCGAGCGTTTGTAATCGCGGATCACGCCGCCAACCACTTTTTCAGCTTCGCCGTAGGCATATGCATCGGCAACATCGATAAAATTGATGCCATTGTCGATTGCTGCCCGCAAACATTGGGCTGCTTGATCGCCTTCGACACTGCCGCCGTAGGTCAACCATGCGCCGAGCGATACCGCACTTACCCGCATGCCTGCTTTGCCTAGCCGTCGATATTCCACAGAAGCCTCCTCAGGAAGATATGCTGAAATTACAATTTGATCATACCACGAATTTGGCATGGTTCTTGGCATAGCTCTTGCCTTGATTATGCAGTGGAAAATGTGTTTTGGAGGATACTACAATGCAAGATCAAACAAGCATTCAACAAAATATTAGCAAAGTAGCTGAGCAATTGAAAGGCTTTAAGTTGGCGATGTTAACCACAGTTGCTAGTGATAATTCGTTGCATAGCCGCCCAATGGTAGTGCAACAAAAAGAATTTGATGGCGATTTGTGGTTTATGACCGGGCGTGATAGTGGCAAAATTGCTGAGTTAAGCCAAACTAAGCAAGTGAATGTGGCTTTTGTTGATGTTGATGATTCGCGCTATGTTTCGCTGAGCGGTACAGCCCAAATCGTTGATGATCGCGCCAAAATCAAAGAACTTTGGACTCCGCTGGCCAAAGCTTGGTTTAAAGATGAAAACGACCCCAATATTGTTTTGATCAAGGTTGAGCCGCAAATTGTCGAATATTGGGATACGCCTAACAGTACCTTTGTCCAAGTGGCGGGTTTTTTGTCGGCGTTGGTCACGGGCGAACGCCCCGAAATTGGGGAGCATGGCAAGGTTAAGCTTTAAATATTAATCGTTGACACCAAATTAAGGTCAGTTGCTTGCTGCAATTGGCCTTTTTTTATATTAACTGAACATATGTGCTTGACATAGAAATTTTGTTCTGGTATAGTCAAAATGGGTTACTGAAGCAACTACGAAATGAGGCATTCTAATGGCAACAATTCTGCAAATTCCCTCGCTACGCGATCAACAAAGCCGTGAAGTTAAGCGGTTACTGATGAAGCATTTACGGAGCTTTAGCGATACGCTTGAAGTTAATGATGTTGCCCATGTGCCGTTGTATCAACAATTAGCAGTCAATATTGTCTGGAAAGTGCGCATGCCGCCTTGTTCCAAGCGCAGCATCCGAATTGCCTTCTATTACGATGAAATTGGCAACGATCAACAGCTTTTTATCCCAACATGGCAAGCCGACCCCGACCCCGCCAGCCGTTTGAGCATCACAGCGGCTGAATATTGGTATAGCTATGTGGCGGCTACCAGCAAAGTCTATGTTTTGCCTGTGGCTCAGCTGCGGCCATGGTTCGCTCAACAGAGCCAATATTTAACTGCCCATGAAGTTATTCAACAATTGCCCGAGCAACCAGCCTCGATTCAGGCAATCGGGCGGTTTGTGCCAACCCAACGGCTGTTACGCGAGTTGGATGAACTTGAGATTTGGCCACTTAATCGGTTGCAGCCGAGCAAACGGGTTGCGTAGCTCGGCTGCAATGGCGCAACAATTAGCCTAATTTGGCAACTTGATCTTGAATTTGCACGATTGCTATATCACGTAAGCCCTGGGCGATCCCACGATCGCCGAGATTGCTGGCGATGGCAAAAATGGTGCTGGCCCGCAAAACTTCGCTAGCCACGACGCGCCAGGGTTGTGGCGAAGGACTGGCGCTGTATTGATCAAGCACTTGGCCAAGCGACCATGGGCCTGGCCATGGGAACGGCCAGCGTGGGCAAATATCATCGCCATCTTCCCAGCCAACCAAACTGCCACCGTAGCCAGCCATTTTGCGAGCGCTGCCTTGAATTTGCACAATAATTGCTTTGCTGCGGGCGCGACCAAGTGCCGCATTGTGCATGGATTGGCCTAAACCATAGTTGATCAAGCCTTTGGTTAATGTGCCAAGTTCGAGCAATGGTTGTGGTGTTGGAATACCTGGTTTGCGGATTGGGGGGAACGGCCATGGCCACCAAGGTGGGCAAATATCATCGCCTGGCTCCCATGCAGCAAAGCTACTTGAGCCTTTCAAGGTTACCAAGTGGCTGCGTAATTCGCCGCGAGCTAAACGCAAATTTTCGGCTTGCAAGGTTTGGTCACCATATTGAAAGGCCATATTGAAGGCATCAAGGCTGCGATGGAGATCGAGCACTACCAAACCACCAGCAGGAATCCGCTCAATCGGCGTGAATAATTGTTCTTTGAGTCGCCACCATGGTCGTGGCCACCACCAAGGGCGTGGTTCGTAGTCGTCGTCGGGGTTGGGAGTGTAACTCAGGCTGGTAACGTTATCGCTGGCGTTTTGCAAACCAGCAAGGTTAATTTCTAAATCGGCTAAGGCCAAGCCATAAACTTTTTGGGCAAACCGCGTGTCGCTGCTGACGGCACTCATTGCTAGCAAGGTCAACGAGCGAAATGCTCGACGGGCAAATTGGGCACTGGCTGGAATCTCGCCTGTGGCCGCTGCAATGCTTGCGCTCTGGACTGGCTTCGTGCTAGCGGCTGCCGCTTGATCGAAAGCACTCAATGCCCCAGCGGTTGCTAAGGCTGCCAACCCGCTATTGCGCAAAAATGAGCGTCGTGAACTTGCTTGGTTGCCAATATCATCAAACGAATCGTGAATCCCCATTGAAATCCTCCGAACGAAAATAACTCTTCGATGTCATTAAGACGCAATGGGGATTGCTGAGCTTTCCTTCAAGCAATTGATTTAGCTGCGCTTGAACAGCCGTTTAATTTTTTGGCCTGCTTTACTCAATTGAGCTTGAATTGCAAAACTTTGTTTGACCGACTGTGGCAGGTGCTCAGTCCAGTAGTGAGTAGTTTTGGCAACGACGGTAATTACGCTTTTGATTTCGCTTTTGAGGCTAAAATCTTGGTGAATTGGCACAAGCAGTTGCTGGTCAGTGGCTTGTGCCGCAACATGCTCTTGGTTAATTGCCCCAGCTAGCCATTGAGCCTGACCAACAATCGAACATTCGATTGCCAGCCACTCGGGATTTTCACTAATATGGGCGCTCAAACCGCTGACTTCGTAAATGCCACGACATAGTTCAGCATAGACCTGCAGATAGTTGGGATGCTGGGGATTGGCATTAATTTGGATTGGGATGCTTGCATCGACCCCACGATGAGATGGCCCACCCTCAAGTGCTAAATCGCAGAATGTTTCCCACATATTGGCCCAATCGACCTCGCCATCTTCACGATATTTGATTGGCGCGGCGGCCATTGGTTGTTGCTCTGTCATCACTCACTTTCCTTGCTTGTATGAATCTGTGACTCGCTATTTTAACTTAATTCTTCGCTACAGCATCGTATATAATGGTGCGGCTGTTCGCTGTGTGCTATCCGTTAAGGAGTATTTGTGCAATGACGCACCCTGAGCTTGATCCAACGACAATGCAGTTGTTGAATGCTGCCCATACCTACACTGGAATTCCCGCCACGACGGTGCAAACGCCATGGTCTTCATTGGCTGAGCTGTTGCAAGCTCGGGCGGCGAGTGAAGCCCAACGCGAGTATTTGGCCTATTTTAATGATCATGCTGGCGAGGAAATTCGTTGGAGCTATGCCGATTTGTTTGAGCGAGCGGCCCGAATTGCCAATTTGCTCACGACAGTTTATGGGGTGCAGCATGGCGAGCGGGTTGCCACGTTGGCCTATAATCACCCCGACACGGTGGCAATTTATGCGGCTTGTTGGTTGATTGGGGCGACAATTGCGCCGCAAAATGTCGGCGAGGACGATCAGCGGATTGGCTTTATTTTGGATAATGCTGCGGTTCGGGTGGTTTTGGCACGAACTGAATATCTCGAACGGGCCAAGCTTATTTGCAGCCATGCCGCAGGTGTTGAGCATGTGGTGGCCTTGGATGCTGATTTTGAACAAGCCTTGGCTGCCCAACCAGCAACATTTGAGCCAAGTCAAGCACCAAGCCTTGATGATGAAGCCTTGTTGGTCTATACCTCGGGCACAACTGGCGCTCCCAAAGGCGTTCAATTGAGCCATTATAATTTACTGGCCGATTGCACTGGGATTATGCGCTGGCATGGGATTGATTCAACCAGCCGTTTGATGGCAATTTTGCCAATTCACCACGTGAATGGGATTGTGGTGACCTTGGTTACCCCATTGTTGGCCCAGGCTTCGGTGGTGCTGAATCGGACGTTTAGTGCAGGCACATTTTGGCAGCGCATCGCCAACGAGCGGGTACAGATTGTTTCGGTTGTGCCAACAATTTTGCAATATTTATGCGAAGGCAAACCAGAACACAGCCAATTTGAACGCAGCCACCTACGCTATTTAATTTGTGGTGCTGGTACGTTGCCTGTAGCTTTAGCCAAGCGCTTTTATGATCAATTTGGGGTGCGGGTGCTCCACGGCTATGGGCTTTCCGAAACCACATGCTATTCATGCTTCTTGCCAACCAACCTGAGCGATGCCGAATATCGCCATTGGATGGAAGATTTTGGCTATCCGAGCATTGGGGTGGCGATTTGGCCAAATGAAATGGCGGTGCATGATCCCCAAGGCCATGCCTTATCCGAAGGCGAGCGCGGCGAGATTGTGATTCGCGGCCATAATGTGATGATGAGCTATTTCAATCGGCCTGATGCCAACGCTGAAGCCTTTAAATATGGCTGGTTTCGCTCAGGCGACGAGGGCTTTTATCAATGGGATGCCCAAGGTCGTCAGTTTTTGTTTATCACAGGCCGCCTCAAAGAACTGATCAATCGTGGTGGGGTAAAATATAGCCCATTTGAGATTGAGGAAGTGCTGTTAGCCGTGCCTGGGGTGCGGACTGCTTTAGCAATTGCCTTCCCTAATAATTGGTATGGCGAGGAAGTGGGCGCGTATATTGTGCCCGAAGATGGTGCACAACTTGAGGCGCAAGCAATTTTGGCGCATTGCCGTACCCAGATGCCCTTTGCTAAATGCCCAAAAGTTGTGGTGTTTGGCACGGAAATTCCGGTTACTGCAACGGGCAAATATCAACGTTTGCGCCTGCAAGAACTCTTTGCCGAATGGAATGACAGCCAGTTTCGTGAGTAGTGGCTGCTGTAGTTGAGGATGCTATGAGCCGAATTGCCCAAACTTTTGAACGCTTAGCCAGCCAAGGTCGGACTGCCCTGATGCCATTTTTGACGATTGGCTACCCTGAGCGTGATTCCGCCCTGAGTTTAGCCCAAGCCTTGGTTGCTGGCGGCGCGGATATGCTTGAACTTGGCATGCCCTTTTCTGATCCGTTGGCCGATGGCGCGACAATTCAACGTACTACCGATATTGCCCTAACTAATGGGGTGGATATTGGGTTTTGTTTGGAAACCGTGCGCCAACTACGGGCGGCTGGCATGAGCATTCCATTATTGCTGATGGGCTATTTCAACCCCATGTTTCAATATGGCGTTGAGCGGTTTGTGGCCGAAGCCAAAGCGGTGGGTGCTGATGGTTTTATCGTGCCCGATTTACCACCTGAAGAAGCCGACCAATTTCATGCGGCGGCCAAAGCCCATGAACTGGATTTGGTGTTCTTGTTGGCTCCAACCTCAACTGATGCCCGCATCGCCAAGATTGCCAGCCTGTCGTCGGGCTTTATCTATTGTGTGGCATTGCGTGGCGTAACCGGTGCTCGCGCCGCGTTGGCCGACGATTTAGGCGATTTCTTGGCGCGGGTACGCCAATATAGCCAATTGCCGCGTGCGGTTGGCTTTGGTATCTCCAAGCCTGAACATGTAGCCTCGGTTGCCAAAATGGCTGAAGGGGCAATTTGCGCCAGTGCCTTGCTCGATTACATTGGTAACTTGCCTGCTGAAGAGCGAGCTGCCGGAGCGCAACAGTTTGTGCAAAGTCTGCGCGATGCCGCTGATCAGGCCAAGGGCTATCAGCAATAAGTTAAATCCTCTCAACCCAACTCTTCTTTCTCGCTGTTAATGGCGGACAGCTTGACGACTAGCTAGTGCTATGCGTTAGGCCATGTCCGCTCCCAGCGTGATTCACGGTTTCATGCCCCCAATTCTTGGCAACTGATAACTGACTCCTCGTTCGCCATCCTTAGCGTTCTTCGCGCTCTTCGCGGTTACGGTTTCCTGAACCCTGAACCCTAACAACTGAACCCTAATCCCCAATTTTACCTCTTGACAATTCATTCCTGAACAACTATATTGTTATCGAACATTGTTCGATGAAATTATGTTGCTGGAATGGAAACAGCCAATGGGCAGTAAAGAACGCCGCGAACGCATCAAACAAGCCACCCGCGAGGGGATTCTCAGCGGCGCACGCCAAATTGCCCAAGCCGAGGGTTGGTCGGGCTTGACCATCCGCAAAGTTGCCGAGTTGATCGAATATAGCCCATCGATGGTCTATGAATATTTCGCTAGCAAGGAAGCAATTTTAGAAGCCTTATTGGAAATTGGCTTTCAACAATTGACCAATGCCATGCAACAAGCTAGTGCCGCCCATGTTGATCCATATCAGCGCTTGCAGGCCATCGCCTTGGCTTATTGGCACTTTGCTCAAGCCAATCCCGACCTCTATCAAGTGATGCATGGCATGGATGGCGTGACAGTTAACCCAGAGTTGCGCAACCAAGCGGCTTGGCCGACATGTTTATTGGTTGAGCAAGATTTGCAATTGTTACTGATCGACGAACAAGTGACTAGCCCAAATTTACGCGAGGATAGCGAAATTCTCTGGGCCGCCTTGCATGGAATTGTCAGCCTTGCGCTTAGCCAACGCCTCAGCCAAGCCGAACAGATCGAAGCCCGTATCCAACGCACGACCCAAGCCTTGTTACAGGGCTTATTAATGACCAATTCGTAATTTTTTTGAGCCTTATCGAACAATGTTCGATTACTGAATATTGTACAAGGAGCATCGCCATGAGTTCATTACAGGTAATTTTCGGTATAGGCCCAGCTGGTAGCACGCTAGCCGAGGAGCTTATTCGTCAAGGCCAGCGTGTTCGCTGTATCAATCGTAGTGGTAAGGCCGATCTGCCAGCAGCGGTTGAGGTCGTCGCTGGTGACTTGCTTAATCAAGCTCAAGTTAATGAGTTGTGCCAAGGTGCGAAGGTGGTTTATCACTGCGCTAACGTCCATTATGCTGAACAGACCAAGATTATGCCACAATTTCAGCAAACAATTATGCAGGCTAGCGCAGCGGCTGGCGCTCGCTTGGTGGTGCTCGACACGCTGTACGTCTATGGTTCGAGCCAAGGCCGACCGCTGACTGAGGCCACACCGTTTGCATCGCATACTCGCAAAGGTCGTATGCGAGCTGAATTGGTCGAAACCTATTTGGCGGCGCATCGGGCTGGTACGCTTGAAGTCACACTGGGCCGAGCCGCCGATTTCTTTGGGCCGCGTGTGCTCAACTCGACCTTGGGCGATCGGGTGTTTCCAATGTTGTTGCAGCACAAACCAGGGCAATTGTTGGGCAATATCGACTTGCCGCATAGTTTTAGCTATATCGGCGATGTCGCCCGTGGCTTGGCGTTGTTGGGCCAACATCCTATGGCACTGGGCCAAGCTTGGCATTTGCCGGTCATGCCAGCATTAACTCAACGTGCTATGCTGCAAACAATTGGCAGATTGTTGGGCTACCCTGTGCGTAGTATTGCCCTGCCTAAAATGGCGATTCAGGCGTTTGGGCTGATGGATTCGTTTATGCGCGAATTTGTTGAGATGTTCTATCAATATACCGAGCCACAAATTGTCGATGCCCAAGCGATCGAACGCCAACTTGGCTTAGCTGCTACGCCTTTGGAGCAAGCGTTGCAGGCCACGATTAATTGGTATCGAGGTCAAACCCAGCAAAAAGCCGCTGCCTAGATGTGGCAACGGCCTTGAAAACAATCTGATCGTGGAAATTATTGGCTGCTTTGCCATTCGCCAGCAACGCTGCGCCGGAATTGATCGGCAGGCTTGAGTTCGTGGCCTTGCAAATAGTGGCCGAACCAATCCAAAATATATTCGATCCGTGCGATCCGATGCAATGGCTCGCCGCTGCGTGAAAGTTCATGGCCTTCGCGCGGGAAGCGGACAAACCGTACAGGCTTATCCAGCACTTTGAGCGCGGTATACAGTTGCTCGGCTTGCTCGACCGGGCAGCGATGGTCTTCATCCGAATGTAAAATCAGCAAGGGAGTGTTAATTGAATTTACATAACGAATTGGTGAGCGTTCCATAAATTTATCGATATCAGCCCAAGGCTTGCCGCCGAATTCATCTTCGCCGAAGTATGGCCCAATATCCGATGTGCCGAAAAAGCTCATCAGATTGGAGATACAGCGTTGGGTGTTGGCGGCGGCAAAGCGCTCGGTATGGCTGATGATCCAGTTGGTCATATAGCCGCCATACGAGCCACCAAGCACACCCATGCGTTTGCTGTCGATCCAATCCCAAGTTTCGGCCAAATCGGCGGCGGCCATGAGATCACGATAATCGTCGCCGCCAAAATCTTGGCGTACTAACGAGCGGAAGCGCTGACCATAGCCTGTGCCACCGCGTGGATTGGTGTAAATCACGCCATAGCCAGCCGCCGCCAGTACCTGAAATTCGTGCATAAAGTTGTGGCCATAGGCGCTATGCGGGCCACCATGAATATACAACAACGAAGGATATTGCTGACCTTGGGTAAATCCGACAGGCTTGATCACCCAGCCTTCAATTGCCAAGCCATCGAAGCTGGCATAGCTAAAGCGTTCTGGCTCGATGGTTTGGATGCTGGCAAGTAATGCAGCATTGGGGTCGTAGAGCAGATGAATGCTGCCATCGGCATCGCCCATATACAGCGCTTCGAGTTGGGTCGCCGTGCCTGCGGTGAAAGCCGTGCGCTTATTCAACGATTGGCTATAGCCCGAAATGCTGGGATTATCCTCCGGCGTAAGTTCATGCATCACGCCATCGCTGTAACGATAGGCACGAGTGCGGGCGGCCCGAGTTGCCAAACAATAGATGCCATTATCGCGCCAATAAGGCCGATAGGGAAAGCGCCCGATGCGTGCATCGCTGATCACGCTATTTTCCAGCCCATATTCAAAGCCAACACTGAGCAAATGGGCATCGCCGCCAGCCCGACTAACACACCACAAAGCCTCATTTGAAGCATTGCCAGTATGTTGATCATGGCCGATATAGGCGATTGCTAAACCATCGGGCGACCATGTTGGGTGATACACTGGACCCAATGCATTGGTCAAACAGCGTGATGTGCCAGCTGCTACATTTAATAGATACATATCGGCTTGGCGGGTATGCTCTAATTCGGCCCGCGAAACCGTGATAAAAGCCAACTCGCTGCCATCAGGCGACCAGGCCGGATCAGCATGATCAAAGGCTAGATCGGTGATTTGGCTTGGTTCTTGGCCTAATTCAACCAGCCAAATTTGGGCATATTCTGGCTGCAAATAGCCCACGCCATCGAATTTAAACGGCAAACGCTCAATAATTTTTTCGTCACGCAAGCTTTCGACATGGGTTTGCGCTTTGGCTTTGGCTCCGCGCGAAATAAAAGCCAAGGCTTGGCTATCGGGCCGCCAGTTGATTTCGGCCACACCATAGCCAAGACTGGTTAGTTGCTGGGCCTCGCCACCACGCGCTAAATCAAGCACAAACAGTTGGGCCACGCCTGCATCGCGAGTTGAGATAAAGGCCAGTTTGCTGCCATCGGGCGACCAGCGTGGTGAGCTATCGCGACCTGAAACGCTGAAAGTCATACGCTGCGGCGTGCCACCATCGGCCTGAATTAACATAATTGCTGAACGATAATCGGGTTTGCGAGTGCCACTCTTGCTGGTGGTTTCCTCGATCCAGGTTTCTACAAAGGCAATTTGCTCACCGTTGGGCGAAATTTGGGCATCGGAGATAAAACGTAACTCTAAGAGACTCGTGGCTTGCCAGTTGCGCAACTCGGCCATGCTTGGTTCCTATTCTCTATATGCAATGATTCGTTAATCTGCAAGCCCTCACCCCCTGACCCCCTCTCCCTCCCAGCGAGCGAGGGGCTGGGGGTGAGGGCACAAATTACATTTATATGCAATTCCGCGCATAATAGCATAGAACGATCATCCATTAAACAACAACTCAGAAGCTTAGCGCATGCTAAATGACTTATTTTAGTCATTGAATAATAGTTAGGAAAAAATTAAGATAGCAGTATATGGATTCTTTGATCGAAGGAGGTTGCTTGATTCATGCGACTAGGGGTTCATAACATTTCGGCTATCGATGTTGATTAATTACACGAGGATGTGCATGAATACACAACATTTACCTAATCGCTCAAGACGATTACCATGGCTTGCAGGAACCCTCCTAACATTTTTAACCACAAGTTTGTTCTTTTCTCCAACCCAACCTGTTGCCAACGCTGATCAAGCTGGGCTGGGCAGTTATACTACCACCTTGCCAGCAGGCGCAAAAGTTCCCGATGATTTTAATGGGAATCCTGTTTCTCCCAAACGTACTGCCAATGTCACTGGCGCAATGCCCACCAACGATTGGTGGAGTTCGCTCGGCTGGCAGCGCTTCCCTGGTAATCCTTATTCGGAAAATATGACGGCCTTGCCGTTGATTGTCAAAGCCAAAGCGACTGGCTTGGGCGTGACCTTCCCGACAATTCCCGCAATTTCAACTGGCTCACCCAACTATATCGGCGAGTTTCACTACAATGCTTCCGAAGACCTCAACCTTGGTTTGGTGGGCTTGAATTCGCCTGATGCCAAAGTTGACGGCTACTCGGATTGGACGGTCACGGCCTATTGGAATGGTGGCGGCACGCTCCGCGCAACCTTTGGCCATGGCATGCCCTTCGTCTATTTGACCAAGAGTGGCGGCGATGCCTTGATTAGCGCGGCTGCTCCGCCAAGCGTTTGGACTGGTGCTGGCACGAATGCGCTTGGTATCACGGTTAACGGCCATCATTATGGTATTTTTGCCCCAACTGGCGCGACCTGGGGCCAATCGGGGAACAATTTTCAATCAAATTTGGCTGGCAAAGATTATTATTCGGTAGCAGTGCTGCCTGATAATAGCGTGGCAACCTTTAATTTCTTCAAAGCCCGCGCCTATGCCTTTGTCACCAACACCACCGCGAGCTGGAGCTACGACCAAGCTTCGGCAACCTTGAACACAACCTTCAGCGCAACCACGGTTGCCAAAGAAGGCAGCAATACCAACACCGTTTTGGGCTTGTATCGCCACCACGCGATCAACTCATCGACGGCGTTGACCAACTACAGCTATACCACCGCCCGTGGTCAAATTCGCCTGCGCGATGGTAATTCATTTACCACGGCCATGCGCTTCAACGGCGTGCTGCCAACCTTGCCAGATGCTGGCGATTATAACCGCACCACGCTCAACAATCACTTGAATGATGTTGCCTTCGAAGCCAGCCACTTTGGCGGTGCTGATACCTACTACACTGGTAAGGCGCTCTTACGTTTGGCCAACTTGATTCCGATTGCTGAACAATTGGGCAACACCAACGCCCGTAATACGTTGATTACCGCTGTGCGCAACCGTTTGCAAGAATGGTTCACCGCCAGCGCCAACGATACCAATGGCCAGTTCTACTACAATAGCAATTGGGGAACCGTGATCGGCTATCCAGCCTCGTTTGGCTCAGATACTGAATTGAACGACCACCACTTCCACTATGGCTATTACATCTACGCAGCGGCAATCTTGGCCCAATATGATCCAAACTGGGCGCTCGATAGCAACTGGGGTTCGATGGTCAAGCTGTTGATCAACGATGCTGCTAACATCAGCACCGCAACCGATCCCCGCTTCCCGCGCTTGCGCACCTTCGACATCTACGAAGGCCACTCATGGGCTTCGGGCCACGCTGGCTTCGGCGCTGGCAACAACCACGAATCATCATCAGAAGCAATGATGTTCAACAGCGCCGTGCTGTTGTGGGGCGCAAACACTGGTAATACCCAATTGCGCGACCTTGGGATCTTCATGTATACCCATGAAACCCACGCCATCGAACAATATTGGTTCAATGTTGATAACGCTGTGTTCCCTGCTGGCTTCACCGCCAACAACAATCACCCCGCTGTTGGGATGGTTTGGGGCGATGGTGGCAGCTACGCAACTTGGTTCAGCGCCAACCCCGAAATGATCCACGGGATCAACTTCTTGCCCTTCCATGGTGGTTCGCTGTACTTGGGCCGTAATCCAGCCTATGTCAACAAAAACTATAGCCAAATGCGCAGCAACATCGGCGGCGCAGAACGTTATTGGTTAGATGTTATTTGGCAATTCCAAGCTTTTGGTGATGCGGCAACTGCTGCAACCAAGTTTGATACGGTCGCCTACACCCCAGAAGAAGGCGAAACCAAGGCTCATACCTATCACTGGATTCGCAACTTGAAGCAGTTGGGTTCGATCGATACCTCGATCACCGCCAACACGCCAACCTATGCGGTTTTCAACAAAAATGGTGTGCGTACCTACGTTGCTTGGAATCCAACTGGTAGCCCATTGACCGTAACCTTCTCGAATGGCGTGGTGTTGAATAGTATTCCTGCACGCAGCATGGCTCGCAGCACGGGCACAACCCCACCACCAACCGCGACTCCAGTCAATCCAACCGCTACGCCAATCAATCCGACGGCGACCCCTGTCAATCCGACGGCAACGCCCGTCAATCCGACGGCAACCCCAGTACCACCAACCGCCACGCCAGTTGCAGGCTGTTCAGCAGTCAGCTTGGATGCTAACAGCTACTACCAAGTAACGGCTCGTCACAGTGGCAAAGCCTTGGATGTTGATGGTGTTTCAAGCGCTGATGGTGCGAATGTGCATCAATGGGGCTATGTTGGCGGCTTGAACCAACAATGGCGCTTCGAAAGCGTTGGTAGCAACTACTTCAAAGTAACCGCGCGTCATAGTGGCAAAGCCTTGGATGTTGCTGGCGGCACGACCGCAACTGGCAACGGGGTCAACATCCATCAATGGCCATATGGCAATACCACTAATCAACAATGGTGTTTGCGCGATGTTGGTAGTGGCTACTATGCAATTATTGCCCGCCACAGTGGCAAGGCGCTTGATGTTGCTGATGCCTCAACCGCCGATGGTGGCAACGTCCATCAATGGGACTATGTCGGTGCAACCAACCAACAATGGCTGCTGACCAAGATTGATGCTGGTGGTAACACCTTGCACGTCATCGATGGCGCTGCCCAAAATGTGGCTGGTACCTTGAGCTTGAGCGCAGGCGCAGGCGCTAACACCGACACGATTCCATCGGCTGGTGGCGCTAATCGTGATGGTACACCAACCAATGCTTTGGTTTATACCATCTCTGGCTTGACCCGCACCTACAACAGCCAAGCTACCCAATTCAAGCTGTTCGTCGATTCAAACACCGCCGTGGGCAACGGGGTTCAAGCCCGCATTTCCTACGACTGGACTGGCGACGGCAGCTATGATCGCACCGAAACCTACAACTACTTCCCAACCGATCCGGTGGCAGGTTTCGAACAATATAGCCAAACCGCTGGCCTCAAGAGCAGCAGCGGTGCTTGGGCCAACTTGAGCAATGGTCGGGTACGGATTGAAATTTGGAACGCGATTGGCAATGGTTCAGCGAGCGTTCGCACCAGCGCCACCAGCGCCCAAGGCCAACAATCCACGATCACCTTGCCATTCAACTAAAGTACTATAACCCTGCTCCTCGTACCCGGCACTCGTTCTTCAGCCAGAACGAGTGCCGTGGTTTTAAGCAGAATTCATACAGATTGCTAGTAAACATTTGTTTCAAAAAGAGGAAAAATCGCGTTATAATGGAGTAATATTTTTGCGCCGAGTACACCGCCTATGCAATGTACAGAATGTCTCAACCTCAACCCTGCCAGCGCTCGTTTTTGCTCTCAGTGTGGCCGCATGTTGGCCGATGCTCCGTTACCGCGCAGCGAACGGCGGCGGGTTACGGTGATGTTTGCCGATTTGGTGGGCTTTAGCTCGATTGCTGAGCAGATGGATGCTGAGGCGGTGCATCGCTTGATTAATGCCTGTTTTGATCGCTTGGTGCCAATCATCGAACATTACGGCGGGGTCGTCGATAAATTTATTGGCGATGCGATTATGGCGATTTTTGGCGCTCCCCTGGCTCACGAAGATGATCCAATTCGTGCTGTACACGCTGCCAGTGCTATGCTCGATGCAATTGCTGAACTTAGCCAACAAGAAGGCCTCGCTTTGGGCTTGCACATCGGCATTAACACTGGCGTGGTGATTGCAGGCGGCATTGGCTCGCTCGGTCGCCAGCACTATTCAGTGATTGGCGATGCGGTTAATTTGGCGGCCCGCTTGCAAGATTTAGCGAGCAACGGCGAGATTTTGGTTGGCCCTGAAACCCAACGTATGACGGCCCATGTCTTTGATTTTGCGGCGCTGGGCGAAAAAGCTATCAAAGGTCGTTCTGAACAAGTGGCGGTCTTCAAGCTCCGCGGCCTCAATCCGCGCCCCTCATCTGGCCGTGGGATCAAAGGCTTACAAAGCCCCATGGTTGGCCGCAGCAACGAACTCGATAGTCTGTTGGCGGTAACCGATAATTTGGCCAATCAGCGCGGACGGGTAGTGATGGCAGTTGGCGAGGCGGGCATTGGCAAAAGTCGGCTGTTGACCGAATGGCGCAACCAAAGTTTGGAGCAATTGCCTCAAGTCGTTTGGTACGAAGCCCGCTGTCTCTCCTATACCCAAGAAAGTGCTTATGCCCTGCTGCGCGATTTGGTGCGCTCATTAATTGGCGTTTCGCTCAACGATGGCGAAGATGAAATGGCCGCTGCCTTGCATCAAATCGCTACGGCGCTCTTGGCAGATCAAGCTGATCAGGTGATTCCAGCGCTGAGCCATTTGTTGTTGCTGCCAGCCTCACGCCGTTTCGATGAACTTAGCCCCCAAGCGTTGCAAGCCCTCTATATCACCGCCGTGCGGCGTTTGGTGTTGGCCCAAGGTCAACATACCCCGGTGATTTGGTCGATTGAAGATATTCACTGGGCCGATGAGGCTTCGGTTGATGTGCTGCAAAGTTTGTTGCAATTACACAACGACATTCCGTTGGTAATTTTAGCGACCTCGCGGCCTGATCGCGAAGTGGTTGGCTGGCGTTTGGTCGAAGCTGCCCGCGATTCAAAAGGCCTTGAATTGAATCTAGCTCCATTATCGCTAGCCAATGGCCGCGAATTGATTGCCAATTTGCTGCATTTTGATGGTCTGCCCGAGCATTTACGCACGGCGATTCTCAACAAAGCCGATGGCAATCCCTTCTTTGTCGAAGAAGTTATTCGCACCTTGATCGATCGCGAAGCGATTATGCATGATGGTAATAGTTGGGTGGCGCTTGAGGCAATCAATCAAATCGAATTGCCCGATAGTGTGCATGGCTTGTTAGCAGCGCGAATCGACCGTTTGCCCAGCGAGTTACGCCAATTTTTGCATATTGCGGCAGTGATTGGGCGACGCTTTGCGATTCGGGTGGTGGCCGAGGTGATTGGCTCAACCGCCGAAAAACTGACCAATTCGATCGATTTGTTGGTTGATCGTGAGTTGCTACGGCGAGATCGCACCAATCCCAATGGCTATTTGCGTTTCCGCCATGCCTTAGTCCATGAAGTGGTCTATAGCACAACCTTGCAAACTGAGCGCCGCCGTTTGCATGGCGTGGTTGGCGAAACCTTAGAAACGCTTTACCCTTCGCGACGCGAGGAATTGGCATCAGCTTTGGCTAACCATTTTCTTTATGCTGAGCATCCCAAAGCCTTTGAATATGCTTTGCTGGCTGGCGATGTGGCCTATCGTCAATATGCTTTGCGCGAGGCGATTCGCCATTATGAACGTGCTCACGAGTTAAGCCATCAGTATGAGTTGCCCTTGGGCGTGGTACGCGGCTTGTATCTGAATTATGCGCGGGCAACTGAGTTGGTTGGCGAAACCAAGCAAGCCCTCGATTTATACGATCATGTGCTCGAACGCTGCGACAGCGAACATGATACTGAATCGTTGACAATGGTCTTGATTGAACGCGCCCGTTTGTTGATGTTGCCGAGCCTGCATCGCGACCTTGATCGCAGCCGTAGCGATACCATGCGAGCCTTGGAATTAGCGACCCAACAGGGCGATCGTCAGTCGGAAGCCCGCTGTTATTGGCTCTTAGCCTTGATCGAAGGCCACCTCAGCCGCTTTACCGACGCTGAACCATGGGGCGAAAAAGCCCTAAGCCTGGCGCGTGAGTTGGGTATGCGCGAGTTGCAAGCCTATTGTTTGAACGACTTCCATCGGGTGGCGATCAACCGTGGTCAGCATGAATTGGCCGAGCAAATGTTGCGCGAAGCAATTGAATTATGGCGTTCGTTGAATAATCTGCCGATGTTGGCTGATAGCCTTTCGGGCATGGCCGATTTCTACTATTCGCGCCGCGATTTGGAGCAAGCGGTGCGCTACGCGCGTGAGGCCGAGCGCTTGTCCGTGATGATCGGCAATGCTTGGAATTTAGGTTTTTCGCGCTCAGTACTTGGTGGTATCGCGCTCGAAACTGGCGATATTCAACAGGCACTGCATATGTTCCAGTCATCGATCGAACAATCGAGCATTTCGGGGCCGATTATGCTCAATATGTATTCGCGCACCGAATTGCTACGTTTGTATCGCATGCTCGGCGATTATGCTTCGGCGCTGGTGGTGCTCGATGCGGCTGAGGCTTATCTGGAACAAATTAATGATGAGGCCTTAGCAACCTTGCGCCAATTGACTGCTGCGCTGCGTTTGTTGATCTCGATCGAACAAACCCAACCTGAGCCAGCCGCTATGGCTGAGGCAATTCGCCAAGTTTTGGCTTTTGATTTGGGCGATCAACAGGTGATTGCTGGCATTATGCTACGGGTGGCGCATATTGAATTGAGCCTAAAACTCGGTGAATATGCTCATGGCGAACGCTTGTTGGAGCAAGTTGTTGAGCAACTTTCAAGCTTGTGGTTTGGCACATCGTTGGTCGTCAACTATCGTGCTCGTTTGGCGGCGGCTCAAGGCAAAATCGTCGAAGCTTTGCAACTGAGCGAAGGCCTGATCAACGAACAACCTGCTGGCGATATTCATGAAGTTTGGCGTTTTCATGCTTGGCGAGCTGAATGGCTCGAAACGCAGGGCCAGCCAGATCAGGCATTGACTGAACGCCAACAGGCTCAGCGTTTGATTCGCCATATTTCAAGTAATATTTTGCGCGATGAACTGCGCGATCATTTTCTAGGCATGCCCTTGGTTCAAGCGACGCTGCAAGAACCAAGCTCAAGCTTCATTATTTAATATTTACTTGTGATGGTTAACTGACTAAATGATTGATCGATTCCCTCACCCCCACCTTTCAAGGGTCTTAATAATGATTGGGTGGAATTCGTCGTCGATTGGCATTCCCTCACCCCCTAGCCCCCTCTCCCGCCGAGCGAGGCGAGGGGGAACCATCCAATCATAACCATTGGAACGCCCCTCTCCCGCCGCCGTGGGAGAGGGGTTGGGGTGAGGGAATCGATTATTTTATGAAGTCAACGAACCATTTCAATTATTTGGTATAGGATCGATATTTTGAGAACAGGTGTGATAGTCTTTCGCTGATCCAAATCAACATTGTGAATTAGGAATGCGACGCAACGGGGCGTTGGCTCATGGGCTGGAACGCTGCTAGCCAACTGCCCATGCTGCGCTGTTGCACTGGTTCTCGTAGATGCTGCATTTTGTAGCAAGGAAAGGTCGAATCATGACCGCGAGTGATCAACAAATCAACGACTTGTTGACTCAAATGACGTTGGAAGAAAAAATTTCGCTGACGATCGGCCAAGATATGTGGAGCACCCACCCCGTCGAACGCTTGGGGCTTGGCTCGATCAACATGAATGATGGCCCGCATGGCTTGCGTAAACCCCCTGAAAATTCCTCAATTGGCATTATTGATGCGATTCCAGCAACCTGTTTTCCCACCGCCGCCGCCGTGGCCTCAACGTGGGATGTTGATCTAGCCAAAGCGATTGGTGAGGCGATTGCCCAAGAATGCCTAGCCAATAACGTGCAAATTGTGCTTGGCCCAGGCGTTAACCTCAAACGCACGCCCTTGGGTGGCCGCAATTTCGAATATTATTCCGAAGATCCGGTTTTGGCTGGCGAGTTGGGCACAGCGTTTGTCGAAGGTGTGCAAAGCTATGGCGTTGGCACATCGCTCAAACATTATGCCTGCAACAACCAAGAATTCGAGCGCATGACGATTAGCTCGGAAGTCGATCAACGCACCTTGCGCGAGTTGTATTTGGCAGCCTTCGAGCGCGTGGTCAAACGCGCCCAACCTTGGACGATCATGGCGGCCTATAACAAAATTAATGGAATCTATGCGACCGAACATCGCCAACTACTGACTGAAATTCTGCGCGAAGAATGGGGCTTTGAGGGCATTGTGGTTTCCGACTGGGGCGCAGTTAACGATAAAGCCGCTGCATTAACCGCTGGCCTCGATTTGGAAATGCCTGGACCAGCGCTTAATCACGTTGAATTTTTGGCGGGTTTGGTACGCAAGGGAGCGCTCTCAGAAACCGTTATCGACGCTGCTGCTAGCCGCATGCTCAAGATTATTCTGCGTGGAATTGCCCAACGCCAGCCCGAAGCCAGCTATGATAAAGCTGCCCATCATGCTTTGGCTCGCCGCGCTGCTAGCGAATCGATGGTGCTGCTCAAGAATGATGGCATTTTGCCATTGCAGCCAACTGCTGAGAGCACAGTAGCGGTGATCGGCAATTTTGCTCAAAAGCCACGCTATCAAGGCGCTGGTAGCTCGGAAATTAATGCAACTCAGGTTGATACGCCGCTTGAAGCACTGCAAACCTGGTTGGCTGGGCAATCGGTTGAAGTTAATTTTGCCGCTGGCTACGATCACGATGGCAACACCAACGATCAATTAATTGCTGAGGCGGTGGCTGCGGCCAAAAACGCTAGCCTGAGCTTAGTTTTGGTTGGGCTACCCGATGCCTACGAGACTGAAGGCGCTGATCGGGCGCATATGAACATGCCAACTGGACATAATCAATTGCTTGAAGCAGTGGCGGCAGTTCAGCCTAACACGGTGGCAATTTTGATCAACGGCTCAGCCGTGACGATTCCATGGCTTGGTCAAGTGCGGGCGGTGCTTGAGGCTGGTTTGGCGGGTCAGGCTGTTGGCAGCGCTTTGGTCGATGTACTTTCTGGTGTCGTCAACCCCAGTGGCAAATTGGCCGAAACCTTCCCCTATGATCTCGCTGATACTCCGGCCTTTTTGAATTATCCAGGCGAGGCGGGAGTGGTGCGTTATGGTGAAGGCCTGTTTATTGGCTATCGCTACTACGATGTCCGTAAGGTCAAGCCGTTATTCCCCTTTGGTTATGGCTTATCCTACACCAGCTTTCGGTATGATCAGATTGCGCTGAGTGCTGCAAGTATCGATGAGGCTACGCCCTTGACTGTCAGCGTCACCCTGACCAATACTGGCGAGCGAGCTGGCAAAGAAGTTGTGCAAGTGTACGTCAAACCGAGCAATTCGGCTTATCTACGTCCAGTTAAAGAATTACGAGCCTTTGCTAAGGTCGAATTGGCCGCTGGCGAGACCAAAACTGTTGAACTAACCCTCAATGCCCGTGATTTCAGTCTATATGATCAGCAACGGGCAGCCTGGCGCATGGAAGGTGGCAGCTATCAGATTTTGGCTGGTGGTTGCAGCGCTGATTTGCCCTTAGTGGCCGATCTAATGGTGAATGAAGACCCACGTTCAGCTCGCAAAGTGCTCACGCGCATGAGTTCCATCAAGGAATTCTTGGATGATCCGATTGGCGCTGAGATTTTGCATGCGACCGCTGGAGCCTTTATCGAAGGCCAAAGCGCTAGTACCCGTGCGATTTTCGAGCCAATTCCGTTGGCCAAATTTGTTAACTTCGGCTTCTTCGAGGCCAGCCAAATTGATGAGATTGTGGCCAAGGTTAATCAGGACTAGTTGGTTGTTGGGGATCAGTGGCAATCCCACTGATCCCCTTTTTGATCTACAAAGCGCACAAAGGATGAAACCGCGAAGGACACGAAGATCGCGAATGTTGGCTTAATCATTCTATGGCATTTGTGGGCACTTCAGTCATTTAATAATCGAACCTTGGCGTTCTTCGCGCCCTTCGTGGTTCCAGCTCTAGCTCTAGACCCTTTTGATTTTTACCCTTCATTTCTCAAAGCATTTAACTAGCGTACTACATAGGGAATTGCAACTATATAGCGTTGTTGCTCAATTGGTGTGCTACTTGGCGTACTGCTGGGCGTTACAGTATTGGTTGGTACGATGGTGCTTGTAGCGGTATTGGTTGGTGTCGCAGTATTCGTTGGCGTGCTACTTGGTATGACCGTACTTGTCGCAGTATTGGTTGGTGTGCTACTTGGCGTATTGCTTGGCGTTGCAGTATTACTTGGGGGCTGTTGGGTGATCCGCAGATGCGCTACCCCTAACGATGGCATCGAACCAACATGAGTAAAATTGCCTGCAAGATACAGATCGCTACTGGTTACGGCAATCTGTTCAACAGGGCCATTGACTGGTGTTGCCAAGCCTTGCCATGTTGCACCATCCCAACGGACGAGCGAGCCAGTTGTTTGTTGATTAACAGCGTTAAAGCTACCACCAACATATAAATAGTCGTTACCATCAATCGCCAAGCGGTTAATACCATTATCAAACTGAGCAAGCTGTTCGAATATGCCATGAGGATTCATATAATACAGCGAATTATCCCCACTAATGTATAAACTATCACGCCAAGCTGCGATTTGCGGATAACTGTGATCGCTCGGTTGTAATACATCAACTTCCTGCCAGCTATTGTTGCGCCAAACATCAATAGTGATCAGCCACGAATAGCGTTCAGAACGAATATAAACGGCATAGAACTGATTCCTAATTAGGTAAATCCGTGCATCCGCATAGGAGTGACGAAGATTGTGCAATTGCCATGAGTGATCGTCGTTGATCTGGACCGTTTTGCTATAGGTTTGGCCATTGATCATACCTGGATTGCCATGCGTCAGCAAACTTGTTCCAGAGCGTGCCCAATTGTTTCCAGTTCCGTTAATGACGACTGGATTGGTTAGAACGCCAGTGGCATTAAACTCCCAAAGTGCGCTTGGTGTGCTAGCGTTGACACTAAATGGATTGCTACTAACCAAATAGGTGCGCTCACTGTCAACCGTGAACAGCTTGCTCCCCTGACTCATCCCATAGATTTGTTGCCACATTGTGCCATTCCATTGTTGCAGGTTGGTCTGCCCATTAACATTAACGACAACTTGGCGATTTACGCCGCCAATATCATAGACTGGGACAGCTAAACTTGTGGTTGCTAGGCTGGTTAGGTTCGTTCCATCCCAAGCCAGCAATTGACTTGGTTGATTATTGACCATGAACTGGCCTGCGATATACAGCTGATCGCTATTGCCCACGACTGAGCTGATGCTCGTAATACTGGCAGGAAGTTGCACTGATTGCCATTGCTCATTCACCAGTTTCCAGATCGCATTCGTGCTATAGGCATGCAAGCCATCGGCATCAAATACACCACGAATCCCTTCGGGCAGATCATTACCAATCTGCGTCCATTGGTTATTGCTATAGCCATAGACATTGGTTTGTTGTGGGTTTTCCGTTGGGTAGCCCCATGCATAGATTGTGTCTTGAAAATTAACAATATTTTCTTTATCGATGGCTACATTTGTGGGCATTGGCATTGACGACCATTGTCCATTCGCAAATAGGGCCAAACCATTGATTTCAACATTATTGATATATTGAAATGCGCCAGTAACGACCAATTGTTGCCCCGTGGAGGCGGTTCTTAGCGCCTTATCTTCGAAATTGCCAAGCGCACCAATTCCGCTTGGTTTCCAATAGGCCACCGAATTGGCTGCAATCGTATCAAATTGCGAGAAATTGCCAACAATATATAAGGTATCGCTAATAACCGCGAAATCGTTGACTTGTGATGGCGTATGATCCCAATAATCATTTGTACCTTGTGTGCCAGCCCCAAAGCCTTGAAACTCTGAGCCATCCCAACGGGCCAGCCCGCGAATGCCCTGACCTGCAAGGTTTTGGAAACTCCCACCAATAATGAGTTGGTTTTGGTAGGTTTCAAAGGTCTTGATGCTATTAATGTCGTTTGGCTGTAAGCCGTGAGTGTGCCAGTTTGTGCCATCCCACGATATTAACCCATTGCCAAGCTGATTGTTGAGGTAGGCAAAATTCCCTGCCACATATAAGCGCTGATCGGGGCCAATGTAGAGTTTGTTGATGCTGCCGCTTGTTTGCAGGCTATTGCCAATCGTGCTATCCCATACTCCATCAATTGGCGCATTGGTCGGTTGTTGGGCACGCGTGATTGCTAAACTAAATAAGGCGGTTATGATCGTGAACGTTAGCGTTGCACGGCGACCTAGCTGCCAGAACTTACCCATAGATACTCCTCAAATCAATTGCATCATCGTAGAGCGATAGCGGTATAGTAGCATTGATCAAGCATTGTTACCCTCATACATTAGCCGCAAATCTCTGTGAAAGTAAGGTAACCCACGAAGAGCACGAAGTTGCACGAAGGACGAAACCGCGAAGGGCGCGAAAACCACCAAGATTCGATTATTAAATGACTGAAGTGCCCACAAATGCGATAGAATAATGAAGCTAACATTCGCGATCTTCGCGTCCTTCGCGGTTTCAGCTCCCTAAAATTGCCTTGAGCCAAAAAGAATGCCATAATTGGTCATGCCAGTGCTGTGGGAGACTGCTTATGACCAGCTATCAGCATTCAATTCGTCAACGCCTCTACCAATTCGATTCGCTCAAAACTCTCTTGGCTAAGGCTACGCCTGAACGTTCGGGCGATGCTTTGGCTGGCTTGATCGCTGCTAGCGCCGAGGAACGAGTGGCGGCGCAGTGGTGTTTAGCCGATCTGCCATTAACTACCTTTCTCAACGAAGTGCTAATTCCCTACGAGACTGATGAAGTGACGCGCTTGATCATCGACAGCCATGATCAAACTGCTTTTGCGCCAATTCGCCATTTGACGGTTGGTGGTTTGCGCGAGTGGCTGCTCGATTATCACACCGATAGCCAGCAGTTGGCGGCGGTTGCGGCAGGCATCACGCCCGAAATGGCGGCGGCAGTTTCCAAAATTATGCGCAACCAAGATTTGATTGCGGTCGCCAAAAAGTGCCAAGTGATTACGCGCTTTCGCAATACCTTGGGCTTGGCGGGGCGTTTTTCTTCGCGTTTGCAGCCTAATCATCCAACCGATGATCCCGAGGGGATCGCAGCGGCAATTTTCGATGGCTTGTTGTATGGCTGTGGCGATGCGGTAATTGGCATCAACCCAGCGACCGATAGCCCGCAAGCCATGACCAGTTTGCTACATTTAATTGATGAATTACGTCAGCGATATGCCATACCGGTGCAATCGTGTGTGTTGGCCCATGTTACCACCGCCTTGCAGGTGATCGAGCGTGGCGCTCCGGTCGATTTGGTCTTTCAATCGATTGCTGGCACCGAGGCGGCGAATCGTAGTTTTGGCATCGATTTGGCCTTGTTGAACGAAGCCAATCAAGCGGCACTCGCCTTGCAGCGTGGCACAATTGGCAATAATGTAATGTATTTTGAAACTGGCCAAGGCAGCGCACTTTCAGCCAATGCCCATCATGGCGTTGATCAACAGACCTGCGAAGCGCGAGCTTATGCCGTAGCGCGGGCCTTTGATCCATTGTTGGTTAACACAGTCGTGGGCTTTATCGGCCCTGAATATCTCTATGATGGCAAGCAAATTAGCCGAGCGGCCTTGGAAGACCATTTTTGTGGCAAATTGTTGGGCCTGCCGATGGGCTGCGATGCCTGCTATACCAACCACGCCGAAGCTGATCAAAACGATATTGATAATTTGCTGGTGCTGTTGGCCAGCGCTGGTTGTACCTATGTGATGGGCGTGCCTGGCGCTGACGATATTATGCTCAATTATCAAAGCACCTCGTATCACGATATTCGCTTTGTGCAGACAACCTTGGGTTTGCGCCCAGCGCCTGAGTTTGAAGCATGGCTCCAACAGATTGGCATTAGCGATCAAGCAGGCTTGTTGATTACCAACGAGCGCCATCGTTTGTTGCAATCAGCCGCCCAATTGGGAGAATTGTAATGGCCGAACAAGCAGAAACTGAGCTTTGGCAACGCTTGCGCCAATTTACTAATGCACGCATTGGCCTCGGTCGGGTGGGCGATGCGCTGCCAACCAAAGCTCATTTGACCTTTCAACAAGACCATGCCTTGGCCCGTGATGCAGTCCATGCCCAGGTTGATTTTGCGGCGATTTCCAGCGCATTACAACCTGAATTTCCCCAAATCCTCAGGCTCAAAAGCGCCGCCTTGGATCGGGCAACCTATCTCAAGCGGCCAGATTTAGGTCGAAGCTTGTATGCTGAATCGCGTCAGCAGCTTGAGGCCTTACAAGCTGAACCATATACTGTAGCCTTGGTAGTGGCCGATGGCTTATCAGCAGTGGCGATCGAACGCCATGCTGTGCCGCTACTGAACATAATCATGCCGCAACTTGGGGCGCTTGGTTGGTCACTAGCGCCGTTGGTGCTGGTTGAACAAGGGCGGGTGGCAATTGGCGATGAAATTGGCGAATTGCTCAAGGCTGAATTGGTAGTCGTTTTAATTGGTGAGCGGCCTGGCTTGAGTGTTGCCGATAGTTTAGGCATCTATTTAACCTATGCGCCGCAGCGAGGTCGCAACGATGCTGAGCGCAACTGCATCTCCAACATTCACCCACAAGGCTTGAACTACGCAGCGGCTAGCGATTTATTAATCTATTTGTTGGGGCAGGCGCGGCAACGGCGCTTGACCGGAGTTGCCCTCAAAGACGAGCGCCAGCAACTTGGCGATCCTCAAACCGCGACACTTGCATAAAGCTTGGTAGAAAATGTCAAGTTTTATCGGCGATGCTTTGCTATGCTGCTGCTATCGGATTGATGGCTAGTAGGAGCAACCGCAATGCTAGGGCGTAAAAAATTCCTGTTGAGTGGATTGATCATACTTGGTTTGGGCCTCGTTTGGGATAGCCGTCCAGTTGCTGCCGATAGCGTGGTGGTGGGCACTGGCACACCTGCTAGTTGTACTGAGGCGGCCTTTGACGTTGGTTTAGCTCAGCTTTTTCCAGGCGAACAAGTACCAGGTGGCACGCTAACCTTTAATTGTGGTGCGAATCCACATACGATCATTTTAACCAGCCAAAAATTTTTGCACGATGGCTCAGTGATTGATGGTGGTGGCAAAATTACGCTTTCTGGCGGCAATACGACGCGGATTTTTTGGGTCAGCCAACAAGCGCGGGTCGAAATTCAGCGCATCATCCTGACGAATGGTAGTGCTGAGCATAGCGGGGCGATTTTCGTCGAGCCAAATTGGAGCGGCGAGTTTACCAATTTAACCCTCAACCAAGTAACCATTAAAGATAGCCAAGCGACATCATTTGGTGGCGGAATTGGCGCACAGCATACCAACCTGACCCTGATTAATAGCCGCATTGAAACCAATCGATCGAGTGGCAGCGGCGGTGGTATGAGTTTCAATACGGGCAGTTTAACGATTCGCAATAGCCAGATTGCCAATAACAAAGCTGAAACCGAAGGTGCTGGACTTGAGGCATGGGCGGCAATTTTGGATATTCGCCAATCGGATATTGACGTAAATGAGTTGCTGGGCCATGAAAATACCGATTTTGGCGGCGGTATGGTGATTCGGCAAAGCAATGGTATTTTTGAAGGTGGCAGGTTGTGGGGTAATGTTGCGGGCCAAGGCGGCGGCCTCTATCTGCGCGAAGGCAGTGTGCTGGAGTTTAACACCAGCAAATTTGCATCAAATGTGGCTTTTCACGAAGGCGGTGGGGTCTCTATTGCCGCCAATGCAGGTTTGACCATCAAACACAGCATTGTTGATCTGAATGTATCGGCATTGGCTGGCGGCGGCATCGCCAACCAGGGTAGCCTTCAGATTGAACGCTCGACCTTGATCAACAATAGTGCTTTAGATGGTGATGGCGGTGCAATTGCTAATTCAGGCTTGGCTGTGTTGAGTTACAGCACGATTGCCAAAAACTGGTCTTGGCGCGGTGCTGGGCTAAATAATCGCCCTAATGGAACGATTGGAATTGATCATGTGACAATAACCGCTAATACTGCTGAGGGTGATGGCGGTGGACTCTATCATGCTGGCAATCAATTTACCGTCAATAACAGCATTATTATGGGCAATAACGCCGCAACAGGAGCGCAATGTGGCTACGCCAGCCAAGCGCCGAGCATGAGTTTTAGCTTGTGGAGCGATGGAAGTTGTGGCAGCCAAACCAGCAATGGCAATAAACCAAATACTTGGCCAGTGTTGCGGCCTTTGGGCTGGTATGGTGGCCCAACTCCAACCTACTTGCCGCTTAGCTATAGCGAATCGACCGATGCTGGTTCATGCGCAAGCTCCAGTGTGACCGATCAGCGTGGTTTGGCAGGCTTTTTGGGTGCGGCCTGCGATATGGGCGCGGTCGAAAGTGGCGCGTTGTGGTATCAGGTCTCGCTACCGATGACGATTAAGTAAAGGGCTACGAAACCACGAAGGACACGAAGAACACGAAGGATGTATATTTGTGGAATTTGGGTAATTCGCGAGAAGCACATGATACGAGGTTTAACGCAGAGACGCAGAGAAGTTATAGGCTATTTGTAATGGTTTATGAGGTTGCCAACCGCCATTATGCCCTCACCCCCTGACCCCCTCTCCCGCAAGCGAGGAGAGGAGGAACCGCTCCAAGAATGCGCCCCTCGCCCGCCGCAGTGGGAGAGGGGTTGGGGGTGAGGGCATGGGAGTACTGATTATTAAGCGTATAAACCATTACAGCTATAGGCTATCGGAAGATTCGTGATAGCCCATAGCCTCGCCCCTTCGTGGATCAATTGTGCTAGCCCTACCCCTTTTGCTTCAGCCGTGCTATGCACAATTCAATAAACTTTTTTGTGTGGACGGTGTTTGGATGTTCTACACCTAAAACTTTTTGTCTAAGCTTGAAGACAGATTGAAAGAGTTGCAAGGCTTGGCGATAGTTACCTTGGTCATAAAAGACACTGGCGATTTTATATTGAGTTGATAAAGTGGAAGGATGTTCCATTCCTAATGCATGTTGCTTACTTTCTAATACCACCTGATGATAAAGCAAAGCATCGCTATATAATCCTAAAGAACGGAATACATCTGCTAACTTATCTTGAGTAGTTAGTGTATGAGGATGATCAGTGCCTAAAATACGTTTTTGGGCAGCTAATATTGTCTCAAAAAGATTTAAGGCTTTGTGATAGTCTCCTTGGGTTTTAAACACATCTGCGAGTTGACTCTGAGTTATCAGAGTATGAGGATGATCCTCGATAAAAATATATTGTTTAATGGTTAATACTTCCTGATAAATCTCCAGCGCTTTGGTATAAAACCCTTGAATATATAATATGTTGGCGAAATTATGCTGGGTACTCAGTGTATCAGGGTGATCCTTTCCTAAAACGTTTTGTCTGTTATTAAGTACAAATTGATAGATGTGTAAAGCCTCTGTATAAAGTCCCTGGTCTCGTAAAACACTAGCAATACCATTTTGGGTAGTAAGGGTATTGGGGTGTTCTGCACCTAAGATCTGTTGTTGTATACGAAGTATGGATTGATAGATAGTTAAAGCTTCAGTATAAGCTCCTTGGGCATGTAAAATATTTGCGAGGATATATTGAGTTTCTAATACTTCTGGATGATCAGAATTATGAGTCTTAATTTTATGATTCAATACCTCATGTATAGACTGTTCTGCTTGGCGATAATTGCCTTGGCGTTTATTAATTTGTGCAAGGATTGCTAGGACATTGCCCGGATAGCCGTCCTTGGTTTTTTCGGTTTCATGGCAGGCGGTGAGATGGGGTACTAAAGCCAACATTGCCTCGCGGTTCCAATTTTTATAGGCAGCTCTACCTTCAGCAATTAAAGCAGCGGTCATGGTGTTGGTGGCGCTAGGGTAATCCTCGGCTTCGATAATTCGAATCGCCTCGCGCATGAGCGGGTGCAGTTGCGGCGGATCGTGATCGAAAAAGCCACTTTGGCGCAGCGCATACAACCATCCGCCAATAGTTGCCGAATCCTGCTCGGTTGCGCGTACGAGTAAATTGATTGGAATTGGCGCGTTTGGTGCGCAACATGCTAGCAGCAACAATATATGGCGGAGTTGGGCTTCATCGCGATATGGACTCTTGAGTAGGCCATAGCTCACGCGCACCGTAGCGACGACGCTCCATTGATGGTTAGTTGGCGAGCGATGGACGTTTTGCAAGTTGTTGGCGCTGGTTTCGAGTTCACTCAATAAGGCTTGTTGCACTCGTTGATAATAATTGGCGACAGCTAGTGAGGGTTCAAGTGTTCCCAAGGCCACACCCATCACATGTAGCGCCAAGGGCAAATAGCCTACCAGTTTGGCTAAATCGTCGGCCTCTGCAGCGGTCACGCGTGGGGCAAGTTGTTGCAACATTTGGCGACTTTCAGCCGCAGTCAGCAGATCAATCGCAATTGCTCGAACATTGCTCGATGACCAAACCGCGTTGCGACTAGTCATCAGTACACGGCAGCCACTTTGCGGGCCTGGCCGATAGGCTTCAAAAACCGATTGCCGTTCGCAATTATCGAAAATCAACAGGCGCGGAATTGGGCTATTGAAAAAGCTTTTAATGTCGTTGAGCCGCTGTTCAGGCGAGATTTGGCTGCTATCACGCTGAGGAAACAACTTGAGCCACAATCGATCAATCGAGGGCAAGATAGTGGTATCAACCTTTGATGTGTCAACCAATGTATACTCGGCATTGATCCAATATACGCCGCCAGCAAAATAATGGCCATAGCGATAGGCAAATTCGAGTGCAAGGCTGGTTTTGCCGATGCCGCCCATGCCAGTAACCGCCAGCGTTGGCACAATCATGGTTGGGGTAGTTGAGGCCATGGCCGCAGCCAGTTGCTTTAACAAATCTTCGCGCCCAACAAAACTACTGATCGGAAACTGATCATCAAGCATCCAATCAGCCCGTGGGCGTTGATGGGCTGGAATAGTATCAAGCGGGATTTGGGCTAGCAAGGCTTCGGCTTGTTGCAGGGTTTCAGCATCAGGCATGGTCGTCATCCCAACATCTCCCAACGATTGAGTGCTAGGCATATGATAGCGCTTGGGCACAGGGTTTGTCTATAGGTTGGGGATACGGAACCACGAAGAACGCGAAGCGCACGGAGGATGAGCTTTTTCGTGAAATTCGTGTAATTCGTGGCTAAAAAATACCACAGATTATCTGCTGACCCCTGAACCCTGATTCCTGACCCCTCGCCCCCGAATCCTTGCTTGACGTGAGCAACAAGCTTCATTACACTCAATGGCTGAAGCCACTTACGATTCACAGCCTTCGGGCAGGGAGACTATATGCACAACGTTGTGGTTATTACAACGGGCGGCACGATTTCGACCAAACGCACACCGCAATGGAGCGGCGCAGTTCCAATGCTCAAAGGCGATGATTTTTCGGCGATGCTCCCACGCGGCGAGTTTAATGTTAGCTTTCAAGATTTTACCAATTTGCCAAGTAGCCATATTACTCCAACTATGGCCCTCGATTTAGCTCAGCGGGTCAATAGTTTGTTGCTGGGCGAGGCTGATGGTGTGGTGGTGACCCATGGCACCGATACCTTAGAAGAAAGTGCTTTTTTATGCGATTTATTGATCGATTCGAATAAACCTGTGGTGTTTACTGGCTCGATGCGCATCGCCACTGATGTTGGTTATGATGGCGTTACCAATTTAACTGGGGCGATTCGGGCTGCTGCTGCTCCGCAAAGCCGTGGGCTGGGCGTGATGGTTGCCTTTAACGATCGTTTGTTTTCAGCTTCGACGGTGCAAAAAATCGATTCGCAAACCGCTGATGCCTTTGATGCGCCAGGTTTTGGCCCAGTTGGCAGTTTGACGGGCGCAACTGTGCGAATCCATCATCAGCCCAGTGGTCGCCAATATATACCATGTTCGCGCTTGGCTGAGCGAGTTGATTTAATTTACGCCACCCAAGGAGCCGATGATCGTCAACTGCGGGCGGCGATTGATACCAACTCACAGGGGATTGTAATTGCAGCTTTCGGCGGTGGGCGCGTGCCGCCATGGTGGTTGCCAACCATCCAAGAAGCGCTGAACAAACGCATTCCAGTGGTGGTGACGACGCGCTGCTTGAAGGGCATTTGCTACGATGAGTATGGCTATGTTGGCGAATATCACGATCTCAAACGACTTGGTGTAATGTTTGCCCAGCAGCTTTCGCCAGTCAAAGCACGCATCAAATTGATGGTTGCCTTGGGTGCAGCCGCGCATCCTCAAGAATTGCGCGAGTGGTTCGCGGAATAAATGAATTCCCCCTCTCCTGCTGGGCGGGAGAGGGGGCTAGGGGGTGAGGGAATCATAATCGATTAGAAATTAGGGAAATCGGCCAGCCAACGCATTGGCGATATTAAATGGATCGCTAGCAACAACAGTGGCGGCATATAACTCCATCGCCCCAATATCCGAGCCACGGCTGTTGGGGTCGCCACGATCAACAATTCGCACAATTGTTGGCACATTGGTCCATGATTCGGGCGTGTCGTTGAGCGGTGGCATGGTGATGCTCACGTTGAAGCTTTGCACCCCCAACTCGGTTACAAAACAATCAAGCACATGGTAGAGATATTGGGCCAACTCTTGCACATCGTTGCCAAACAGCACGACCTCTTTTTCCTTGATGGGCGTGAGCGAGACATAGCCATGGGTATTGTCGCTATGAATATTCAAGCCCAAGCCTAAGGCCCGATGCACCCGCCAAACATCTTGGAAATAATTAGCGTTATGTTGGTTGTGATATTGCTCAGCGGTGCGTCGCAACAATTCAACCTTGGGATAGGCCATGCCATGCGAGACTGACATCTGGGCATGGCCGTGAATGACTGATGCTCCCGAACGCCAGAGGCAATTCCAAATAAAGAATGGATAGACCGCCTGCGGATCGGCGGTATGCACCGCATCGAACCAACGTCCAGCAGTCTGAATATAATCCTCGACCCGTTCGAGGTTAAAATTTAAAGGATTATGTTGATCGAAGATCAGCACGCCATGCCAGCCATCGAATTTGGCAACATTGGAAGCGCTCAGACAATAACGTCCACGCACCCGGCCAAAACGATCTTCGGGCGTGCCACTTTCGGGAGTACAAAAGCCCGCTTCATCCTGAGGGCCAGCACTGGCAGCGATAATTTGATCAATATCCGATTGATAACGGCCTTGCTGTGGTCGCAGCCCGCGAATGCGGTTGAAAATTGCACCTTCGAGCGTCCATTGATTGGTAACCCGAATAATTTCTTGGTGCAATACAGCTTCGACACTGCCAAAAGCGCGTTCAATCCAGCCATGCATGCGGTCTGGTGGATGAATTGTGCCATGGCTCACATCAACGCGGAACAGTTGTCGCCACAAAGCGGCAACCGAGGGCGGCAAGCCCGCCACCAAACGCGGCAGATGAGTGATCACGGCTCCTCCGTGGTTAATGCTAAATAAGGCTTCTTCAAACGAATCCATCGTCCACAGCGACTCACGAACGCTCATTCGCGTCTCCATAGCTAGCGCGTGGCCGACGCGCTGCACGACTGACGAGGGCACGTCGATAGAGTTCATCGTAGCGTTGGGCCGAACGTGCCCACGACCAATCACAGTGCATCGCCCGCTTAACTGCGGCTTGCCAGAGTTCTGGGTGTCGATACAACTCTAGAGCACGCATCATGGTGCCATACAGCGATTGACTCTCTGGCTGGGTAAATCCAAACCCGTTGCCCGTCCCGGCATAGGTATTAATATTCTCAACGGTATCGGCTAGCCCACCAACCGCGCAAACTAACGGTAAACAGCCATAGCGCTGAGCAATTAACTGATTCGTGCCGCCTGGCTCGACCAACGATGGCATTAATAAGACATCACTTCCTGCATAACACTGATGCGCTAGGGCTTCATTGAAGGTCAAGGCTACCGCAACTTGCTGTGGATGTCGTTGCTGCAAATCACTGAGCCATTCATGATAGCGGGCTTCACCAGTCCCCATTACCACACATTGGAATTGATGATGGCTTAATAGATTTTCGATCGTCTCGGCCAGTAGTCCCAAGCCCTTTTGATCATTCAGTCGTCCGATGAAACAAAACAACGGCTTACTTGGATCAACTTCCCAGCCCAATTGCTGTTGTAGGGCGATTTTGCAAGCTTGTTTACCAGTTAAATCGTCGTAACTAAATGGCTGGGCTAGGTACGAATCAGTAGCAGGATTATAGCGCCGATTGTCAATGCCATTCAAGACCCCAAACAGCCGATCACGCCGATCACGCAATAATGGGTCGAGGCCTTCGCCGAATGCAGGAGTTAAAATCTCGCGAGCATGGGTCGGGCTGACCGTATTGATCATATCGGCATAATAGATGCCACGACTCATCAAATCGACCACCCGATGCAAACTTGGCATATCCGAATGGGCAATATAGCCATACTCAGCGATGCCTGCCATCTCCAGCACCCGCTGACCAAACACCCCGCGATAGGCCAAGGTATGAATGGTATAAACCGAGGCGGTGTTGGCAAAAAACTGATCATCGCGATATGAGGTGCGTAACCAGTTGGCCACAATCGCTGCATGCCAATCATTCAAATGAACCACATCGGGCTGCCAGCCTTGGGCACGGGCAATTTCTAGCGTGGCCTTAGCCCAAAATACAAAGCGCTCAGCATCGCCATCGCCAAGATACACCTCAGGCTGACCAAACAAACGCTGATTTTCGACCATCCACACCTTGACATCGCTATCAGGCAAGGTTGTGGTGTACCAGGTAGCAGGTTCGGTAGCATCGGCCAACGGAATTTTCAGGGTGATTTGACTTGGCTCTAGTTGCCAGCGGCTTGGCTCGATATGGCCATACCGTGGCATGGCTACAACCACTTCATGGCCCAAGGCTTGGAGGGCGCGGGGTAGCGAGGCGGCAACCTCAGCTAAACCACCAGTTCGGGCAAATGGCTCGACCTCGGAGGCGAAATATAAAATCCTTAACGGTTGTTCATTCATTATGCTGCTTTTCGCTGAAGTGCGATAAGAAAGCCGCCCGTGCCTTTGCTTGCATGGTCGGCCTCGACTGTGCTTGCTATGCTACCACATAGCGACGGCTGAATGCAAACCCTCGTAAGAACATAGAGCCTAGAACAGAGGGGCTAGTGGTTAGGGATCAGGGGCTAGTTTAACGCAGCGGCGCAGAGTTTATGAGAGGTCAGCGATCAGGAGTCAGGGATGAGGAGTGAGTAGTTGGTCTTGCACTGCCAAGCTGATCCCTGACCCCTGATCCCTCGCCCTTCGTGGCCTTCGCGGTTAAACTTACCCCAACACCTCAATCGGAATTTGCGGAATCCGTTCGAGCATGCCTTGACCAAATACCTGTTGCAAGCCCAAATGGGGCATATGAATGTAGCCAATATGACAACCACACGTGGCATTAGCACAAACTCGCGGTTGCAAGGCGGCTTGCCAATCAGCGTTATAAATATTGCCAATTGGCTCGCGCACAAAATGACAACGCCGGATTGTGCCATCGCCATCGACCGAAATCACGTTTTCGCCAGTAGCACAAACCTTGCCTTCCGAAGGGTGGCGGGTATTGTTGATTGGAAACAGCGGATCAATCGCGGTGAGCTGGGCAATTTCCTCAGGGCTATAATAGCCAACTTCGCGCTTGTAGGCATTGACCCATAGATAGATTTGTTTGGGTAAGGCTTCGCGCAAGGCCGCAATTTCAGCTTGATGTTCGTGTATGCCGACAACCCCCACGCTGATCGGGATGCCACGTTCGATCGCTTCGTGGCAACGGGCCAAAAAACGTTCGCGCGGCGTTTGGGTCGGATGATAGGTTGCCCACAAACCAAGCCGTTGTTTGGGGCAATCCTCGGCCCAATCCAGCCGCGCCGAAAGATTAGTTTGGATGGCGACTTTTTGGACATGCGGTAAATTAGCCAGCTCAACAATTGCCCGTTGATAGCGCCGCCGAATTAATGCCTCGCCCCACGGCGTGAAAAAAACGCTTAATTCAAGCTGGATTTGCTGGGCTGCCCAAGCTACAAAGCGTTGCAAGGCTGCTTCATCGTGGGCATGCTCGGCAGCAGTTTCTTGATGCTTGGCAAATGGGCAATAAGTACAGCCATAATTGCAGCTCGACAAGGGGCCACGATACAAAATTGCTAGTTTCATCGTAGGATAAACTCCGCACTAAGCTGACGAATCTGCGGCGAATATAGCCAAGGGCCAATCAGATCTGAGCGTTCTAAACCGGTTGGAGTTAATTGATACACGCCATGCTGATATTCAGCCCAACCACACTCAATTAATTCGTTGATTTGGCTCAAATCAGCTAAAACATCGCTGCCAAATTGCGCCCGATAGGCTTGCGTATCCAGCCCACTGACCTGTAACAGCGATTGAATCACAAAGCGGCGGTGTTGCTCAGCACTCGAAACAACACAACCATAATCAACTTGGCTCAAATCAAGCAAACTGCGCTGATTGTAATTTTGAATAATTTGACGAACCGAGCTAGCCCCAACCGCATAATCGCTGGAATAATGGAGCTTGCGAGTGTACGAACGCGCACCAGCGCCCAAGCCCAACATCCCATCAGTTTGGCAGCAATACCTTGGTGCTTGACTGTCGTCTGGCGCATGAGCGGCGCGAAACATACGCATTGAAATTTGCTGATAGCCTGCCGCCAACAAGCGTTCACGGCCCGCCCGATAGCATTCCAAGCGTAAATCGTGCTCCCAGCCTGTGCCCCGCCGATCCAAGCCAGTCAACGGTCGCACATACAACGGATACAAATACAACTCTTCGGGCCGCCACTGCAAGGCAATTTCCAACGATTCAAGCCATGTTGCCACGGTTTGGTTGGGCAAACCATAAATTAAATCAATATTTAATGTGGGAATTTGGGCTGCGCGAATTGTGGCTAGCGCCTGCTCAACCTCAGGTCGGCGTTGGGCACGGCCAGCAGCATGGGCTTCATGATCAAGGAAGCTCTGCACCCCAATGCTTACCCGATCAACCCCTGCTTGACCTAATATCGCCATGCGATCAGCGGTCGCAGTGTGGGGCGACGTTTCAACCGATAAGGGAATCGCTCGTGAATCGACCCCAAGCCAGCGCTGGCTCATGCTAAAAAGCTGATCCAATTCGCTAGCACTTAAATAGGTTGGTGTACCTCCACCAATCGCCATGCGACTAAACTGCACATCGCCAAGCTCGTTGTGAACTGCCTGCATCTGAAGCTCTAACGTCGCCAAATAGCGCTGTACCATCGATTCGTTGGGGTTAGTGGTCGTGAACAAATTACAAAAGCCACAGCGCATCTCGCAAAAGGGAATGTGCAAATATAGAAATAGTTGATCATGCGCTTCGTCGGCCCAAACTTCGCGTAACGAGCGTGGCTCCAGCTGGCGATAGGCCGATTTATGTGGGTAACTATAGCTATAGCCCATGTAAGGCGTAGCATTGGCATATTCACGCAGATGCATGGGCTTCCTCCAAACAGCAATCAGCATAGGGCACTGTCCAAACCGTGGGATGGGCTAGGCGATGGCCAGAAAAACCATCCTCGCCATAGGCTGTACCATGATCAGAACAGAGCATTAAAAAGCTTGGGTTGCGCCGTCGTAGCGCAGCAAATAAGGCTGGCAACTGGCTATCAACATAGCGTAAAGCCGCCGCATGACTTGCCAACGTATCACCTTTCGCGCCAGCCAAATAGTGGCAATTGGGTTGATGCAAGGCTGAAATATTGATAAACAGAAAGATTCGTTGCTCGGCTGGGATTGCCTGTAAGCGCTCAACTGCCAAGGCCACCTGAAACTCGGTCGAACGTGGCTCGGTCACTCCCAAGCCTGGCTCCCAATACGATTCCTGAAATAAATCGGGCAGTACACAGCTTAATGCAGTTTGGCGATTGAAAAAGCCCACGCCGCCGATACAAATCGTGCGATAGCCAACCTGCGCCAAGCCTGTGACAATTTCTGGTGCGTCAAAGGTAAAGGTTTGCTCAGTGGTGGTTTCGCTGCCAGCAAAACGGGCCGCAAACAAACGGCCATGTGGGCCAGGTGTAGCAGGCGTGGGCATAAAACCAGCAAACATCGCTTGATGCGCAGCATAGGTGAACGAGCCTGGGCTATGGCGTTCTTGCCAGCCGTCTGGCAACAGTGCCCGTAAATTGGGTGTGCCACCATTCGTCCACTCAGCTACCGCCACGTCGTAGCGCAAAGTATCCAAGGTTATGAGCACAATGTCGTGCGTTGGAATGTATTGTTTCATGGGATTCTTTCGATCAGCTAGGAATTAGGGTTCAGGTGCCAGAAATTGAATTCTAGAAGATAGAGAGAATTCGGTTTTTAGCACGGATTTTATACCTGGCTCTAAACCCTAGCCTCTAGCTACTGACCCCTAGCCCCTAGTCCCTGCTCCCTAGCCCCACTAATTCTGCCTCATAACTATCAAGTCCATCGACCAACACATTTGGTAGCAAATCGCCAAAGGCATTGACTTCGCCAACCAAGCAATGTTTCAGGCTATTGGCAATCAGCAAATCAACCCCAGCGTACAGCGAACGCTTAAAACATGCACTAGCCGCTTCGGCCTGTTGTCGCACAGCCTGCCAAAATTCGGCTCCCAACTGGGCTTGTACCGCCGCCAAATCGCCGCGTGGATTTAATAGATGCAGGTTGGTAATTGGCGTAGTGCTGGTGCGCACAACCGTGTGTTGGGCTTTGCCCGCAATCACCAACATGCGTAAATCGTAGACCTTGCCCGCCAGCCGCGCCTTCGGAACCCACTCTTCAACATGGACTCGTTGTTTGGCCAAGGCATCAATTAATGGTTGAATTTCGCGCAAATGGGTGTAGGTGCGCAAACTGCGAGAGTTGTACAATTGCAAACCAGCACTAGTTTCAACCAACTCGACCGTGGTAATGGCCTGCATTTGGCGGCCATTGGTGCGATAAGCCACCACGCCCGAGGCGCTTGAACCATGCGCTAGTTTGATAAAAGCTCGCTGCCAGCCATGAGTTTGCAGCGCTGCTTGTAATTCTTCAAACGAGCCAATTGCTGGCAAACTGCGTGGCACAAGCACATCGGCTTGCGCTAACCGGGCATGGCAGGCCACTTTATCGAACATTACGGCAATGTCAGTGGGATGTTGTAACAAGCGTGCATTCAAGTTGGTTAATTGTTGTTCGAGCTGGCTTAGCAAGCGGGTATAACCACGATACCATTGGCGACTACCCCACAAGCGCCCGCGCTCTTGCGGCAACTCAGCATCAATCGGCCAATGCTCAAACTCAGGCTCAGGCCTTAGTTCAGCGCCAAACCGTACCAGTTCACGATACAGTTGTTCATCCTTACCAGGCGATTCAATCCGTACTAACTCGCCAGATTTGATCCATTCTGCCGAATAAATTTGACCTGCCAATAGATCGTAGTAGCTGATCACATGGGCTGGCGGCTGACCTTGACGATCCAAGGCCGCCTGCCACAGCGCAACTCGTCGATCATGTGGATTGCCAATAACGATCATTCACTCACCGCGATATAGCGTCGATCATAGCGATGAGGATCTTGTGGCTCGGAGATATCGACTTCAATGCCCAATTGTTTGAATTGTTGGGCAATTTCCTGCTCGATATAGTGATAGTGCAAATCGAGCAGTTTGAGTTGTTTAATCGCTGGGCATGCCAAAAGTGCCTTGGCCCCATCGTCGCCAAGATTGCCCAACGAAAGATCGAGCACTTCGATCCGATTGATGATCTTGGATTGGCTGATGGCAATCGCCAAATCATCAGCAAACGAGCAATCGCGCAAGGCCAACACCTTGAGATTGGGAAATAACTCACCGTTCAGCAAGGGTTCGAGATCAGTCAGGGTAACATCGCCGCCATACCAATCGGAGCCAAGCCATAATTCGAGGTGCTCTAAGGCTGGCAATTTGCCGTGCAAAATTTCCTGCACGACTCGGTTGGGCAAGCCACCACTTTGAATCACCAAGGTTTTGAGTTGGGAATGCTGACATGAACCAAGGCTCAAGCCATTGGCCCCGCGAATTGCAAAATGCTGCAAATTGGGAAACGCCGAGAGCAAGGGCGAAAGATCATCCTGCTCGATCCACGAAATTTCCGATTCTTCGCTGGTAATATCGCCAATAAATAAGGCGCGTACATTGGGCAATTGGGGCGCGGCACTGACCAAGGTTTCAATCACCTGATCAACCGGGCCATTGCCATCATCAAGCTCCCACCACGGGCCAATCACCAAACCTGTGGTTTTTTCAACCTTGGGCAAGGCCAAAAAATCAGCAAAGCGATCAATCCACGCTGTCTTGGTATCGTAATCATCTTCGTAGCCAAGCCCGATGCGATGTACTACACCAGTTGATTGCAAGACACTGGGGTGATCCCAATCGGCAATATTCGATGGAGCCAGCTCCGACATCCATGGCAATTGAGCCATTGTTGTGCTCCTTACTCGCTGACGGCGATATAGCGATATTCTTCGTCGCCATCTTCGTCGGCAATTTGTTGATCGCTCACATCGCAATTAACTTCGATCGTCGGCCAACAATCGCGCATGCCATCGCTCATATAATGGTGATGCAAATCGAGAAATTCAAGCTTACGAATCGCTGGGCTAGTGAATAAGGCCTCGGCTCCGGTATCGCTCAAGTTGCCCAGCGAAAGATCGAGGATTTTGATCCGTTCAACAATTGGGGCATTAGCCACTGCTTGAGCCAGCAGATCAGCATATTCACAATCACGTAAGGCTAAGGTTACCAAGTTGGGAAAACGCTCACCCTGCAAAATCGGCTGTAAATCGTCGATCGTTGAATTGCCGCCATACTCATTACTACCCAACCACAGCTCTAAGTGCTCAAGCGCTGGTAAATTGGCGGCAGCCACATCACGCACAACTTGCGCCGCTAACCCACCAGTTTGAATGATTAAGGCCTTGAGTTGTTGATGCTGAATCGCACCAAAACTAAGGTTTGAGCCACCGCGAATTGCCAAATATTCAAGCTGCGGGTAGGCGGCCAAGATTGCAGCATAATCGCCTTGCAAAATCCACGAAATTTCCCATTCGTCAGAGGTAAAATCGCCGATGAACAGGGCTTTGAGCAAGGGCAAGCACTCGCGGGCATTAACCAAGCTTTCTAAAACAAGATCAATATCGCCATCGTGGGCTGAATCCTGCCACCAGCGGCCAATCACCAAGCCCGTGGTTTTAGCTGGCTCATCGGTTGCCAGCCAAGCGTTAAAATAATCCTGCCAAGTTTGGGCAGGCGTTTTCGAGCGATAATTGTATTCCAAATGTAGGTGCACGGGGTGGCCAATTGGATCGAGTTTTAAGCGGCCATCCCAGTTGGTCAAACTTGATTGACCAAAATAGCCCATCCACGCAAAAATCATGGATACCTCACAAATAGCAATTGCAAGCCGATTGCGGCCTAGCTATAGCATAGCCTATTTTGTGACAAACAACGTCACATCGCTGCCCTAGAACTTGCACCCTTTGTTCCATTTCTGCCTTTTGCCTTTTGCTTTCTGACTTGATCATGCTTCTCACCCACAATTAAGCTGATTCGGCTACAATAGCCAGCGAATTCGATGCTACACGACGATCTTGCCGTGTAAAAAGGAGTTTGTATGCGTATTTTGGTCTCCGGTGGCGCTGGCTATATTGGCAGCGTAACCAGTGCCGCATTGCTTGATGCCGGCTATGACGTTGTAATCTTTGATAATTTGCGCCAAGGCCATCGCCAAGCGGTTCCTGCCGCTGCGACCTTTGTCTTGGGTGATCTGAATAATATTGCTGAAATTCGCAGTGCCTTTGAAGCCCATGGCCCTTTCGATGGGATTTTAAACTTTGCCTCGCATACTTTGGTCGGCGAGTCGATGCAGCACCCTGAGTATTATCTGCGTGATAGCGTGGTGGCAGGGATTAATTTGCTGACGGTTGCCGCTGAACATGGCGTGAAGGCCTTTATTCTCTCATCAACCGCCAATCTCTTCGACGACCCCGCCAAAATGCCAATCGACGAAAACGAACGAATTGTGCCAGGTTCGCCCTATGGTGAGATGAAAGCGTGGATGGAGCGGGCGCTCTATTGGTATGAACGGGTGCATGGCATTCACTATGGTGCACTGCGTTATTTCAATGCCTGTGGTTGTACGCCCACCATTGGCGAACACCATGACCCTGAAACCCACTTGATTCCCTTGGTTTTGCAAGTTGCTTTGGGCCAGCGCGAATCAATTGCGATCTTCGGCGACGATTATCCAACGCCCGATGGTTCGTGTGTGCGCGACTATGTGCATGTGAGCGATTTGGCCTCGGCCCATATTCTGACCTTGCAAGCTTTGCTCAACGGCGGAGCCAGTCGCCGCTACAATTTGGGCAATGGCGGCGGTTTCAGCGTCAAAGAAGTCATCCAAGCAGTGCGCAATGTAACTGGTCATGCGATTCCAGCGGTGGTTGCGCCGCGCCGTGCTGGCGATCCGGCAACCTTGGTCGCTTCATCGGAAACGATTCGCCGCGATTTGGGCTGGGAGCCACGCTATGCCACGATCGAGAGTATCATCGAGAGTGCTTGGGCTTGGCATCAACAACATCCTCATGGGTATAGCGAATAAATTTTGCTTCAAGGAGCAGCATTGATGGTTTCAACGACGCAACCAGCCTTTCAAGATCAATTGCAGGGCAATCATTGTTGGGGCTGTGGCAAGGATAATCCTCATGGCTTGCAAATCAAAAGCTATTGGGATGGTGCTGAAGCAATTTGTCATTGGCAACCACAGCCATGGCATTGTGCCTCGCCAACTCATGTGGTTAATGGCGGAATCATTGGCGCATTAATCGATTGCCACGCAATTATTAGTGCCATGGCCTTGGCTGCTCAACAGGTTGGGGTTGCGCTAAGCAGCCCCATGCCGATTTGGTATGTGACTGGTAAGCTTGAAATTGCCTACCACAAACCAACGCCGCTTGGCCCAAGCTTGGAGTTGCGTGCTCGCTTCGCGGTGCAAAACGAGCGCAAAACCTTGGTGACCTGCACGCTTAGCGCCGCCGATCAGCTGTGTGCAACTGGCACGGTCTTGGCTGTGCGTGTTCCCAATGAATGGATGCGCTCTTAACGAGGAGCTAGGTGTCAGGGATCAGGGGCCAGAATTCAGCTGATTTAGGCCTGATTCCTGACCTCTGATTCCGCATTCTTTCGCGTTCTTCGTGGATCGATATTTAACGCAGAGGCGCAGAGAAGGATGAGGGATGAGATCTGAAAGCAAAAGGTCAGGGGCTAGCGATCAGGCATTGAGCATAGGAGAATAATCATATCTATCTGTGCTAATCTGTGGCTAAAAAACTACCTTCGTGCTCTTTGTGCTCTTCGTGGATCAAAATACTGATCCCTAGCCCCTGAACCCTAAAACCTACTACTCTCATTCGTGTTTTAACTAACTCGCCTATCTGTCAGAAGCCATGATCTGCATGCTCTTTGTGCAATGTGTGTGAGCAATTGGAGTTGCCAAGGCCAAAATCGCCCGAAAAATCCGTTGACGCTGACTTTTGGCCTATGCTATAGTAGCAGCAATTCCACAACCTACTCCTACTTTCCACCCGAATCGCTCAAAAGAGTTCAAATTCGTTTATAGCAACGTAATGCTGTAAATGCTTCTTTGGTGTGCGTATTGTTTAGGGAGGTATTATGGCTGAAGTGATTTTGCCAGGCACCTACATCACGGTGCGTGATGAGGGGCTGATTAGCGCAGGGCGCATCGCCTCGGGCTATATTGGCATTGTTGGCACGGCAGCAAGTGGTCCAATCAATCAAGTTCAAATTTTGGGCAGTTTCAGCGAGGCCAAGGCGATCTTCGGGGCTAGCGACGCTTGGCAGGGCGGCACAAAAAACGAATTAACCCTGGTTCGGGCTTTGGAGCAAATTTATAATAACGGCGGCAAAACGGTTTATGCAGTGCGCAGCGAAGGCGTAACAGTTGATAATTATAAAACTGCCCTCGCTGAATTGGAAAATGAAATCGTTAATTTGGTCTTATTAGCTGGTCAAGATAACTCAAACGTGGGCATGGCCAATGCTTTAATCGCTCACCTCACCACCACCGCAGGCATTAAACGCGAACGCATCGGCTTAATCGGCAGTGCGCTTGGCGACGATATCGCTAAAATCTCTGGTCATAGCTATGCCAGCGACCGCTTGATTTTCGTCGCACCTGGGATTAAAAGCTCGGTTAGCGATCCAGCCACCCAAACTGTCAGTCAAGTTTCCTTGCCTGGCAGTTATTTGGCTGCTGCTGTGGCTGGCCTGATCGCCGCTTTACCAGTTCAATCCAGCCCGACCAACAAAACTGTGGCAATTGAAGGCTTGACCACCAACTTTAGCGCCTCGCAGCTTGAACAATTGGTGCAAAAACGAGTTTTGGTGGTCGAAAAACGTGAAGGCTGGCGCGTGGTCAAAGGCATTACCACCGCCACCAATTCGGCTTGGCATCAAATTACTACTCGCCGAATCGTCGATTATGCGATCTATGGCGTGCGCTCAGCCTGTAATCCCTACATTGGCAAGTTGAATAACGACCGCGTGCGCGGCGCAATGAAAGCGACGCTTGATGCCTTTTTGACCCGTATGGTCGAAGATGAGGCCTTGGTTGGCTATTCGTTGGATGTTTCGGCGACTCGCGCTCAGCAAATTGCTGGTGAAGTGCAAGTGTCGCTCACATTGCAGCCAACCTTCAGTATCGACTTCATCTTAGTAACGATGTATTTGGGTTAGGAGCAAACTCATGCCAAATGTCAATGTTTTTCGTGGCTCAGATGCGTCGTTGGTGCTAGCGGTCGATGATAGCAGCACCGCCGAAGGTGGCTTGGCCGATGCCTTGATCGGCGAATATGCCCTCTCAAGCGTGGTCGGGCGGTTACAAAATGTGCAAATTGTGGTGCAAAACGATATTCGGCCTTACCACGAAATTGGTCGGCGCTTTGCCACCGAGCTGCGCCCAGGCAATATCAATATTTCGGGCACTGCTGAACGCGCCCATATCAACGGCGCACTGATTCGCTTGTTGCTTGGCGATGGCTCGAAAAGCCCACCCCCAACCGGAGCCATTGCCCAACCATCCTTTAATATCGTAATCAATTTGGTTAATCCGGCTTCGCCTGACAATAGCAGCACGCTCACAATCTTTGGGGTCAAGTTTGATACGTGGAGTTTTCGCTTGCCCGAAGACGATTTCGTGATGGAAACGGTGACCTTCAAAGCCCTTCGCATGAGCAGCGCCGAAACCAGCGCCTAGAGGAATGAGCTTGCATGAGCGACAACCACCTAACTGCCGATGAATTGCTTGCTGGCGCTCAAGCACGCTATGCCGTGACGATTCCAGCCGACATTATTCAGCCTGGTCAGGCCACTGCAACCGCTCGTGAATTGGTGGTGCAACTCCAGCCGATCACGATTGGCACGTTTCAATTGATTATGCGAGCCGCCAAACAGGATTCAAGTCTGATTCCGCTGTTGTTGATCAAAGAGGCGTTGGTCGAGCCAAGCCTGAGTTTGGAGCAAGTCAAGCGCATGCACTTGGGCATGGTCGATTTTTTGATCGCGCATATTCGCGAAATTAGTGGCATGACTGAAAAAAAAAGCGATTAATTGAGTTGCAGCAAGCGCCGTTGTTGCAGGCCAGCTATCGCCTTGCCAAGGCGTTTGGCTGGACACCGCAGCAAGTGCAGGCCTTGACGATGGCTCAAATCACGCTGTATTTGCAATTATTAGCCGAGGATGTTGGCAGTGAATAAGCCCGAATCAAGCTTAATAACTCTTGGCACGGCGATTCAGGCCGATTTTAGCGCATGGCTGGATGGCTTAACGATGTGGTTGCCAAGCGAAGAACCAGCCAGCATGTTGGCTGACGATTGGCAAACTGAGCTGGCTTTGGCTGAGCAATTACAACAACTCAGTGCTTGGGCTGAGGGCTTGAGTAGCGGCTTGATTCCCCAATTGATCACTGGTCAACCGCGCAACCAGACCCAAGCTGCTGAGCTTGAACCAACATATTCAGATGCTTGGCAACCTGCGTTGATTGCAAATAGCATGCCTGCTAAGCCACAATCAGATCTGTTTCAGCCGCAAGTTTCAGCCATGTCCAGCCAAACCCAAGCTACAAAAGCTGTGGTTCGGCCTAGGCTGCGTGATACTCGACAGGTGTTGGCTGCCGCGCCGTTGCCCAAAGCTGCGCCGTTTCAAGCCGATTTGACCGATCAAACTACAACTAATCAGCTAAATCAAGGCTTATCGGAAATTGCAACAGCCAGCACTGACTTGGATGTTGCGCCAAGCCCAATAGCGCAGCATGGCGCAAGCCTGCCATCGATTCCAACGCTTGAGCCAAGCGGCAACCAAGCTTGGATACAACAAGCTAACCCAATCAAAGGCCTAGCCGATTTTGCCCAGCTCTGGCAGGGCGCGAACCAAGCTGAAACGGCCTTGTTGGCAGAGGTCGCTCAACCTCAGGCGTTTGCTCAGTTTGAGCCAGCCCAAGCGCTGCCACAAGCTTTACCTAGCCAGAGCCTTGAGCCAGTTCAACCGTCGTTACCAATCCAAGCAAATCTGCAAGCTACAGGCAACAGCACGGCCTCAGCTTGGCAGCAGGCGGCAATTCCGCAGAGCCTCAGTCAACCAAATAGCCCAAATCAGGCTGCTGACCAACCTGAGGCCATGCTTAGAAACTTCGATCTGGCTGAAATCGCCAACGCTCAGAGGACATGGATTACGCCAGCGGTTGGCAACCAAGCAGCGGCTAGCGCAACCAACCACAACATTCCAGCGCCGAGCATTCATCCAACCAAGCCAGCCTTGGAATTGCCAAGCAACCAAGTTCAGCCATCAAACCTGCTGGCAATCGCCAATGCGGCCCAAACGCCAAGAGACCAACCACCGCCGATTGAGGCGATCCAGCAATCGGTTGCTTCACAACATTCCAATCATGCTGGCGAAATTCAACGTGAACAACTGGTGAACGACGTTTTAGAAGCTCTGACCCAAGCCTTGCAACGCGAATATTTGCGTTTTTATAGCGATTAATCAGGAGCGGAGCCATGGCGCTTGAGCTAGCAGGCATTGCTTTACAACGGGTGCATCGAATTCAAACGCTCGAACAGCGGGCGGCGGTGTATCACCATGTGCCAGGTATGGCTGGCGATGTGAGCCAACAGCTTGGACGACACTCGGTTTGTTTGCAAATTGAAGGCATCTGTTATGGAGCCGAAGCCCAAACCATGCTGGAGCAGTTGCGCGGTATTTATCTTAAACAAGAGCCAGTCGAGTTTATCGCCGATATTGTCGGTCAAGGCTATGTTGCCAAAGTTACGCTTGATCAATTTCAAGTGACTCAACAAGCCTACGAGCCAGACCAATATAGTTATCGGTTGCAGATTGTCGAATATGCAGCGCCAAGTAAAAGCAAGGTTGCAGCGGCTCAAGTTAACACCAGCATCAAAACCCAAGCTGTCCAATTGACCACGCTGGCGAGCCTGCCCGATGCTTTGGCTTTTGGCTCGCTGCCCGAGATAACCAATCCAGTTGAACCATTGAAAACCGCGCTAGATCCGGTGCGTGAAGCCGCCAGCAGTCTGAGCGATTCGTTGGGAGCGCTGCGCAGCCTGTTGGGCTAGTGTGTTACGGGGAGATGTATGCAATCGTTGTTGAATGAATTACCGGGCAAAGGCCAATTAACCAGCCTGCTCGATGGGAAATTTACCCCCAGCGCCGTTGGTGCCGATGGCATGCGCGAGATCAACGCTGGAGCAATTAAAGATGATCTGGCAGCGGCTACGCCTGATGGCACTAGCCCTGCCGTCAGTTTGCCAGTAATGCCCCAAGGCTTGACCAAAGAAGGCTTTACTGGGCGAATCAACGCGCCGCTTGATCAACTAGGCGGGGTTAATCGCAATGCCTTGATTGGCGATGTGACCAGCAAGCCGCTGCCGATCAACTTGCCTGCGCCAACCTTCGATGTCAACGGCACAATGGGCAAAATCACCAATGCAGTGATTCCGGTGCAGGTTGATACGCCAACCACGACCCCCGATCTGCCGTGGCTTGATGTTGATAGTTTTACTGCACCGCTACGCAAATTGGCTGATGCCGGGGCTTCAACGCCCATGCGGATTTTGGGCATGCTGCTGAAAATTGTCGAATCATTCAAGAATACCCTGACTGATCCGGCCAAAATGACTGAGCTAACCACCGAGGCCTTGGCCGAAATTTACGTGGTGCAATTGCGCACGCTGCGCCATAATTTGCCCCTGTATAGCCTGACTGCCACCAATACCTTGCTCAGCAGCGGCTACCTCAAATCGTATCAACAAGCGCTCGATGCACTCGAAAAAAGCCAAGATATTGATGCCTTTCAGCAGTTGAGCCGCAGCACCTTGCTTTCAGGCTTGAGCCAGATTCAGCAATCCGATAAAACCTTGCAACGCATGCTGGTCAAAGATGTGGCGCAATTGCAACAAGCCTTGACCCAAGTGCTCGATTTTGGCGCTACCGACGATGTGTTTTTGCAAGCCTATTTTGATCAACTCACAGCGCGAACTGGCCAAGTTTTGGGCGCAATCACCAGCCCAATCAAAGAATTAACCGATATGGCCAACGATATTGTCAAATATCTTGAGGCCGCCGCCAAAAAGGCCGAAGAAGCTGCTCGCAACGTTTCGACCGCGATTGAAACCAACATCCAAAGCGTCAGCGGCGTGTTAAATGGCCTGCAAACCCAAATTACCAACGTCACCGCTGAGATCGAAGCCTTTCTCAGTCAGGTTGATGTTGGGCCTGTCGTGCGCCAAATTAAAGATGGCTGTAACCGCATTAGCAGCGTGATCGAGCAATTTTTTGTGCGCATCGAGGAATTGAAACTCAAACTTGATGCGGCAGTCAAAAATGTGCAAGACAATGTTGATGCCAAATTGACTCAAACTTTCAACACGCTTGAGCAGCAAATTCGCCAATTGCTAGGCAAAATCAGCGAAGTGCTCAATCGACCTGATGTGCAAGATGCTCTGAACAAAGCTCGTCAAGGCATCGAAGATTTCAAAACCAAAATCGGCGATGCTTCGCTCAAACCAGTCTTTGATTTGGTGATTGAGCAAACCACCAAATTAGAGGGCAATGTGCGGGCGATTGATGTTGCCAGCATGGGTACGCCGCAGAAAACTGCGCTTAAAGTTGGCGCAAAAGTGATCGAAGCGGTCAAAGTTGATGAGATTGTCAAGCCTGAATTGCTTGATGCCTTCCGCCAAATTCGCGAACCCTTGCAAGAGTTGGTCAATTTGCTCAAAAATCAGGTATTGGTGATTGAGCGCATGATCGATGAATTTAATCCTGGCACAATCGCCACCGATGCAATTCTCAACTCAGCGCCGTATCAACTGGTGATCAAAACCTTGGAAGAGTTCAAGCCTTCGGAATTATTGGCTCCGCTCAAGGATGCTAATGCCGAGTTGGCTAAATTGGTCGCCAAGCTTGATCCTGAGATTATTTTGAACGAACTGCAACGCTTGTATGATCAATTGTATAGTTTGGTCGAGACGCTTTCGCCTGAATCGCTCAACCAATTGATCAACAAAGCGATTAATGTAGCCTCCAAAGAATTAACCAATATTCGCGATTACGAAATTGATTCGCTGCTCAGCACGATCAAATCGGCGGTATCGCTGGAGAAACTGCTCGCCAAAACGGGCTTGCAAGATTTGGCTGATGCTGAATTTTGGACGATGCTCAAAAAAGTGCTTGGTGGCGATTATCTCGATGAAGTTTCAGCAGCGATGGATTCGATTGAAGCCTCATTGCGAGCCAATGCTGCAACATTAACCTTTCCAAACGTGGCCGATGAGATTGCCAAAACCCGCGAAGCCTTCCAGCTAGAGCTTGGGGTAACCTCAACCAACTTGGATGCTGCCGCAACGACTTTGAGTCAAACAATCGCTACTGCGGCGGCTGAAATTGAGGGCTTGCAGGTTCGCCGCCGCACCTTGATGCAAACTTACGATCTTTCAACGGGCACAGGTTTGATGCTGCGCGATTTGGATTTAGCGCCGTTGACCGCCCTCAGCACCACGCTCGGTCAAGTGACTGGCTCGACCAAAACCGCCTTGAATAGCTGCATTGGGGTTTACAAGCCAGTGATCAAGGCCGAAGAAAGCCGCATTATCGCGCTCAACGAAAGCGTGTTACAAAATGTGGTTGCGGCCATGTTCAAGCGCCAATTTGGCGATCCAGTGCGTAAATTCGTTACCGATGTCAAAGTCCAGTTGCAACCTTTCAAAGATGCAATTACTGCCATCCAAAAGATTTTAACCACAGTTACCAAGCTACCAGCTCAGATCGATGCAGCAGTAGCGAATGTGTTGGATACGCTGGGTCGCAGCATCAAACAGGTAATTACCGATATTCTGGCCTTGATTGAGACGATTCGCACATCGTTGATCAGCGTAATCAAAACCACCTATGAAACGGTTAAGCGCAGTGTTGAAGCATTTAGTCCGATGTGGCTGCTCAACTCAGTTAGTGCTAGCGATTTTTCGGGTCAAGGTTTAATGGCGCTGGCGTTGCGCATTCGTAATCCCAGCGGCGATCGTTTGGCAGCGTTGGTGCAAACCAAACTTACCGCCGCTGCCTTGGAATTATTGCAAAACCAAGCGGCTGGCAGTTTGAGCGAGGTTAATGCAACCAACGTGTTGCAGGCGATCAACGATACCCTGCGCGATGCGACGATTAGCACTCAAACGACGGTTGATCAAGTGACCCAACAATTGAGCAGCGCGATTGGCCTGATCGAAGCCAAGCCAGCCGAAACCCGCAGTGCCAGCGAAATGCAACAACTCTACCGCTATTTGGCCTTGAAGGGTCAACTTGGGCGGGCGTGGTATGAGCTTTCGCGCACTCCAACCAACCAAAATCGCTTAATTCGGCTTAATCGGGTGCTGTTTGAAGCCTCGTATCCCAGCGATCTGGGCATGAGTTTGCAATCACTGCATCCCTTTATTGTCGAAGAGATTGCCCATCTCTATCCCGAAGAGACCGTCAAGCGGCTTGATGTGATTTACAAAATCATTATCGATAAAATCAAAGGCTTGCCTGATCAATTGATTCGTCGCCCCTTGGACGATGAATTCAACAAAATCAAGCAACTGTTGCATAAAACCTTTGATATCGAAGGCTTGTTCAACGTAATCGACATCAAATTGGCTGGACTTGACGGCGATTTGGAAAAAGGCCTTGATCGCTTGAGCGATGCCTATGGTCAATTGTTGAACACGCTTGACGAGCGTTTAGCAGGGTAGCGCCGTGTTGGTGAAGTATCGCATCACAATTGGTTCTAGCAGTTTTAGCGCTGATCAAGCTGATTGGTTGGTGAGTTGCGCAAGCTATGGCTCGTTACGCTCGCCAATCAACCGCTGTAGCCTGGTTTTTGTCAGCAAAAGCGGCCTGAATGCCAAACTTGGCGATCCTGTGAGCGTTGATTTAGGTGATGCTGACAGCGTGCAACGGGTCTTTACTGGCTGCGTTGCATGCTGTCAAGCCAATCTGCATACGATCACGGTTGAGGCATATAGTAGCGCTCAATTGCTGACCAGTATGCATCTCAACGCGCTCTACGAGCAACGTTCAGGCGGAGCAATCGCCAAAGATCTGCTTGGTCGAGCCAAACTCAAACTTGGCACAGTTGACGATGGATTGACCTTCAGCAGCTATTTGTGTTCAGCCAACCAAAGCTTGTGTCAACATCTCCATGATTTAGCCCAACGCTGTGGAGTCGATTGTTATAGCGATGTTCAGGATGCTGTGCATTTCAAAGCCTACGCTGCCAAAACTACCCATCAAGTAGGTTATGCGCAGCAGCTTTTGCAATTTTCAGCCAGCCCAGTTCAAGCGAGCATCGATGGCCTCGAAATTCATGGCACTAGTCCAGCCGGCCAAGGCCAAAGCACTGAAGCCAGCTCATGGCTCACCAAGAAAGTGGTCAAAGGCAGCGCTGGCAAAAGCTCAGGCAATGTTTGGCGGATCAGCGATGCCACCGCACGCAGCCAAGATCAAGCACGTCAAATTGCTGAAAATCGTTTTCAATCCTACGCCGCTACCTTAGCTGGCAAAGCCCAAGTATTGGGGATGGCCGAGCTGGCTTTGGGCGATGCGCTTCAGTTTCAGCAAATGCCTGATTCCAGCCATAACCTGAGCGCCAAGATTCTGAGCGTCAGCCACAAACTCAATCGCTATCAAGGCTTTGTCAGTGAAGTTAGCTGGGAGCAGCGTTAATGGAAGAACTATTACAGATTATTCAGCGGGTTGCCGAACGCAGCACTCAGCGCATCCATACCAGCGAGTTGGGGATTGTGACGGCGGTTTTTCCCCATGCCGACGAGGGCGATAACGATAATTATCAATGTTCAGTGCAATTACGCAATTATCAGTTGCCCGATGGCAGTCCGTTTGAATTGCGCAAAGTGCCAGTTGCCACGCCCTACCTTGGTTTGGCCTGTATTCCCAATATTGGCGATTTGGTGGTGCTCTCATTTATTGGCGGTGATATTAATGCGCCGGTCATTATGGGCCGCGTTTATAACGATGAAGATCGTCCGCCTGCCAATAATCCCAAGGAGTTTTTGCTACAACATAGCATCGCTGAAGGTGGCAGTTTGCTGCTGGATAGCGAAGGCAAAATCATTCTGACCAGCAAAAATGGCGAAAACACGATCACGCTTGAAGATGAGAAAATCGCCATCAGCAACGAGAAATTTAGCTTGGTGATTGATCTTGCTGGCGAGAAAATTAGCCTTAGCTCCAATAAAGATCTCAGTTTGATTGCTGAAACTGGCAAACTGACCGTGCAAGCCAACGCAATTGAGCTTAAATCTGATTCGACCTTGGATCTTCAGGCTAGCGGCGCAATCAAAATCAAGGGTAGCACGATCGATTTGAACTAAGGGGATGTTATGGGCAAACCAGCTGCTAAAAAAGGCGATCAAGTGACTGGAAGTTGTATGCACACCGTGCAGCCACCAGGTGGGCCGCCGCCGCCACCAGTCCAAGTGCCGCATCCATTTGTCGGCATGATCAACGATCAACTAAGCAGCGATGTAAAGATTGGTGGTCAGCCTGCGGCGGTGGCTGGCTCGAAGGCAATGAATACGCCAGCCCACATCCCAACGCCGCCCAACCTGAGTTTTATCACTCCGCCCAACAATCAAGCGACCTTGGAAGGTGGCAGCCAAACCGTCAAAATCAATGGCAAGCCAGCGATTCGCGCAGGCGACCAAGCGACAACCTGCGATGAAGTCAAGGTTAAAGCTGTGGTGGTGGCGGCTGGCACAGTCATGATTGGCGATTAAGTGAGGTTTGCAATGGCCGAATCCCTTGAAACTGATTTACAACTAACATGGCGCAGCCTTGGCATGCAATCGTCTGATCGAATTGCGGTTGATTTAATGGCTGAGCGTAGCGATTTGGCTTTGGTCAGCGGTCGGGCTAATTTGGCACAGGCAATTGTTAATCGGCTATTGACCCGCCAAGGTGAATTAAGCTTGCTTGGGCATCCCGATTATGGCTCGCGCTTGTATTTGCTGGTTGGCGAGCCACAAAGCCGCCGCACTCATCTGCGGGCTGAGTTTTATGTGCGCGAAAGTTTGGGCTTCGAACGCCGCATCAGTGAAGTCGTTTCGGTCACAATTGCGCCAATTATACCGCGCTCGGATCAACGTTCAACCCTCGAATTACAGGTTGTGGTGCGGCCAATCGATCAATCGGAGCCGTTGGTGGTGAATATAGCAGTAGCCTTGGAGGGCTAGCGTGACGATTCATAAAAAACAATTTAATGATATTTATGCCAGCATGGTTACCGATTCGCGCCAGCGCTTGCCACGGCTCTCCGATTTTGAAGAAGGAAGCGTGGTCCGTTCGCTGTTTGAATCGTTTGCCTATGAACTGGCGGTGCTCTACGAACAGCTCGATCTGGTCTATCAGGCTGGTTTTATCGATACGGCTGAGGGGTCGCAACTTGATCGGGTGGTGGCGATTTTAGGCATCAAGCGTAACGAGCCGGATTTTGCTACAGGCAGTGTCACCTTTCAGCGTGATAGCACCAGCGAAGAAACCTTGATTCCAATTGGCACGCTGATCACCACCAAGGAAGATCCCAAGCAAACGCCCTCGAAAAAGGCCTACATCACGACTGAAGAAGGCCGAATTGCGCCAGGCATGGCTACGGTTGAGGTGCATGTTCGAGCCGAAGAGCGCGGCAAGCAGATGACCACCGCCGAGCAAACGGTGAGCGTGATGCCGCGACCCTTGCCTGGCATCAAATCGGTGATCAATCCCAAGGCGATTGGCTTTCGTGGGCGCGAGCGCGAAACCGACCAAGAGTTGCGTGAACGAGCCAAACAAACCTTGCTAGCTTCAGGTCGTGCCTCAAGTTTGTCGATTGAAAATGCCTTGTTGAGTCTGCCGGAAGTCCGCGAGGTGCGGATTCACGAAGATTTTCATGATAATCCTGAAGGTCGTCCAGGCTCGATCGAAGTGTTTGTTGATGGCATGAACGAGCATAACGAGCGCCAATTGCGCCAACGTTTAGATGAGGTGCGGGCAGCTGGGATTTATGTGGTGCTTAAGCCAGCAGCACCGATTAATGTTGATGTAGTGATTCATATTGCGGCGAACGACCAGATTGCCAAGGCTGAAAAAGGCCTGCTTGAAACCCAAGTGCGCGAAGCTGTTGAAGCCTACTTTGGCCGTTTGGGCATGGGTCAGCCTTTGCTTTTCTCGCAACTTACCAGCGAAATTTTGCAAGTCAAAGGCGTAAATGATCTAATTAATTTGGAGTTGCAGCTTTATCGCGAGGCCGAAAGCAAGGCTCAAGGCATTGTGCAGTTGACCCGTAGCAGTAATTTGAATCAGACTTTGTTGGTTGAATTGCCATGTGAATTGCGCACGTTGGATAATCAACGCTTTTTGGTAACCAACCCTGCCAGTTTTGCCACCAATCAAACAACGATTGAGCTTCCGGTGCAGGCGATGCTAGCTGGACGTAGCGGCGAGCTAGCAACTAGCGCAGCTTTATGGGAAGAATTGGTGATTAATCAAACCAAATTGACGATTAGCAATCCCCAGCCAATTTTATTGCAACGTAGCAAACACACGCCGCAAGATAAGCGTTTGGAAAGCGCAATTTCCGAGCTTTTCAATGCTGGCAGCATTCGGGTAGCAGCTGAGCCAAAGGATTTGCCAATTTTAATCTTTATTAAATTGGTTGAGCCGGGCTTGGAGCGCGATGAGAAACGTCGCAAACTCGAGACTGCAATTCAAGAATATATTGCAAGTTTGACGCTTGGCTCAGCCATCCAAGCCAGCGAAATCGAGAAGAAAATTCGGTTGTATCATCGCAAAGATTTTAGCTTGCGGATGCTGGCGAAGCCCTTCCAAAGCAATGAACGCCCTGAGGATAGCGCGATTCAGGTCAGTATTATTGAAAAGCCCGTTTTGGCTAACCTACTGATCTATAGCGAACGGGTGGAATTAACGGGAAAACTTGAGTTGACGGTTGCGCCAACGACCAGCGATAGTCAACGTCGCCAAATTTGCTACGAAGTGCGCCGCGCAATTATGGCCTATCTCGATGATCTGGCTCCAGAGCAGGATTTAGAGCTAGCCCAGATCGAGGCAATCGCCAAAGCCCAGCTTCAAGTATTGCAAGTTGCCTTCAATTCCAAACACTACCAGCTCTACAATCTCTCGACTAATCCAGCGAGTGTGTTGGCTGAGCGCAATAACGGCAAGGTCGTCAAAATCGCCAGCTTTGAGAAGGTTTTTCTTGCCAGCGATAGTGCCAGTGATCCTGCGCTGCGCTTTGTAATACAGGCTTAATTATGCAACGATTAACTGGCAAAACGATCGCCCTCTTGCAACGCTTGGCCCATTTTTATGCTCCAGCCGAGGCGGGTGAGTTGCTGTTGCTGTTCGCCGAAATGTTTGGGCGCAGGCTCGAACGAGCTGAGCTTGATCTGTACCATGTGTTGCGTTCGCATCATGTCGAGACTGCGACCAACCAAGGCTCACAAGGCTATATTGCTCCAATCGAGCAGCGCGGCGATCTCGATAAGATTTTTGCGCTCTATCTTGAGGCCTTGGGTGGCACATCGCAGCTGATCAAAATGAACCCACGCTTTACCCCACGTTCATTTGATGCCTATCGTTTGAGCCAAATAATTCTGACCGAGCAAAGCCCACTCCAAGCCTATCTTGATCAACTGATCGATCCAACAACTTGGAAATTGCTGCGACGCTACACCGTGGAGTATGTCTATGTTTTGGGGGCTGAGGTTCAGGCAGGCTTGGTTTTAGAATTGTTGGTGCAGCGCACGCCGATCAGCGCAATCATTGCCCAACAAATTGCCGAACGCTGCCCACAGGAATATCAGCAACTTCAACGCTATAACGGCTCAAGCAGTATTAGCCGCGAATTAGCCTTGGCGGTCGCCCAAGCCTTGAATCAAGCAATTTTGGCTGATACTCAATTTTTTACCCGCCATTATGCTGTGCTGAGCAATTTGAGCTTGCCCGCCCATGCTTGGAGCTTGATCTATAGCCTGTATCGTGAGTTTTTGCGGCCAATTTACGGCCAAGAGCCAAACCCTGAGCGGCGCAGCCAACTGCTGAATGTGCTCGATCAAAGTGAATCGAGCCCCAATCCGTTGAGCGATGATGTAGCGCGTTTGAATCGAATTATTATTGATGCAGCTTTGGGCTATGATGCACGGCTACGGCCTTGGGGCTTGAGCGTGCGGCGAATTTCGAGCTTGCAAGAGGTGCGCCAAGCCTTAATGACGTTGCTCAATCAATTGCTTGATGACCCACAGTTGGTCAATGCTGAACGTTTTCCTGATTTGGCCGAAGATTTACCCACATTGCAAACCAGTTATGCCGATGATCTGATTCGCTTGAATCGCTATGCCTTGGAAACGACCTGGGATTATGCGCTTGAACCAAGCCATGCGCCCTATCGTGAGCGCTTGCAAGGCCTGATTGCCGTGCTCAAACGGGGAGCCTCGACCCGCCAAGGTATTTTGGATATTGTGGCAGCTAATTTAGGCATTGTCGGCAATGATCCGGCGGTGGCGGCAGCCAAAGCACTAATTGATATTGAAGAATTTCTTCCCAAACGAGCGCTCTTTTTTGCCGATAATCTCAAGTTCTACCAAGAATTTGCGGTCGATAATATCAATCGTAGCCCCGAAACGCCGCATATTTGGATTACGATGCTGAATGGACCATTTCGTGAGCTAACCAATATTGAGCTGATCGATATCAAAAGTGGCCAGCGGGTGCGCTTTCCTGGGCGTTTGCAAATTGGCGATCGTTTGACTTTGGAAGGTACGCAAGTGCTGCGCAATGGGATTGTGCCCCCCGAAGGCTTGATTGGTACGATTCCGCAATTGAAACCTGGCGTGGCCCGTTGGCGCTTGAATGCTGACATTATTGGGGCTGATGGCAAGGTTTACCCTGCTGGAGCCTTCGATAAACAAGCTTTTGATCAAACCCTCTTTGTGCCCGATGAGCCAATTGTGCGGGTCGAAGTTTCGTCGTATGCCCTGACCTATGGCGTGTTCACGGTCACAATTCCTTGGCATATTGCGGGCTTCACCGATAAATTTGATGAAGGTGGCGATCACCCGCGCCAACAAATTTTAAACTTGGTTAATCGGGTGAAGGCAGCAGGTGTGCAAGCCTTGGTGGCCTATAAACAAGTTTTCCAAGAAGAACACGACCAAGCTGATCGGCTTGATTTGCGAATTCAAGGCCGTTTACTCAATCAACAACACGATCTGAGCGATAGCTTTGACCTTGAGAGCCAGCAACGTAGCAATGAGCAGCATGATGTGAACGATAGCTTGGTGCTGGCAGGCCAATTTGATTACACCAGTTTTGATAGCCTCAATACATTTGCATAGAAGGATGAGTGTATGTTCAGGAGTGAGCATTTGCATATTGCCGGACGCTTGACGATTCAGCAATTTACCAGCGCTGGTGAGTTGGTCGAGCAAATTAGCGCCCATAACGATATTACCGTGGCCGGGCGCACGCTGGTTGCACGCTTGTTTAATCGCGAAAAGCAAGGCGACGTAATTCAGCGGGTTTCGACGATTCAGCTTGGAGGCTCGAAGGCCGCGTTTAATCCAGCCCATACCGCACTGGTTCAGCCAATTGGCATCACGAAAATTGCCCGCATCGAGCAACTTGACGTAACCGATAGTAGCAACAAGCCGCGAATTATGCTCCGGCTTACTGGTGAGCTTGGCGAGCGCGATTGTAACGGCGAGTTGCGTGAGGCTGGCTTATTTACCGAAGATGGCGTGATGTACAACCGCGTGATTTTCGACACGATCACCAAATCCGAGCAATTTAAATTGACATTAATTTGGGAAATTACCTTTTAGCGGGAGTCAGCAGCAATGGCCTATAATCATCAAGATAAACAAAGTGGGCAGCTTATTCGTGCCGCTGACTGGAACGAAATGAGCCGCGAAGTTGCGCGTTTGGATGAGGCGAAAGTTAATCGAACTGGCGGTGATGGTATCCAAGGGCCGCTCAAAGTGACCGCTGGAGCCGATGCAACCCAAGCTTCGCTCAGAGTTTCGGCCACCACCAATGGCCCGAAGGCTCCATTGGCTGAATTTCGCCATAGCAACCAAACCCAAGGCGTGAGCATTGGCTACGCCAGCATTTTGGCCACTGGTTCGAACCCCAATCAGCCGCTGGCGATTGCCGCGCGTGGTACCGACCCACTAACTTTGAATGCAGAAAGTGGCGGTAATGTTGGGATTGGCACGACCAACCCGCAGAATAAACTACAAGTTGAAGGCAATCTGCACTTGAATGGCAATGCCTTGTATCTGCGTAAAGGCGCAGCAGATCAATTTCATCTGCTACGTTGGCAAGAAACCACTGATCGAGTCGAGATTGGTGGTTTTCAAGGGGTGACCCTTGGCCATACCAAAGATGGCGCAAATGTGATCAAACCAGTTTTACAGGTTCGGGGTGATCAGCAGGTTGAGGTCAGTGGCAGTCTAACCGTTCAACTTGATGCATCAACGCGGAATGTGCCAATTTTACAAATTCGCCGTTCAACTGCCGCTCGTGAAGATGGTAAATTTGTCTTCTTAGAATTGTTTCAAGAATATGCGGCGGCGCTAGGCGAGGTGTATCCGAGTATTCGCTTTCATCATGGTAATCGCTATTGGCGACGGATTGAGGGCCGTAGTGATGGTTTCCATTTCAAAGATGGCGACATTAACAATGATAATTTAGTCGGACTTGTGGCTAGTAGCCTGCGGTTTGGTGATGGCACGACCCAAAGCACGGCGGTACGGGTCCAAGGGGGCTATGTTGATATTGGCGCTTTTCGCGGTAATAATCAAGTGAGCCAAGTACGTCGAGCAATTAGTTATGCTGGATTTACTGAAGCTCCTTCGGTTATTGTAAGCATTGTGGCGATTGATTCAGAGCGTGGCAATAACTTACGTTTTCATGGCTTTGCTGAGTCGGTGACCCGTACAGGTTGTACCATTGTCGCCCAGACTTGGGCCGATACGATTATCTATGGTTCGTGGGTTTCTTGGATTGCGATTGGGCGTTAGGAGTTAATCATGCGTCAACAACTTGAACAACGTTTAGCAACACTGAAAGAAGAATTTCAAGCAGGCCAAACTATGCTGGCTGAGCTTGAAGCCAAACGTGAAAATCTGAACGCCACTTTGCTGCGAATCAGCGGCGCGATTCAAGTTTTAGAAGAAGAATTGGCCCGTGAGGCAGACCAACTGGCCATCGAGGCCGCATGATTCAGCAACTGATCGAATCGCTTGGGGCGTTGCTGCACTATCATTTATTCGATAACGATCCCGATGCTAAACTTCAAGTGCTGATTGGTATACCTGCAGCTAATCCGCCAGCCAAATTGCCAAGTGTGGCGATTTATAGCACGCCGACCAGTTTTGGCCTGAAACAGCAGGATGAGCAGGCATGGCGTGAATTTAGCCAAGGCTGCACAATCGCAATTTATACCAAAGAGCCAGCGCAGGCTGAACGTTGGCTCTCGTTGAGCATCGGCGCGGTGCTAATCAGCCAAACTGAGCTGTTGCAGCATTATAATCAGCAGACCCCAGTACGCTATCAAAGTAGCATGGTCGAATCGCTGCATCAAATTTATTCAATTCAAGTGCTTGGAGCTGAGCCACAGGCGGCCAGCGGTTTTTATCAATGGCAGATTCAATTGCTGGTTCATGGCCAGTTTCAGGCCAAGTTGCGCCAGCCAGTTGAGTCCGACTATATCCGCGAAGTGCTGCTGCAACTTGCGCAAACTAGCCCTAATTTGCCTGAATAAGCTTCTTTTTTTGATCAATCGCGTAACTTTCTTGTTGGGTGCACGTATCACACAGCAAGAAAGTTACGCGATTGATTATTTAACCAGCACAAAATGCAGAGGGTGATTATGAACGAAGAATGGGATATTCACAGCAGCCAACGACCATCAATTCGCCAATTTATTGATCTTGCTAAACGCGAACATGATGCTGCAATGCAAGCCTTAGAGCCAGACCCCAATGCAGACCTATTAACCCAGCTTGATCAGCAATGGGCTAAAGAAAGCATGAAATATACTGGACCCCAGCGATCACAGTTTGGGATTCCAGTCAAACAAGAACCTCGGCCATTTATGCTGATGGGATTTACACTAGTGTTTAGCGCAATTACGAGCATATTCGTTGTCTTTAAAGCATATTGTGTTGGCTTTTTTTTCTTGCCGTTCATCATTTTGATGCTGTTTGGTGTACGTAATCAATTCCGTTTTGCCAAGGCTCAAAAAGCTTATTTGGCTAAACGAGCCCAATTAATTGCCCAACTGGGTTTAAGCCCTGAACAAGTTCCGTTGGCTCCAGTTGTGGAAAAACCACTGGTTCATCGTACACCATTGCTTTCGGCGGCCTCACAAATTCGTCAACTGCAAAATCATTATTATGGGATTCAAGATCAAGAACAATATCGACGTTCAGTTAAAAGCATTATTGCCCATGCGCCTGAGCATGAGCGTGATTATCTTAGGGCTTTGGCGGCAATTGAATCCGAATGGGTGCAAGCACGGCTTAAATATGTTCGCTTAGATCGTGAAACGAAGCGACTGAAAATACCTCGCGGCCAGCCGATCGCTAAGAGTATTCTTGGAATTGTAATTGCAGCGTTCATTGGCGGTTTGGCTCTCTTGCAAAGTGCTCCATTAATCACGATTCTATTTTGTGTTGGATTTATCGCGCTAATCATCATCGTTTCAATTCGCGATAATCAACGTGCCAAACAATATTACGAGTTGGAGCAATATTACACCGAGCAACGCAATCAAGTGAATTATCGTTTTCGCGATCGAACACCATTCTAATGCTTGTAGCTAGTTAATTAGTCACCTTGCTGTACGATATCACCAATACCATTATGCATAAAATAGAAATTGAAATTAATGCTATTAAGGATGTTAAAGATGTCTAAGCAATCTAAAATTTATGAACGGATTGATAACGATCAGCAAAATGCTCAATATACTGAAAAAGGATTTGATTCTCGTGCTAATCCATTAACAGAATTAGACCAACGGAGGCTGAAAGAACACTCGAAATATCTTGGCCTTCGTAGCGCTAAGCGGGGGGAATCCTCAGGAAATCCGCTGATCTTGATCGGATTAGCTGGTTTATTGTTGATTATAGGAATTATGCTATGGCCTAAGGTCAATAGTATTTTCTTACTCCCGCTCTATTGTGGCTCAATTCTATTTATAAGTCTTGGCTTGATCATAGTTTTAGGCCTGAGGAATGCCTTCCAAGAAACATTGGCCGAACGGCGCTATTTGAAACAGCGTGCGGCTTTGATAAAAACCTATGGTTCTGCGATTCAACCTTCAAGCTTAAAAGGTTTATCATATAATTACCCCAAAAGTAGCCGCTCAGAAGCTGAGACGCGTTTTCACGAGCTGCAAAAAGCCCATTACCATGACCCCAAACGTAATCAAGCCTATCATGCGGAAATTCAACGCTTGATTGACCATGCACCTGAAGCCGATCGACATTATCTCTCTGAATTGGATCGCTTAGAACGTAGCTGGGTTAAAGAGCGTTATGAGTACTTAACCTTTGATCCAGAATCAAACAGTTATACGACTCCAACCATGGGTGCTGCTTGGATGATTTTAATAGGTGGGATAGGTATGCTTGGAGCTGCTGTCGTTATGCTGTTCCAAGGCAAATCATTGATGCATAGTAGTTTTATTGGCTTTTTTGGATTAATCTTGGTTGGAGGATTTTCTTCAGTCTATAAGCAAGGCCACTCATTGGCACAAGCAGAGCAACGTTATTTTGCTGAGCGCCAACGGATTAGCCAAGATCATGGGCGTTAGAACTAGGCAGATTTGGCACGATCAAATGATTGCCAAATCTGCTTTTTCGATTGAGAACTAGCGTTTTTGTTCGCCTTCAGCTGCCTGACGACGCAATAATTCGAGAATTTTGGTTTGAGGCAAGCCGGTTTGCGCGGCAAGGCGAGCTACTTCTTGAGCAAGGTCACGCGGATTCAGCGCCAAGATCCGTTTGGCCTCGGTGGCTTGGGTCTTTTTATCAATCATCGCGGAACTCCTAATATTGGCTCGAGCTGAGTTTGTTGTATTGTAGCGCAATATTTAGGTTAAGCCTCAAAGCATTTAGCGTTTAAGTTTGTTGAGCAAGCGCATAATGTGACCATTATTAATCGTTTGTAGGCGGTGTTCGAGCTGAGCAATATGCTGATTTTTTGCCTCAATCGTTGCTTCAAGTCGTTGCACATATGTGTTCATCGCTTGAAGTTGTTGGGCCAGTGTGGCATGATCGCGTTCAAACCAGATTAATTTTTGGTGGATCTCGTTTAAGTGCTCACGATAGAGTTGGCGTGAAGGTTTGGCCGCATAGATGGTTAATAATAAGTGCTCAGCTGATTCATCGCAATAAAATGTTTCGAAGCCTGCTTTGGCTAAAACCATGCTTAATGTTTCGGCAGTATAGTGAACTGGATGCGAGGCACAAAAAATATGTGAGCTATTGCCCCGCCGCACATATTCATCAGCAAAACGATAGGCAGGAACTTGAATTGCTAACACGCCAGTTGGGCTAAGCGATTCGGCAAGCTGGCTAAGCATCTGAACTGGCTCATGTAAATGCTCGACCACATGCCAGCAGGTAATTAAATCGAATGGTTGGTTTTTGGGAAGATCGCTGAGGCTTGAGTAGATGGTTAAGCCGAAGCGTTTGCGGGCTTCAGCGGCTGCCACTTGCGATAATTCGACTCCAGTCGTTTGCCAGCCACGGCGGGCGGCAGCAGCTAGCAGGTAACCACGATTGCAGCCCACATCGAGCATTCGACCAGGCGTTAGCTCAGTCATGGCTTCAATCCAATCGATAATGCCTTCGCGAGCCTGAACAGCCTGGGCTTGGGTTACCTCGTCGTATTGATAGACAAGGCTTTGATCTTCTAACATATGCGTGCCAAGTAGCGAGAGCCGTGGATTGAGGTAGACGATTGCACAAGCAGTACATTGATAGAGCGATAAGCCCTCTTCAAGATAGGCCTCAGGATAATGCCCAACAAAATTAGCTTGAGGGTGGTTGCAAACTGGACATCCAGCTAAGTGCTCGGTTGGTAAAGCTTGAATCGTCACAATGAAAATCCTTTCCACTTAAACACTCGAAACTGCTAGCAGTGCGCTATTATACCAAAGCCAATGGGCAGCATTTGTGCTTCAGTTTGTTACACGAGTGATACAATTGGCCGTGATATTTTGCAGTATAATTGGCTGGCTATGAAACATATTGCTGTTGTGATTCTCAATTTTAATTCGGGCGATGTGCTGAAGCCATGTTTAGCCTCTCTCTCCGACCAAGCCTGGAACGGCCAGCTTGATGTATGGGTGGTTGATAATGCTTCATCCGACAATAGCGTGGCCATGGTACGCGCAGAGTTTCCATGGGTGCGGTTAATCGCCTCGCCGCAAAATATTGGCTTTTCGGCGGGCAATAACCTCGCCTTGCGCCAGATTTTGGCCGAAACTCCAACGCCCGAGGCCGTTTTGGTGCTCAACCCTGATACGGTTGTACCAAGCAACGGGATTGCAGGCATGGTTGAAGCCTTAGTCGAACGCCCCAAAGCAGGCATCATTGGGCCAAAATTGGTATTAGCCGATGGCTCGCTCGATTTAGCCTGTCGGCGGGCGTTTCCTTCAGCCGAGGTAGCGCTCTACCGCATGATTGGCTTATCGAAGCTGTTTCCCCGTTCGCCACGTTTTGGCCGCTATAACATGACGTACCTCGACCCTGACGAGACCACTGAGGTTGATTCGATTGTCGGGGCGGCAATGTTGTTGCGGACTGAGGTTTTGCGCGATGTAGGCTTGCTCGATGAAGCCTTTTTTATGTATGGCGAAGATATCGATTGGTGTTATCGGACTAAGAGCTATGGCTGGCAAGTTTGGTATGATCCACGAGTGACGATTTTGCACTATAAACGGGTTTCGAGCACCCGTCGCGCCGTGCCATCAATTCGGGCTTTTTATGATGCGATGCGGATTTTTCACCGTAAACATTATGAAGCAACCACCTTGGCCCCATTGAATTGGCTGATTAACCTTGGGATTACCCTAAAAGAATGGCAAGCCTTGGGGCGTAATCGATTACGCCCCTTAGCCTCACGTCGAGCAACCCATGGCAACAACCACAATGCTTAATCAAACAACCGTTGTTACGCGTCGTTATCGCTATGTTGTACTGTTGCTGCTGATGGGCTGCGATATTATTGGCGTGAACGGCGGTTTTTTTCTGGCCTATTACCTTAATTTGGCAGCGATTGTGCGCGAATTTCAGCCACCTAGCTTTGGGCAGGTGTTGCTGACATTGGCGGTGCTGAATGCTTTATTTGGCACGCTATTCACGGCGAATGGGCTTTATCGCATGCAACGAGGTGGCTCACGCATCGACGAAGGCTATCATATTTTTCGGGCGATCTCGATTGGTACAATTATGTTTATCGCCCTGAATAACTTGTTTCCGTTAATCAACATCACCACCCAAACCCTCGTTTATGGCTGGGTTTTGGCGACGATTGGCACGACAATCTTGCGCTTGATCTATCATCGGGTGATTGGTCAATTGCGCTTGCGCGGCTATGATACGCGACGGGTTCTGATTATTGGGGCTGGGGAAATTGGCCAATTGGTCTATCGCCAAATGAGCAAAGCACCGAGCCTTGGCTACCAAATTATTGGCTTTCTTTCTGATGATGTGCTAACTGGCCAGCAAGTTGTTGATGATGTGCCAGTTTTGGGCAAACGGGCCAAACTTGGGTTAGCCGTGCGTACCTGCGCGATCGATGAGGTGATTGTTGCGCTCAGCGGAGCCTCATATAACGATGTGTTTGAGTTGGTTTCGCAAGTTGAGGATGAAAGCGTTTCGATCAAAATCTATCCTGATGCATTTCAATTGATTACCAACAACGAAGTTTCGGTTGGCGAATTAAGTGGTTTGCCCTTGATCACCGTGCGAGCTGTGCCGCTTGATCGCCAATTAAATCGTACAGTCAAGCGCTTGTTGGATATCGCGGTTTCGGCGGCGGCCTTGATTATGCTTTCGCCATTATTGCTGCTGATTGGGATTTTGATCAAAATTGATTCGCCAGGCCCAGCTTTTTTTATTCAAGAGCGGGTTGGCCGTGACGGCAGGCCATTTAAGATGATTAAATATCGTTCGATGCGGCTTGATGCTGAGAAACTGGGCACTTGGACAACCCCCAACGATGATCGCCGCACGCGCCTGGGTACATTTTTGCGGCGCTTCTCAATCGACGAACTACCGCAATTTATCAATGTATTGTTGGGTGATATGAGTGTGGTTGGGCCTCGGCCTGAACAACCGCGCTATGTTGCCCAATTTAGCGAACAAATTCCACGCTATATGCATCGCCATCGGGAAAAAGCTGGTATTACTGGTTGGGCACAGGTCAACGGCCTCCGGGGCGATACGTCAATCGAGGAGCGCACCCGCTACGATCTCTACTATATCGAAAATTGGTCGCCGATGTTCGATATCAAAATTATTATTCGGACTGCCTACAACGCGATTCGTGGTGATGAAAATGCCTACTAAGAGTTCACTTGTAGCATGGTAGGTTTTTAAAAAAATGATGGGTAATCCACTGGCGATCACCACCCTTCCGTCCCGTCTCAAGGCGGGAAACACAGGGGGATTTCATCCCCCTGTACTCCTAACTCATAGGCCTTTCATTCCCCAAACCTCAAGTAACATTTAAGCAAACAGCGGTGTATCGCCCTCGCTGCGTTCGCGTGGTAACCACCAAATTGGAATCAAGGCAATCAAACAAACCACAGCGGCAGCAAAAAAAGTGCTGTGATAGACCGTCATCTCATTTTGGGTGAACGCTGCGAGCGCCTTGCCATTCTCTAAATCTTCGAGGGTTAATACCAAGCGACTGTTGAGGCTGTTGCGATAGGCTAAACTCCACGAAGCCAAGGCTGAAACGCCCAAGGTAATGCCGACCATGCGTAATGCATTGAGCAAACCAGCTGCCGTGCCCATCGATTCGCGGGCAACCGTGCCAATCGCTGCGGCGCTCAAGGCTGGTAACACCAGACCAAAGCCGGTTCCGGTAAGCAACAGATAAATTGTTAACATCCATTGGTTGGTTTCCAGGTTCCAAAAGCCAAGCAGGCTAAAACCCACCGCAGTGATGATCATGCCAAGGCTGGCAACTAAGCGGGCGCTGATCCGCCGCATGAGCATACCGCCCAAAACGGCTCCAATGGGAATCATAACCGTCAAGCGCATGAGGGTTAAGCCACCGCTTAGGGCATCGCCTGAGAGCACGGTGCCAACAAAAAACGGCACATTGACCATTCCAACAATCAAGGCCATGCCAACCAGTAAATTGGTGATATTGGCGGCACTAAACGCTGGAGTGCGAAAGGCGCTCAGTTCAATTAATGGCGTTTTGGTGCGGCGTTCCCACCAAATAAAGCCAATAAAACTGACTATGGTTAACCCCAAAAGCCCAATTGTGAGTGGCGATGTCCACTCAACTGCATATTGGTCGAGATTGCCGCTTTCGGCACTTGGCTCAACGGCAAGACTGCCAAGCGAGCGCGAAAGCGCCACCGTTAACGCGGTTAAACTGATCGCGATCAAGCCGCCACCAATATAATCGACTGCGCCACGATTGCCTGGCCGATTTGGCAAAGTTCGGATAATCGCCCATGCCAAGGCTGCGCCTAAGGGTACATTTAGCCAGAAAACCCAGCGCCAACCATCAACATCCAAGAGTTGAATTTGTGAGATCAGGCCACCGTAGGCAGGGCCAAGCACCCCACCAGCCTCGCCAGCAGCGCCCATAACGCCCAACGCGGTTGCATGATGAATTGGCTTAACTTCGTCCATCGAGATTGCGAGGCCGATTGGCAGCACAGCACCACCGCCAATGGCTTGAACGATGCGCCAAGCGACCAACGACCAAACGCTATTGGCCAAGGCGCAGCCAATCGAGCCTACTACAAAAACCCCTAGCGCTGCCAAAAATAACCGTCGATGGCCGTAGGCATCGGCGATGCGTCCAAGCAACGGCATGGCGACTGTGTAGCCAAGCAAATAGCCAGTAATAACCCAAATGCCCTGTTCAAGCGCTTGATCAACGCTTAAACCCAAGGTGCTGACCACATTTGGTAAGACGGTGATTACCACCGTTTGGTCGAGAGCGGCCAAAAAAATGATCAGGGCTGTCCAAATCAAGCCCCATGGCCAGCGACGTGTTTCTGTCATATGCGCGATTCCTACCGCTAATTCCTCTCCGTGCTGCATCATAGCATGCAGCTTTAGCCCCCGACAAGGATTGTCACGGGCGTTAACAGATTGGCGTAATTTTGAAGGCTAAACAGCGCTCCTTGCTTAAAATCGATTAATTATTGGGCAACCCGAAGTGTTAGCAAACGCATGAGGCTGCACCATTGGTTTGCGAGATCGATGATCACATCTAGATATTGGCATCTCTGATTGCCGATTAGACCCAATTAATCTTGTAAAATAAGGCTGTTCCAAAATTTTAATAAATTGCCCTGATGATTAAAAGGGCATATTTTGATTTTATTCCTGCGTAACGCCCTCAATCCGATCGATTCCACAGCGCCACTGAAGCCGATCTGTGACTCATCTGATGTCTGCTCGTTTGCTTGATCGAGCTAGCGTTGGCAAACGTCAACTTCGAGGGCTTGCGCTATATCGGCATTGAGTGAGGATAGCTCATGGAACCATCAGATTCTGCGCAGGCTGCGTTTATGGCTGCTTCTGCTGAATCCCAAACTTTAACCGCCACTGATTGGCAAGCATGTTTGCGCACAGTCAACCAAATTGCTCATCTCATGGCCCAACATCTTGATCTAGGAGCATTACTTCAGCAGGCGCTTGTGATTATTAGCGAGGACTTTAAGTTTGCAACCCTGCGCCTGTTGTTGCTTAATCGGCCTGCTGCTGATAGTTTGATCTGTCGGGCGGGAATTGGCCCAGCCACCCTTCCGTTGGCGATTGATGCGCTTTTGCCGACCGATCAAGGAATTATCGGGGCGGCTATCCAACTTCGTCAGGTAGTCTGGATCGATAATGCCCCAAGCTTGTCGCATTTGGCGATTCCGATCATTATTAGTGAGCAGCTTGAAGGAATTCTCTATATCGAATCGCAGCGCCTCGTATTGACTGATGATCTGACCAATTTGGCGATTGTAGCTGATCAGCTGGGGGTGGCGATTGAAAATGCCTATCTCTTTGATCAGCTTCAGCAACATTTGACTGAAACCCAGTTGATGTTTGAAACCAGCCATAACATTAGTAGTGCTCGCACGGTTGCCGAGGTTGTGGCGGCATACCTTAACCATATTGCTGCTCGCCGTCGCTATGCTTGCACCGTGGTTTTGTATGAGTTTGATGCCCAAGGCCAGTTTGTGGCTCGCACGGTCAAGGGGCGTTGGTCGCCAGAACATGGGTTATCTTCGAACCACGATCGCCAACCCCATGAACGTGATGCCTTAGACGATTTGCTTGATGCAGGCGCGACGGTGACGATTGCCGATGTGCGCACCGACCCGCGGGTTGCACCTGGTTTGCGGCGCATGCAAGAGGCTGAACAACGCTTAGCAATGGCCTTCATTCCATTGATTGTGCGTAGCCAGCGGATTGGTTTGGTTGTACTGACTGATTCTAATCCGCATGAGTGGTCGCATGCTGATCTGCATCCCTATCAAGTTACGGCTGAGCATCTGGCGATTGTAATTGACAATCGTCGTCAACAACGCTTGCTGTATGCTCACGGCGAACGGATTGCGGTGTTGGATGAGCGCCAGCGGCTCGCCCGTGATTTGCATGATTCGGTAACCCAAATGATCTTCAGTATTACACTGATCTCGCAAACCGTTACCTCGGCTTGGCAGCGTGACCCAGCTGAAGGTGAGCGTCGGGTTAATCGTTTAATCGAATTGAGCCAACTAGCGCTTGCCGAAATGCGCTCATTGCTGACCGATCTCCACCCGATCGAGCGTGATCATCCGCAGGTGGTGGGTTATGTTCAACCTACGCTACCAGCAACCCCCGATCAACCGAGCAAATTGCTTCAGCGATTGCACAAATATGCAACTGAGGTGATTGGCGATCCGCTTCAAGTCAGTTTTGATACCACTCATTATGCGCAGCAATCAGCCGTCTACGAAGATGCACTCTATCGAATTATCCAAGAAGCATTGAATAATGTCAGCAAACATGCCCAGGCCAGCCATGTGGCGGTAACCCTCCGCGTTCATGGCAATCGGCTGATCTTGAGTATTGAGGATGATGGGATTGGCTTCGATCAATCGAGCCAGCCAGCGAGCCAAGGATTAGGTCTCTACAGCATGCGTAAACGCGTCGCAGCCTGTGGCGGAACGCTGACGATTACTCTTGGGGCAGCCGCAGGGACGATGGTGCAGGCCATCTTCCCACGTGAAATGTCCCATGTCAGGAGCTAGCCATGACCAACACTATCCGAATTATGCTGGTTGATGACCATGCAATTGTGCGCGAAGGGCTGCGCATTCTCTTAGCTGAGGATGCCGAATTTTTGATTGTGAGCGAGGCCCAAAATGGAGCCGAAGCGATCGAATTAGCCCCAATCGTGCAGCCACATGTTATTTTGATGGATCTCGTGATGCCCAACGTCGATGGAATTCAGGCGACCCAAGCACTCCAACACGTGCTGCCAACCAGCCGTATCATCGTTCTGACCAGTTTTAGTGATGATCAATGGGTCAGCAAGGCAATTCAAGCGGGCGCAAGTGGCTATCTGCTGAAAAACGTGCTCAAGGCTGAGCTATTTTTGGCGATTCGCACGGTTGCGAGTGGCCAACCCTTTTTACATGCCGAAGCCCAGCGCACCTTGATGCGCCGATCAACTGCTCCGCCCTCGCTCTTACCAACCCTAACCGAGCGTGAACGCAGTGTGCTCGATGGGATTGTTGGCGGCCTGAGCAATAAAGAAATTGCCCGCTCATTGCATCTAACTGAGGGTACGGTTAAAGGGTATGTGAGTACAATTCTCACCAAGTTGGCAGTGGCCGACCGGACTCAAGCGGCGCTGTATGCCATCAAACATGGCTTTGATCTGACCCAATGAAGCGTCAACCCTATCTTTAGTTAGGGTTTCTAGCAGCCTTTTGATAGCCCAAATTACTAGCCTAGGCTAGGTGTGGGTTGCCAAGTATTCTCGTATCCTAATTTCCATGATTCCAACGGCCCAATCATTCCAAACCACAAATATAGAGTGTGTTTCTCTATCGTTGTCCAACCAAAGCGGTCTTGGTTTTTCGGTTATTAGGAGGAGCGATGATTAATCGTAGTTCATGGCCATTTCGTAGCCAGTTGCTGGTGAGTACTGGACTTATTGGGTTTATCGTTCTACTCACAACACTTTTGACCACATCATCATCGGCCCAAACGCGCGAGTGCCGTATGGCTGATGCGTTGAAGATTTGTGCGAATACGTTTATTGCAACCGATCCCACGCATTTTATCGCCCGCGACGATGTGACGCTGGCGATTGGTGATGCACCACCATTGATCAGCGTTGGTGCGGTTGGCTCGAATCTCGGCGAATTTGTGTTCGCTGCCGATCAGTCGGTGCTGTCGGGCGCAGTTAAATTTATTGGCGATAATGCTAGCTTGCCGCTGGTTGCCTCAACCTATAACGCCAACAACACGCCGAAAGAGGTGTTTGAGGTTGATACAACTGGCCTAACGATTACCAATGACCAAAGCAGTGCTGATCCAATCGGCGTAATTGCTAATAGCACGATCAGCCTGCACTTCCTTGATCGCTCGGGTGTGCGCAGTTTTTATAAAACCAGCGACCCTAGCGAAACCGAAGATCTGAGCTTTGTGTTTGATTTGGCCGCCGCCGAGTTTCGGGCTGAACTGCCGATTAATCTGAACATTGCCGCCTTGAACCCAAGCACTTCTGAGAATCCTAATCTCAATATTGTGGTGAATCTCAAATATTCACGGCAAGGCGTGCTCTCAGGCAGTGTTGATAATTTCACCATGTCGCTGGCTGGCATGAGTGTTGCGGTCAAAGAGATTGACCTATCAACTGGAGCATTTGAAGCTGGCTTGGTCGAAGTTTCGCGGGCTGCAAACCCCGATCTGCCAAATTTCGATCCTGCTAACCCAAATTTGGTTTTTTCACTGCAAAATCTCAAGTATGCCAATCGCAGTTTTAGCATTGGCGGCGGCTCGGTGCCAATTCCTGATTGGAAGTTTGGCGGCAACTTCAGCATGACCGACCAGACCTTGAGCATTGGTCATGATAATGCGACTGGCACCTCAACCGTCAGTGTCAACTCAACCTTGATTTTTGGCAATGTGCTGAACCAACCAGAATCAGCCACGCCGCGCGAAGTAACGCTGACATTTAGCGCGGTCAAGGTCAATGGAGTTTTCAAACCTGTTTTCAGCGCTACCGTTGCTGAAACCACCGTTGCAATGGGGCCACTGAATTTTCGCCTACGCGGGTTGAGCTTAATCGGCGATACGGTGGAAAATTTCTATGGTTTGAAAGCAAGCGCGGTTGATCTGCTGTGGTCAAGTGATATGGGCGGTCAATCAGCAGCAGGTATTACAGGCTTCAAATTTGGCATCAACAAAGATGGCAAGTTACAATTTGCCCTTGGCGGCGCGACGATCAGCACGCCCAACATTTCGAGTGGAGTTTTACAAGGTAGTAGCATCGTTGGTCAGTTTGGGGTAGCCCAAGAAACCCTTAGCCTAACCGTTACTGGTAACCTGAGCGTAAAAATCCCAGGCAACAGTGGCGTTGGGGCGGGCTTGGTGATGGTGGTACGTGGCGGCCCGAATGTTGCGCCGATCGGCAGCCAAAATTGTGCCCAATCACCATGTATCAAGCGCTTCGAAGCCTCACTAACCAACTTTAGCGTCAAAATTGCTGGCTTCAGCATGGCTCTGGAAAATCCCCGCTTCCTTGATGATGGTGGTTTTGCCGCTGATAGTGCTCGACTTTCGATGTCGGATCTCATGGGCAACCTGACTGCTGATGTGGCAGGACTCCGCATCAGTGGGCGCGGCGAAGTTTCGGTAACTGGCGGTGGGATTGAGTTGCCACCACTCAAGATTGCTGGCACCAATTTTGTTGGTTTCCGTGGCTTCTTCAGCAAAGATGGCGCTGGCTACATGTTCGCTGGTGGCGCAACTCTGAGCATGCCTGGCTTTGATCCCAGCGGTGGCTCAACAATCTCGGTTGATGTGACGGTCAAAACCTTACCAACCGGGGCGTTTAATGAGTTGGATGTGGTGGTGGCCTTTGAGTCGTCGCCTGGTATTCCGTTGGCCAATAGCGGTGCTGCCTTGACCAAGATGAGTGGTTCGTTCTCGATCAAATCGGGCACGGTCACAATCGGGGTTGGCATCGAGGTAAGCTCAGTTGCTCGACTCGCGGGAATTCCGCTGGTTTCGGCTGAGGGAACTGCAACCTTGGTGGTTGACCCATTCAAGTTCTCGCTGACTGCTAGTATGAAAGTGTTGATCTTTGAAGTTGCTAGCGCTAGTGTGAGCATTGGTCACGAAGCTGGATTTAGCGGCGGCAAAGGCCTGCATGCAAAATTCCAATTTGAGGCGGTGATTGTTCGTGGTGGGTTGGAACTGCGGGTTGGCACGGTAACGGTTCGTAGCTGTACCCCTGCTGGCTCAACCAATTGTGTTGATCAGCAAAAATTACGCTTTGCTGGCTCAGCACGAATGTCGGTTGGCTTGCGCAAAGGCCAGTTTGGCCGCGCTTTACCACCAAAAAATATTACTTTTGGCTCGGTTTCGTTCCAAATGGGTGAGTTCGTGCAATCGGGTGGTGGTACGACAGTGGGCATGTTGGGTCGGGTGAGCTGCTGTTTCAATATCTTCAAAGTGAGCGTATTTGTTGATCTGAATAAGCCAGTTGGCTTGAATACGGGCTTTGTCAAGCTAGTCAATCCGAAAAACTATCGCCTGATTAACTCGCTCCAAATTGCTCAGAGTATTGAGCAAGGCGAACCAGGCTACAGCCAACGGATCGTTTCACGGCCTGTCAATCCTGGGAAATCGGGTGGTGCATTATTTGCGGCAATCCCTGAAGTTACCGTACCAGTTGTGATTACCTCGACCGCTAGTGGTTACTTTGGAATTCACTTTGCTGGAACTCCCTCAGTTGAGCCAGTTATCCGCTTGATTCTGCCTGATGGGACGGAATTGAATGAAGGCAATGTCAATGACACGACTCAAACCTTGATTCGTGACTACACCACCGTGATTACTGAAGGCAATGACTTGGCCTTTATGCTCGAAACGGCCACGCCTGGCACGTATAGCCTGATTATTGAGGGGCCACCAAGCCAATATGAAGTTGTTGCCTATCAACTGAACAATCCCCCAATTTTTGATAGTGCGACATTGGCTTGTGGTGGTGCGACAACCCCCGGCGTGACGGTAACTTGTAATTCGGCTCCAACTGGCAGCCAAGTTACGGTCAATTGGGCAACTCGCGATACCGATGACCCTGATGCCAAAGTTTCACTAGTCTATTCCAGCGTCATTACTCCAACTGAGCCAATCGATGTAGGTTTGAGCACGGTTATCAGCGATAACATCAAACTTGGCACAGGCCAGCATGTTTGGGATCTGAGCGAGATTCCAAGTGGTCAATATAAGCTGGCACTCTTTGCCGACGATGGCCGTAATCAACCAACAGTCCAGCAGTTAGATACCTTGATTGTGGTCAATGACCAGCGTGCACCCAAAATTCCAACCAACCTGCAGGCGACCCCCTTGCCCGGTCAACTGTTGGTCAAATGGACACCGAACAAGGAAATGGATCTCGGTGGCTACGAGATTGGCTTTGGCGAGGTCAATGATCCAAATGAGTTTCTCTACTCCCGCAATATGGGTGGCAAAGAGATGATCTTTACTGCGACGAACCAGCTTGATGCCAAATTGTGGGGCTTGAAAGACAATCAATCGATCTTCTATGGGATTCGGGCTTATGATCTTAGTGGCAACTACAGCGCTTGGTCGCCGTTGGTTGTGGGTACGCCATGGCCGCTAAGTCCCCATGCTTGGAATCCAGTGCCTGGAGGACGCGGTGTGACAACCACCAAGATTGAGGCTGCCTTTGAAACCCCGCTGAGCGAAGCATCGCTGAGCAATGCCTTCCAAGTTCGCAATGCCAGCAATCAGTTGGTAGCCGGAACACCAACCTATCTCTATAACCTTGATCAGACCGAAATTATCGGATTTAGCTTCAAGCCTAGCGCTACGCTAGTGGATGGCGAGATCTACACTGTGACCATTCGCGGCGGAGCCAATGGAATCAGAGCGAAAGATGGTCGCCAGATGCCTGCTGATTTCAGTTGGAAATTCGAGGTCGAGTCGTATCAAATCTATCTGCCAGCCGTGAAGCGCTAAACTATCACGATCTGACTTAACTAAATCAGCCTCTGCCAATTATGGGCAGAGGCTGATTTTTAATCCTTAGAATGATTGATCTATTTACGGATGGGGTATGGATTGGGGATTAGGCTTGCACTGCATCTCATTCACAACTTCGGCGAGGCTTTTATTGGCCAATACTTGTTGCATGGCAGCTTCGGCGTGGCTAAAAATGGTACTAAGCACTGGCTGAATTGTGCGCCCACAGCGACAATCTTGGTTGGGCGAGCTGGCATGCAAGGGCAGAATCCGGCAATTTTCGGTAGCATGATAAATATCGTTGAGGGTAATTTCATGAGCCGAACGCGCTAAACGGGTTCCGCCATCAGCGCCATATTCGGTGTGGACTAAGCCCGCTCGGTTGAGCATGCCCAGAATCCGCCGAATAACGACCGGATTGGTGTTGACGCTGGCTGCAATACAGCTTGAGGAAAGAGCTTGATTTGCATTGGTTTCAAGCAGTGCCAAAATATGCACCGCCACAGCGAATCGACTGCTTGCACTCATATTTTTTGCCTCATTGTGAATATGAAACAAGTATAGTTACATTTTAACTCGCTGTCAATTACGCTCAAATGGCGCTTTGGTGATGATTTGATAACAATTGACTCAATACCATATTTTGATCAGGATGATTGATTTCATGCAAACAGGCGCTCAATCGCGATGCGTGGGCTGCTCAAAATCGGGATATTTTGTTGACATAATTTTGCTGCTTCCGCCATTGAAGCTTGGGCCAATACAATCACATCAACCTGATCAATCATTGCAAGCACAGCGGCAATTTGTTGTAAATAGCTGGCTTGATCATTGGTCAAAAAGGCTTCCCATGCATTCAAACAGGTATAATTGCTAATTTGAATTGCTTTGGCCTGTTGTTGAGCTACAGCCTTGAGCAAGGCATGGGTTGGTTCGAGGGTACTAGCCAAAGCTGCAACGACCGCAATTCGTGAGCCAAGCGCAATTGCCTGCTCGGCCATAGCCCGATCAACCCGAATCACCATTGGATTGAGCGTTTCGGCCAAGCCGCCGAGGGTTGAGCAAGTGCAAATGATTCGCTCTACGCTATTGGCTTGAAGTTGTTCAATGATTTGAGTAAGTTGTTGGGCGATTGCGCTAGTTAAGCCTGCTTGACGAGCTTGTTCGAGCAAGGCTGGCACAACCACATGCTCAACAGCACACGTTGGCTGAATTTCGCCAACCAGTTGTTCAAAGGTAGCGCTATGCACGGCGGCAGTATGGATAAAACCTAGTTTGCTGATCATTGTTTTTCGACAACCTCGGCTAGTTGTTCGGCGGCTTCGGGATTGTTGGCGGTGCTTTGAATTGGCGTTGGTTGGCTGGTTTGGCTTGGCACACCAGCCAAAGCTTCTTGGACTAAAGTTTGCATTCGTTGCATCGCATCACGGGCGAAACGCAATTGTAAATGCCGCCCAAACAACTTAAAGCCTAGCCAATAGAACGGGTTGCGAATACGTCCGGTTTGCGAGAAGGCATGAATTCGAAACAACACTTGGCCTGTTTCCAGCAATTTAACGATCGTAAATTCAATTTGACCACGCTCGAAATGGCCTTGCAAGGTTTGGTAGTTATAACCCCAAACTCGCTCAGGGCCGTGTTCAGTATCGCGAGTTTCGTCGATCACCCCGCCAATTTTTACCCCAAAATAGAAGCTAAAGCCCAAAAATGTGCCACGTAGCAGCATAATTCGCTGTTCGAGTGGCTGATCGGGAATAAAAATTCCGGTGATCAGATCGGGCGGTGGAAAACGATATTCGCGCAGCACAGCGCAAGCTGCTTGCCAAGAGCCTTGAGCTTGGGGCTGGCCTGGCGGTTCGGGTGGTAATTCAGCCTCATAATCATCAACATTCCAGCCATTTTCCTTGGTATATTCGTGGACGCGCTGCAAATCGAAATTGAGCTGCGCATCGCGATAGGCCTCAATTTGCTGTCGGTATTGTTGCCATAATGGTTGTTCAGTCATGAATCACGACCTCGCCCTCCGGTGTTTGTTCAATGGTGCTGGTTTGGAGTTCGCCGAGTTGTTGGGCTTGGGCAAATTCAACCACTCGTTGGCAAAAGGTGCTCCAAACTTGGGTTTGCACCACTTTGCCGATGCGATAGGCCATTTCGACCAAGCCATCACGCGAACGGGCTTCCGAAGCAATTTCAAAGTGCCAGGCATTAGCTTGTTCAGGGTGTGGTTTAAACTCAAAATGAATCTGTCCTGCTTCGGGATGCCCCTCAAGGGTGCAAAAGCCAAAGCGCAACGGCTGGTTGGTGCACACCCGCACCGAGCCATTCCACGGCCCTAAAATCGCAATATCATACTCATCGCCAACCTGCATCACTCGCTCATTGCCCGTGGCTTTGCGAAAATCGGCAAATAAACCAGGGCTGAAATCGGGCAAATTGGCTTTGATATGCTTAACTAAGCTTTCGGGCGATTGATTGAGCGCCTGAAAATCGACCCAATAGCGGCGACGATAGAGTGAACCACTGCCCGTCTGCGGTGTTTGAGCGATTTTGCCGCGTTTGAAACGGCGCTGCCAAAGTTGCACCAAGCCGATTGCTCCCAACCCAATCCCAAACATCCAGCCAAATTGCCGTCGTTGCATCGTTAACCTCAATTGTAACTCAGTTGCTGGCGTAACTCTATGCAAAAACAGCACCACGATTTTTTAGTTTTGGCCTGAAAATATTTTCAAATAGATTCGATAGGTTTATACTATGTGCGTTGATAGTTGCTCGTAGAGGAGAGATTATGCCTCGATTCGATACGTTGGATAGCATTGATTGGGCTAACTTGCACCATGCCTATGGTGAAGCAAGCGATATTCCTGCACATTTACGTAATCTAACCGATCCTGATCAAGCTGTTCGGCTAAAAGCGCTCGGCGCATTAGGTAATTCAATTGCCCATCCATGTGGGGTCTATCCAGCTAGTCTTGCTGTAATTCCATTTTTGCTTGAGTTAGTTGCTGATCCGGATCAATCAGACCGTGGGGATATTCTTGAAATAGTCCGCTTTATTGCCCAAGGCCAAAGTTGGCATGATTCGCATCAAACATTGCTTCAATTAGCGGGAATAGATAATGCCGAGGTTGCAGAACAACGTGAGCAAGAGTTAACGGTTGTTACCCAGATTAAACAAACCTTCCAAGGCTATTTAGCGTTTTTTGTTAGCTTGCTTAACGAATCGGATGAGCTGGTTTTTCAGGAAGCCTTGGCTCTTCTAAAGCGGCTTACACCAACCGAAACAGCCATTCAACAGGTTATTGAAACTTCCTCAACGCATAATCAATTGGTGGTTCGGGCCGATTGTTTGGTTTTATTAAGTCGCTGGAATTGCACCGAGGCTTTATCAATTGCTCAGCAATTGTTTACTAAGGCAACAGATGATCTCTTAAAATTGACCTCCGCAATGGTGATTGTGTCTGAAACTCTACCTGCGCCAATTCCCTTGTCGATCAACAATTATTTAGTAGATGTAATTGAGCAGCATGATCCTCGATTAATTATGCAGTATGAATCGTTAGTATTAACTGGTGGTTTTTGGCTTGATTTAGCCTGCTGGTTATTGGAAGTTGAATCTACGGTTCGTGATACTTGTGCTCCTTATTTTGTGCAGGCGATTGAGCAACATCCGTATGAACGTCATCTAAAAGCGGCATTGCTTGTTGTATTTGGAACACGTAAGGTTGACCATGATCATATACTAACGCCTTTACAACGCCAAGTTGTGGCAATTATTGCCGATACTGCTTATTGCAAAGTCGGTATGGATGTACCATTACTCAACCTGTTAGATAGTTTTGGGTTGCCAAGTAGCATCCCTGTGCTTGATGCGTATTTGGGCTATCCTAACGCCCAACATCCTGGTTTGGAAGTTGTCAGCAAACAGGCTGATGCTGAATATAGGGCTCGTCACAGACAGAAATCATTAAACAAAAGTAACTAAAGCTGGCCCGTTGGCCTGAAAATGCCTTGTTCTACGCGAACAGGGCATTTTTGTAACTCATTATGTGAAAAATCGTACAAATTGCCTATTGTTATTTACTTCACAAAGGTGTAGAATTCACAACGTGCGGTAACAACAGGAGGCCGAGTATGCAAAAAGTAATTATTATTGGGGCGGGCTTTGCAGGTCTGCGAGCTGCCAAAACCTTGGCAGGCAAAAAAGTCGATGTGTTATTGATCGATCAACAAAATTATCATTGTTTTCAACCGCTGCTGTATCAAGTGGCGACGGCTGGCTTGGAGCCAGAGCAAATTGCCTATCCGGTGCGCGGAATTATGCATAATTGGCCGGGCGTGCGCTTTTTGATGGCCCGCGTGGAGCAGATTGATCGCGCTAGCAAACACGTGCTTACCACGATGGGCAGCTTCGATTACAATTATTTAATTGTTGCGGCGGGCGGCCAAACCAACTATTTTGGCAATCGTGAAATCGAGCAACATAGCTTTGGCTTGAAAAATTTAAATGATGCTGAGCAGTTGCGCAATCATTTATTGAGCATGTTTGAACGTGCGGCTTACGAGCGTGATCCACAGGTGCGCGAAGCCTTGCATACATTTGTGGTGGTTGGCGGCGGCCCAACTGGTGTTGAATTGGCCGGAGCAATTCGCGAATTAGTCAAGCATGTTTTGGTGCGCGATTTTCCACAACTTGAAAATAGCCAAGTCCAGGTGATTTTGCTCGAAGCCACCGATAAAGTGTTGGGCATGTTGCCAACGCGCTTGCAGCAAAAAACACTTCAGCGCTTGGAAAAAATGGGCGTGCAAGTACGTTTGAATACTGCCGTCGAAGGAGCTAGCGCCGATCAGGTGTATCTCAAGGGTGGCGAGGTGATTGCCAGCCATACCTTGATTTGGGCGGCAGGTGTGCGCGGGGTTGAATTGGCTCAAAGCCTTGAATTGGCCTTAGCACGCGGCAATCGGGTGCGGGTTCAGCCTGATTTGAGCTTGGCAGACGATCCCTCGGTATTTATTGTTGGCGATTTGGCCTATCTTGAGCAGGCGGGCAAGCCCTTGCCTCAAGTTGCGCCCGTGGCAATTCAGCAGGCGGTTACGGCAGCCAAGAATATTTTGCAGCAGCTTCAACATCAACCAACCCAAGCTTTTGCCTATCGCGACCGTGGCTCGATGGCGACGATTGGCCGTAACGCAGCGGTGGCGCATATCTTTGGCCTGCAATTTTGGGGCTTTCCGGCTTGGGTGGTGTGGCTATTTATCCACTTGATGAGCTTGGTTGGCTTCCGTAATCGGCTGGTAGTGCTGATTAATTGGGCCTACAACTACTTCTTTTATGATCAAGCAATTCGTTTGATTACCGCCAATCGCAAGCAGGCCGATTTTGACGTAGCGCCAGCTTTGGATATAATGCAAACCAACAACTAAAGGTGTGGCTACCACACCAAAGCTAGGGGAGCCAAGTGAGCTTGGCTGAGAGGTCGGACCGATTGATGCCGCTAACCCTCAGAACCTGATCTGGTTTATACCAGCGTAGGGAAGCGTTTGACGATTGGAAACCATCGCTAACCTTTACCCGTTGGCGATGGTTTTTTGTTGCTCAACGCCTACCGCACGCCCGTGTGGAGGTGCTTTGTATGCAGGAATCGCCTGATTCTGTGCTTGATCCGATTGCTACGGATCAACGTTCGTTTGGATTCCACGATTGTTTTGCTTTATGGTCGAGCCTTGGGGTGGGCTTGCTGGTGCTGAGCGCTGGGGCTTTGCTCGTGCCAAGCTTGAGTTTTGGTATGGCCTGTTTGGCGATTGTGCTTGGCTCGGCAGTTGGTGCTGCACTATTGGCCATGGTCGGCGTAATTGGCAGCGATACAGGCTTGCCAACCATGGCCTTGTTGCGCCCAGCCTTGGGCGTTCGCGGGTCAATTGCCCCAACCATGGCCAATCTGATTCAATTAATCGGTTGGGGCGCATTTGAAATTATTGTGATGAGCGAAGCGACTGATGCAATTGCTCGTAGCGCTGGGCTTGATCTGCCCGCCAGCATTTGGACGGTGCTTTGGGGCGTGCTGGTAACCGCCATGGCTTGGGGCGGACCGCTAACAATTGTGCGACGATTTTTGCGCACCTGGGGCATTTGGCTGGTAACTGGCTCGGCGCTTTGGCTGACCTACCAAGCCTTTCAATTGACCAGTTTCGCCGAGTTATTTGCCCATCGGGGAACTGGTGAACTGGGTTTTGGCACAGCGCTTGATTTGGTGATTGCGATGCAACTTTCGTGGTTGCCCTTGATTGCCGACTATACCCGCTATGCCAAGGGTGCGCGGCCAACGTTTTGGGGCAGTGGTTTGGGCAATTTTGCCGCGAATGTTTGGTTTTATGGCTTGGGCGTGGTTTTTACCCTCAGTTTGCTTGGCCAACAAGTGCTGCCTGCAATTCTAGGCGCGGCTGGTGGAGCCTTGGCTCTAAGCCTGATTTTGGTCGATGAATCGGACAATGCCTTTGCTGATATTTATTCGGCGGCAGTTTCGGCAGGCCATTTGAGCAGCCGCATTAGCCTCAAAATGCTGGCCTTAGCCTTTGGTTTAATCTGCACTGGAGTGGCTTTGGTTGTGCCAATGGCGCGGTATGAAGGCTTTTTATTGCTGCTTGGCTCAATTTTCGCGCCGCTGTTTGGGATTATACTGGTCGATCATTTTGGTCTACGCCAGCGCCAACTTGATGTAACAGCATTAGATCGTGTCAATGGCCGTTATTGGTATCACGCTGGCTTAAATTGGCGTGGCTTAGTAGCTTGGATTCTGGGAATTGGCCTGTTTCATGGCCTGAATGCGTGGTATCCGACCTTTGGGGCGACGATTCCAAGCCTTATTAGCGCTGGATTGATCTATTGGGGGTTGAGCAACATTGGTTTGTTTACCAAGCAATCGGCCTTGCAACGTGCGGTCTAAAGAGTTCACATCAAGCAGCCTTGCCGATTGTTGGCATTCATTACGTCAGCAACGCCCTTTGGTGCATGTCGTGCCAAATTTGGTGACGGCCAATGATGTGGCTAATGCGCTGCTGGCGGTTGGCGCTGCGCCAATTATGGCGATCGAGCCAGCCGAGTTTAGCCAGTTGAACAAACGTGCCCTTGTTTTGAGCATGGGCACGCCAACGTTTGAACGGATGCAACTGCTAGCCCAAGCCGGACGAGCTGCCCAAGCCAAAAACCTGCCAATTGTGCTTGATCCAGTTGGGGTTGGCGCGACCGCTTGGCGCAAACAAGCGGCCTTGGAATTAATCGCTATCGTTCAGCCAACCATTTTGCGCTTGAATTTGGGCGAAGCCTTGGCCTTGATCGATCAAACAGGTGTGGCGCATGGCGTTGATGTCGGTCATGATTGGCATGATCCAGTGCTGGTGGCAGGCCAATTGGCGCGGCGCTATGGCTGTGTGGTTGGCCTAACGGGTGTGATCGATGTGGTTAGTGATGGCACAAACTGGATTCAGCTTGAGCATGGGCATCAATGGCTGAGCCAAATTACTGGAGCTGGTTGCATTGTAACCAGCCTGATTGGCGCACTCGCCGCAGTTACCAATGATGCCATGTTGGCGACGGTCAGCGCAATCGCTGGCTTCGGCATGGCGGCGGAAGTTGCGGCCATGCATGCGCTTGGCCCAGCTAGTTTTCGCGTGGCTCTATTTGATCAGCTTGGGGCAATTGCTGAATTAATTGATAACAGTCTGCTTAACTATCTCATGGAGCAGCATGATGCAGATTGATTGGCGTTTGTATGCGGTGTTGGATACCGCCACACTTGGCTTGCGCGACCCCTTGACCATGACAGCAGCGCTGCTGGCTGGCGGCATTGGCATATTACAGCTTCGCGCCAAGAATCTGACTGTACGGCAAACCGCTCAGCTGGCTCAAGCGATTCTGCCACTAACTAGGATTGCCCAAATTCCCTTGCTTATCAACGATGATTTGGGCTTGGCCTTGGCGCTTGGCGCTGATGGCGTGCATTTGGGCGTTGATGACTTGCCTTTGGATTTGGCACGCGCCAGTTTCAAGGGCTTGATTGGCTACTCGCCTGAGGGTGTGACCGATGCCCAACGGGCTGAAAAATTGGGTGTTGATTATCTCGGGGTTGGGCCATTTGCCGCTACCAGCACTAAACTCGATGCTGGTGCGCCCTTAGGTCATGCGGGCTTGCGAGCAATTGTTGAAGCTGTGGATTGCCCAGTGCTGGCAATTGGCGGAATTACTCAACATAACGTTGCAGAGGTACGAGCCTGCGGCGTGGCGGGAATTGTGGTGGTTTCGGCACTGCTGAATGCCACCAATCCAACCCAAGCCTGTCGTGAATTTCTCGCAGATTAAGGAAATACCAATGACTAGTTTGATTCAAAAACAGCGCCAATCGACGCGGCGCTTAGCCTATAGCATTGTCTTAGCGGCCTTGGGCTTGGCACTTTCGCCAATGAGCATCCCCACGGGAATTGCTAAAATCTCGCCAACCCAACATCTGATCAATGTGTTGGCAGCGGTGTTGGTCGGGCCATGGTGGGGTTTGGCGATTGCTTTTGTGATCGCATTGGTACGCAATTTATTAGGTACTGGCACGCCCTTGGCCTTCCCTGGTAGCATGATCGGCGTGCTCTTGGCTGGTTTGCTCTATCAACATTGGCGCAGCGATTGGCTAGCAGTGCTTGGCGAGGTGGTTGGTACTGGTTTGATTGGCGCGACGGTGGCAGCGGTGCTGGTTGCGCCGTTGGCAATGGGCAAAAGTCCCGCCTTGATCGCCATGCTCACGCCGTTTGCAATTTCGTCGTTGGTTGGCGCGTTGTTGGCGTTGGCTAGCCTTGGATTATTGCGCAAAGCCCGTTTATTGTCCGCCGATGAGTGAGCTTGTTGTCGTTGCTAAGTATCGTTTTCGTTATGCCCAATCGCCAGCTGAGCTTGGGCCGTGGTCGTTTAGCTTGGCGCGGGGCGAATCTGTGTTGTTGCTGGGAGCCAATGGCGCAGGCAAATCGACGGTTTGTCGTATGCTCAATGGCCTGATTCCTTATCGCTATCCTGGTCAACAAACTGGCTTGGTGCGGATTGCAGGCCATGCAACTGAGCAACTTAATTCGCAACTATGGAGCCAATTGGTTGGCAGTTTGAGTCAACGGCCTGCCAACCAAATTTTGGGCCACACGGTGGCGCGTGATCTGGATTGGAGCTTGGCCCAGCAAGGCTTGCCGCGCCCGACAATTGCCGCCAAGGTCAGCGAGTTGGCAGAGCGTTTTGGTTTGCTGGATTTATTGCAACGCCAACCGCAGAGCCTTTCTGGCGGTGAGATTCAGCGGTTAGCACTTGCCAATTTGTTGGCGCGTAACCCAGTTTTGGTGGTGCTTGATGAGCCTTGTGCCGCTTTGGATGCGGCGGGTGTGCGGTTGGTGCGCCAGGTGATTCAACAATTGCAGCAGCAAGGCACAACTTTAGTGATTGCCGAGCAACGCCCGCAATTGCTGAGCGATTTGGCAACTCGCGCTTTGAGCTTTGAAAAGGGCCAATTAATCTACGATGGGCCTATTGTCGAAATTTTGCAAAGCGAAGAATGGTCTGTTTCACAAAATGAATTAACCGTCGAACCAATGCTGACATGGCACAAACTTAACTACAAGCGCAACCAATGCCCAATTTTTGCCAACTTTAGCGAGCAACTTGATTGTGCTCAGGTTGGTTTGGTTGGGCCGAACGGTAGCGGTAAAACCAGCCTTTTGCAATTAACCAGTGGCGTGCTGCGCCCACAAACAGGCTGGATCTGCTATCAACAACGCTCAATTACTCAACAACGGGCCGATCAACGGGCGGCTTATCTTGCTAGTCTACCGCAAGATCTGCGCAGCTTTTTCTATTGGCCAACTGTGGCTGAAGAACTAACCTGTGCTGACCCAACCTGGCGGCAGCAGCTGATCGAGCGTTTTGGGTTAGTTGAATTACTGGCACGGTCACCGTTTCAGTTGAGTGGCGGTGAGCAACGGCGTGTAGCCCTGGCATGTGCGCTATTGAACAAACCACGGGTTTTGTTGCTCGATGAGCCAACCGCCGGCTTGGATTATGCAGGCCGCTGGCAATTGCGCGAACTGTTACAAACCTTGGCTCAACAGGTGTCGGCTTTGATTAGTAGCCATGATTTGGCTTGGCTGGGTAGCTTAACATCGCGTTGGTTGCGTTTGCCCCAAGTAACGGCTGGCGCATGAATGATCCATTTATGAGTTCGCAGCGCTGGCATCCATTGGCATGCTTGGCTTTGGTGGCAGCAATTGGGCATAGCTTGCTTTGGCTCGGTTGTTGGTGGCAGCAATTGTTGGCGCTGAGTTTGATCTATGGCTGGCTTTGGTGGCGGATTCGCGCTGCAATGTGGCCGCATGTTGGGCTCATGCTGATAAGTTGTGGCTTGCTTGGGCTGAGTTTAGGTTTGAGTAGCACATGGTCGATTGCGCTCCAAGCGAGCTTGCGGCTGGCATGCTTGGGGATTATTGGTTTACTCCTGTTTGCGTTGGTTGAGCCAAGTGCTTTGATCGACAGCCTATACCAACTTGGCTTGCCGCTAAATCTGGTGCGTTTGCTGGAAGGCAGCTTGAGTACATTGCCCGCAATGCTGCGGATTGTCCAACAAACGCGAGCTAGCTTGGCCAGCCGGGGTATTCGCAATGATCATTGGTATTTGCTGTGGAATGGGCGCTGGCTGGTTTTGCCGATTTTAGCTCAAGCTTTGCAACATGCCGATGATTTGGCCGAAGCTTTGCATACCCGTGGCCTGAGCGATCAATGCCCGACCATACTGCAATCGTACCCGTGGCGTTGGCAAGATTGGAGTTTGCTTGTGCTCAGTGGTCTCAGTTTGCTGATTTGGTTCTGACTCCCTCACCCCCGCCGAGCGAGGTGAAGGGAACCACCAAACCAAAAGCCCCTCGCCCGCCGCAGTGGGAGAGGGGTTGGGGTGAGGGATTGCAATTAATTAAGGATATTGTTCATGGATTATGCGGCGAATTTATGGCAGGTTAATCGTTTATTAGCCCAGGCTTGTTTGCAGCACCCGTTTGTGCAGGGGCTGGCAACTGGTCAACTGGGCATCGAACGCTTCGCTGATTATATTGGGCAAGATAGCTTTTTTCTGCAAAGTTTTGCACGGGCTTATAGTTTGGCAGCGGCCAAAGCCCCAAATTGGGCTAGCGTGTGCACCTTTCATCAGCTAGCTGGCGGTGTGATCCAAGAGTTACAACTGCATCAAGCCTTTGCTGCCGATTGGCAGGTTGATTTGAGTGTGGTGCAGCCTAATCCGGCTACCCAGCGCTACACCGATTTTCTACAACTGACGGCATGGTCAAGCGATTTGGGCACATTGGCGGCGGCGCTGGCTCCCTGTATGCGTTTATATGCCTACCTTGGTCAATCGTTAGCTGCTACTCAAACCGCCAGCCATCGCTATAGTGCTTGGATCGAAACTTATAGCAGCAACGAATTTGAAACCTTGGCGAGGCAATTGGAGCAACTGGTCAATCAACATAGCTACAATCTGGCCAGCACCGCCCAAGCCTATCGCTATGCCATGCAATGTGAATATGATTTTTTTGAAGCAGTTTGGAGGAACTAAATGCGAGCAAAAGCATTAACCATCGCTGGCTCCGATTCGGGCGGCGGCGCGGGAATTCAGGCCGATCTCAAAACCTTTCATACCTATCAAGTCTATGGCAGTAGTGTGATTACGGCGATTACTGCGCAAAATACGCTTGGTGTTCAAGCTTTTGAATTAGTTAGCCCAAGTTTGATCGAACGCCAAATCGTGGCGGTTTTAGCTGATATTGGGGCCGATGCGATTAAAACGGGCATGCTTGGCAACGCCACGATCATCGAAACGGTTGCGAATAGCCTGCGCCGATATCCTGTGGCATTGGTGGTTGATCCGGTGATGGTGGCCAAGAGTGGTGATCGCCTATTAGTTGAGGATGCGGTGCAGGCTTTGCGTGAGCAATTAGTGCCAATTGCCAGCCTAATTACCCCCAATTTGCCTGAAGCCAGCGTGTTGCTGGGCCGCGAAATTGATGACGAACGCACGATGTATGCAGCCTTGGATGATTTGCTGAAACTTGGAGCGAAGGCAGTTTTGCTCAAAGGTGGGCATCTCAAAGGCCAGCCGCTGGATTTATTTGCCGATGGTCAACAGGTGCTCGAACTGCGCTCAGAGCGAATCGACACCCCCAACACCCACGGCACTGGCTGCACCTATGCGGCGGCGATCACGGCATTGCTGGCACGAGGCGCAGATTTGGTGAGTGCGGTTTGCCAAGCGCATGCATTTTTATACGAGGCGATTGCTAGTGCCGAATCGATTGGAGCTGGTCATAGTCCAGTTAATCATTGGGTTTGGCTGAGTGAGCGAACTGTTTAAACGCAATTAAGCTATTTGAACTATATCGCGATTAAGTAGCCAGAGATGGTGCTGGCTACTTAATATTTTGTGGAAATTTACCTTATTTATCATAACATTTAAATAAAGTTGTTTATCAAATCAGCTTATCTGAATTTGCAACAATGTATCGGTTTTTGAAAAAAGTGATATATCAGCTAGCTATCGCTTTTACTATCGTTTTGGCAGTTTATTAAGCGTGGGCGATTTGGCATACTAGCGGCAGACACAGTGTTTGATCTTTACTTGCAAGTAAACCTCTCTCTTCTCTAAACCTTCCGAATCTATTCAGAAAGGACATCCATTCATGGAAAACATCATGTTGATCGACGAAGAAGTAGTAAGTGTCGCTGAATTGCACAAATTTGAAGGCGAAGGCGATACTGCCGCTGATGCTGCTGATTGCACCTGGACTTGCGCATGGACGTGTGGTTGGACGGGTGTCGTCGAACAACTCTAATTCGCATTAGTTCTCTTGTTGTTCTTTCTTGATTATCAGCTTTTAGTTTGTGAGGAATCTCTTCATGGAAACCACTTTGTTGATCGACGAAGAAGTAGTAAGCGTCGCTGAATTGCACAAATTCGAAGGCGAAAGCGATACTGCTGCTGATGCTGCTGATTGTACCTGGACTTGCGCATGGACTTGCGGATGGACGGGCGTGGTTGAACAACAATAAAGATTCTCTTGCGAAGCTGGGGGCCACATGGCTCCCAGCTTCACTTGTTAACGCTAAAGGAAGTTGCTATGGCTGATCAATCAAGGAGCTCAAACGTTATTAAGCTTAATTTGCAAGAGCCGCTCCAGGCCTTAGTTGCGGAGTCTATCAAAGCCTTGCCTGAACGTCAGGTGACGATTGATGGTCAATGGTTGCAGCTTGCTGGTTTGCCAGCATGTCGCCTACCGCGCCAAGGCTGGAAATTGCATGTTTCTGCGACTCCTACCAGCGCTCCGCATGTGCTCCAACGCGTTTTACCAATTCTGCTTGCAGCTGGCGTTGAGTTCAAACTCAGCAAAAGTATTGCTTCGCTTGCAGTATTAAATGAAGGATTGCCTGGTCAGCGGAGTCAAGTAGGTAAGTTTATTACCGTTTATCCAGCGAATGATCAACAGGCAGTTGATTTAGCCCAACAATTACATCAGGCAACCATTGGTTTGGCTGGGCCAGCGATTCCAAGTGATCAGGCGCTGGTTCCTGGTAGTTTGGTGCACTATCGTTATGGTGGTTTTGCTGTGCAGATGAGCGTTTCTCCTGTTGGCGTTGTGATTCCACTGCTGCAGACTCCCGATGGCACGACAGTTCCCGATAAACGTGACCCTTGGTTTTCCAAGCCCGCTTGGGTAACCGACCCTTTTGAAGCTGCGGGGCTGACCCAACGCTCTAAGCCTCAGTCCGGCATGCTCGGAACGCGCTATCGGATTCGCAAGGCGCTCCGTCAAACGGCGAAAGGCGGAGTCTATTTGGCTGATGATCGCTCGCTTGAGCCGCCACGCTTAGTCGTGATCAAAGAAGGTCGGCGTTTTGCCTGTACCGATAGTTACGATCGCGATGCCCGAGCACGAATTCAGCATGAATATGCCATGCTGACCAAACTCAGCGCAAGTGGTTTTGTTCCCCAAGTCTATCAACACTTCATTCAAGAAGATAATCATTTCCTTGTTTTAGAATATATCGAAGGCACTTCATTGCGTGCGTGGTTAACCCAGCGGAGTTTAATTGGCGAACCCTTAAGCTTAAGTGAGGTTGAGCAAATCGCCCAAACTCTTTGGTTGATGTTGCGTGTAGCGCATGAACAGCAAATAGTGTTGCATGATTTCAATCCAAATAATATAATGGTGTGCCCCGACAGTAAACTTCGATTAATTGATCTTGAAATTAGCCATTGCCTTGAGGCTGAAACGCCAGCATTTTATGGATGGACGCGTGGTTTTGCGCGTGATGCTAGCCGTAACTCCAAACATCAGTTAAGTTTTGCTGATGATTATTTTTCCTTTGGCGCAACCCTTTTCTTCTTATTAACCTTGACTAATCCGTTGATTGCCGCTGATCAACAGCCAACAATGGATCGCTTTCGTCAATTGTTGGCTCGTTTGCGCCCTGATGCGCCGCCCCATTTACGCGAATTAACCTTAGCCTTGCTGGCTACCAACGATGCCCAAGCAAAGCCAGTGTCTTGCGAGCAAATTACTAGCTACTTTAATGGTGATCACGCTGCTGCTGAAACTGGCTCCGTATTTCCACTCCCTGATGCTCAAGCACTTGCGCATAAACTTGGAGCTTGGCTGCTCCAAACTGCCCAGCCTGATAATCCGCAAAGCTATTGGCCGCACGGTGGTGGTGGCTACACGATGTTGCCAATCTCAATTCAATATGGTGCTACTGGCACGGGCCTTTTTCTACTTGATCTCTATCAAGCGACTGGCCAAGAGCGCTTTTTGCTTGAGGCTGAAGCGGCATTGGCTTGGTCATTAACCTGGATCGAACGTAATCCCCATTTGGCGACGATTCCTGGGCTATATTTTGGCTGTGGCGGTGTGGCATGGTTGGCGATTGCGGTTGCCAAACAGCGCGGTTTAACTACTGCTTCAGCAGAATTATTGGCCCTGCTTGAACGGCTTGATCTGATGGAGTGTCCGCATGCCGATCTCGCTCATGGCTTAGCTGGCTTAGGCTGGATCTATCTGGCGGCAACCCAAGCCTTCCCGCAAGCCGAATGGATTGAGCGCGTTCGCACGATTGCCAAGCAGTTGGTCGCGCATGCCGTGCCATTACATAGTGGGATTGGCTGGGAATTAGTGATGGGTCAAGCACCTGACATCCACTATGGCTACTCTCATGGGAATGCAGGCATTGGCAGTTTCTTAATTGCCGCTGCTGAATTAACCAATGATCCGCTTTTTGATTTGCCGATTCGACACGTTGCCCAAGCCTTGATTGATGCTCAGCTTACAGTTGCTCATGGCGCTGGCATTAGTTGGCCCCACTCAGTCCAGAATCAGCTGGTCTGGCCTCATTTTTGTAATGGCGCTGGTGGGGTAAGCCTCTTTTGGTCGCGTCTCTATACGTGGTCGGGCGAGCAACGCTATGCTGATTTAGCCGAACAAGCGGCGACGAGTGCTTGGTTGGGCTGTCGCGGTGCTCCGGCAGGCATCTGTCATGGAATTGCTGGGGCAGGCCTAGCTTTGATTGAAGTTGCCAAGGCAACCGGAAAGCCAATTTGGCGCGAGCGAGCCGCCGATTTAGCCCAACTATTGCTTTTGCGCGGCCATAATGCCGATGGCGTATATCTCTGGGAATCTGATGGTTCGGGCGCGTTTAATGCTGATTTGATGGTTGGCAATGCTGGCGTTGGGTCATTCCTGCTTCGGCTTAACCCCACTATCGATCTAGCGCATCCTGTTGCATTACCATTAACCAATGTTGTAGCCGAGGGGAGGATCGGATGAAACAACCACTTTCAACCAGTCATGCCTGGCGTTTGGTTATTGCAAGCCGCAACTTCCGCATTCTCTTTACGGCAGAGCTTGTCTCAACCTTTGGCGATATTCTTTATAAATTGGCAATCATGTGGTTTATCTATCAGCGCACTGGCTCGGCCATGCAAACCGGTGGGGTGGCAATCGCTGGACTGCTTGGCACGTTACTGGTTGGCTTTTTGATTGGCACATTGGTTGATCGTTGGAACCGCAAAACTATTTTGGTAGTCGCCGATCTGGTGCGGGCACTCTTGGTAGCCAGCCTTGTGGGCGCGATGCTTTTCGCTGATCAGCCGCCATTGTGGCTGTTTTATGGGGTAAGCTTTGCCCTTAGCATCGTTGGCATGTTTTTTGGCTCAGCCCGTAGTGCCGCCATGCCCGATCTACTGGCCTCAGAAACCTTACTTGCTGCCAATATTGCCGCCAATATGGCTAGCCGCATGATGGGCGTTGCATTTACGGCCATTGCTGGCTTGCTGATCGCTTGGATTGGGCCTGAGTGGGCCATGGCTTTGAATGCGCTTTCATTTATTTTTTCAGCAGTTTGGTTGCTCTGGTTGCCATCGTTGGCGGCAACAACCCCTAAAGCGCCGCGAGCTGTTACGCCTAAAGCCATCTGGCAAGATATGCGTGAGGGAATCGATTATCTGCGCTTGAGCCATTTGTTGGGCTTTTTAAGTAGTATTGTGATTGTGGTTAACTTTGGGAGTGCACTCTATTCAACCCTGACTCCAGCGCTGGTAACGACTGTGCTGAACGCCGATCCCAGTGTTTATGGCTTGTTAAGCACGGCCAGCCTCGTAGGTGGAATTATTGGCGGACTGCTACTTCAGATGGTGGGCCAAAAACTCAGCCTCAATCAATCAATCAGCCTTGGATTAATTGGAGCTAGCCTGAGTGCGCTGAGTTTAGGTTGGTCAACCTGGGTTCCGTTGAGCCTCTTTTTGACAACGACGATGAGCATTGCGCTAGTTTTTAATCAAATGCCAGTCTATACCGCACTCCAACAAGAAACGCCAAGTCATCTACGTGGGCGAGTTTTCAATCTTTTTGGCATGATCGCTAATATTGCTAATCCTCTAGGAATTGCGCTTGGTAGTGCGCTTGCCGACCAAATTGGGGTGCAATGGGTCTATAGCATTGGGGCCGCTTTGGTGGCTTTCGGTGCTTGGCGGGCATTGTATTATCACAAGCCGCAACCAGACCCACGCTCTGAGGGAGCCTTATTATGAGCGAGGTTGTGCAATTGCAAGTGGCTACTGGCGTGTATCTGCGTGTCATTCAAGCCCCGACAGTTTGGACAACGACCATGTGGTTGGTTTGGCAATCTCCTTTAGCGCCATTTGCCAACTATATGCTTGGGCAATTACTCCAACAGCGTGCTCAACAACCGCAGCAGATCCAAACATGGCTTAATCAAACTGGCTTTTGTCCCGAATGGCTGGCTAGTCAGCGCGAAACCATTACAACCCTGACTTGGTATTGGGTCAGCCAAGCTACTACGCCAAGTGAGCTTGCCGCAGCCTTGCAGCGCATCCAACCGATGTTAACTGAGCTGTTTGAGCAACCATTGTTTGATCAAGCTGATTCTGCCGATCTGCGTATGCAACAAGCGCGGCGAATCGTTGAGCAACAGTATCTGCAACAACGGACTAACCCCCAACTTGCCAGCCTTACCCGCTGTCTCGAAGCGCTTCAGCCTGATGATTCAAATATTGCTAGTCAAGGGCTAGAGCACCCTGGCGAGGCCGAAGCAGCCTGGCGTATGATCAGCCAGCAAGCACCATTAATTGTCTATCTTGTGGTAGCCGATGCGGCGCAAGCAATTGGCGAGATGGTTGCTGCATGGCTGCAACCATGGATCGGCCAACGCCAGCCATTGCGTTATTATGATCCGGCTCCAGCTATCTCACGAGAGCGCCTATTAATTCATGAGTATCAACCGCATATTCCCTCACAAATGAGTATGGCATGGTCGGGTGGTGCAACCTTGGCTGCACCAAATTATGCCATGTTTCAAGCAAGCCTTGGCTTGTTGGGGGCGTTTCCGCGATCGCGCTGGTTGCAGGTATTACGCCAACAACATCAATTAACCTATGCGATCAAAGTTCATGCCAATCGGCTGAATGGTATGGTTGCAATGCAAAGTCTTTTAGTTGATCAAGCTCAACCCTTGGCCCAACAATTAATTGAGCAAACCTTGGCCGAGTTGCAAACTGGTCGCTTTGGCTTGGATGAACAAGCCTATGCCCAAGCAATGCTTGATCGTGAGCAGTGTTTGCTGTGGGAGAATCCACGCCGCTTGCTTGATCATTGTGTGATGTTGGATCTCTTAGGCCAACCGATCGCTCCGCGCCAAGCCCTGACATTTTCGCCTGACCCACACGCCTTGGGTCAAGCGTTACAACAGCTGCAACCAGCCGCCTTGGTCAACATTCGAGGTGTCCAATGAAACAGATCGCGCCAGTTCGCCGTTATCGTCATGCCGAGGGCTTTAATATTGCGCTGGCTGAACAGCCAACTTGGCAACGCATCCTGATTAGGATTGTGATACCTTTAGGCAGTTGTGGCGCTTGGATTGCTGCTCCCCAACCACCCATGGTAATTCCAATTGGAGCTGCTCATCTGCTCGAACATTTGCTCAGCAAGCAACTTGCCGTAGCCTTCGGTGAACAATCGCTGACCCAATATCATGCATTAACCAGCTGGTGGACAACCCAATTTAATACATGGACGACCAAACTGGTGTGGTCGGAGTTGGAACATGCGCTGGAAGTGCTGTGTTCCCCACGCTTTGATTACGAGTGGTTGCAGCATGAACAACAAATTATTACTCATGAAATTCGCCAGCGTGATGCTCAAATCAAGTATCAATTGTATCGAACAATGCTGGAAACGCTCTATCAACAACATCCGATTCGCTATGGAGTGACAGGTACGGTTGCTGATGTTGCAAAAATTAGTTTGACTGAACTCCAAGTGCTGCATCAAGCGTTTTATCAGCCCCAGCATATGACGCTTTGGTTAGCGGGGCCATCAGAGCGTTTGAATCAACTTGATCGATCTGGCTGGCTTGAAGCGCATCCCAATCCTTGGATTAATGATCAATTGCCTGAGGAGCCACCCCATCCGCGCATGCCAATTCAACACATCGCTAGCAATAATCCCCAGCCAGCGCTTCGAATCGCCTATAAAGATCAATTAACCATTCCTTGGCTTGAGCGCCGATTAACCAGCGAGCTGGTTTTAGAAGGATTATTGGGCCTGGGCAGCCCTTTGGGCAAGTTACGAGCGCAGGGTGAATACAGTGGTGATGATTATTTTGGCTATAGTGCGATTAGTGCTAGCCATAGCCAACCGCAGGCACTCGCTGACCTAATGCAGACGCAGCTTGAGCACTTTGCCCTGACGCTTGATGAGCCGCGACTTGACCAACTTAAGCGCCACTTGTTGTTGCGGTATGCGATTCGTTACGAGCAGCCTGAACAGTTGCTCAGCGAATTACAGACGATCGAACGCCAACAAACCAGCCTTGAGCATTTGTACAAAACCCTAACAACGCTTGATGTTGCGACTGTATCGCAACGCATCCAGCAGCACTTTATTCCAGAATATCGCACGCTGATTGTTGCCCAGCATTCAGGCTAGTAGCTGTGTTATAGACTCAATGTTGGTGCATGGTTCATTCGATCTAATTGCTTATGCTATACTGTATATGACACAATGTGTGTTATATAGCTAGCTATTACGGCTGATTGATCGATTTGAGGGAACATTCTATGCAACAACAAGAGGATATTCGAATTCAGCGCACGCTCAAGGCTTTGCGTCAAGCATTTATTGAATTAATTATTGAGCAAGGCTACGAGGCGGTGACTGTACGGGCGATTATTCAACGGGCTAACGTTGGCAATAAAACCTTTTATCGCCATTATCCCGATAAAGAGGCGCTTTTGTATGCGGTGGTTGGCGAAATGCTGATCGAGGGCCAGCAATTTTTAATTCCGCCCGATTCGACAATTGCTGCCGAACAAAATACCCTGAATGCCTTTCGTTTTGCCAATCAATATCGCGATGTCTTGCGCGTGTTGTTGCGTAGCCCAATTGCTGAACAATTGCTCGGGCCAATGATTGAATTTGGCATTTCTGAGGGCGAGCGCTCGTTTGCCGGGCGTAGTCTGCCGACCGATTTAGTTTCCTACCATTTTGTGGCCAGCATGATGTCGTTGATGCGCTGGTGGTTTGAGCGTGGCACGCAATATACGCCCGACCAAATGGCCGAATTTGTCAATAAATTGCTAATTCGGCCAATGAGCGAGCCAAGTGCTAGCGAGTAAGATCCTGATTAAAGCTAAATAGCGACAGCGGCAAAAGGCTATGGTAGACTGCCTATGGCGATGCTTGATGATTCGCAGCAAACCAAAGGAGGTCTTGATGCGTCGGATGATCGTTCTTGCACTTGTTGTTAGTTTGATGGCCGCTTGTAGTGGCGAGTGGCCGAATGCCCCAGTTGCCAATAGTACTCCCAGCAATCCAACCAATTTTCCGCCGAGTCCCCAAAGCTCACCAACCATTGGTCAGTGCCCAGTTTTCCCGCTTGATAATATTTGGAATACGCCGATTGATAACTTGCCAGTGCATCCCCGTTCGAGCCAATATATTGCGAGTATCGGTGGTAGCGAAACTTTGCACCCCGATTTTGGCGCGGCCCAGTGGAATGGTGGCGATATTGGGATTCCGTATGTGGTTGTGCCCGCCAATCAACCAACCGTAACCGTGAATTTTGTTGAGTATCCTGATGAGAGCGACCCAACGACCGGCTCAGGCCAATATCCAGTGCCGCCCAACGCGCCGCGTGAACATGGCAGTGACCACCACGTGCTAGTCGTTCGCGAGGGCGAATGTAAACTCTATGAGCTTTATAATGCTACGAAGCTCAATGATACAACCTGGAATGCTAGTAATGGGGCGATTTTTGATTTACGTTCAAATGCGCTGCGCCCTGATACATGGACTTCTGCTGATGCAGCGGGTTTGCCGATTTTGCCTGGCTTAGTGCGCTATGAAGAAGTTCAGGCAGGCGAAATTAAGCACGCAATTCGTTTCACCATCCAACGTTCACAACGAGCCTATGTTTGGCCAGCCCGCCATTTTGCTTCATCGATTACCGATCAGAATGTACCACCCATGGGCATGCGCTTTCGACTAAAATCAAGCTTTGATATTTCGGGTTTTTCAAGCGACATGCAAGTTATTTTACGGGCAATGCAACGCTATGGCATCATTGTGGCTGATAATGGCTCAGATTGGTATATTTCAGGTGCACCTAATCCTAATTGGGATGATGATGATTTAGTCAGTTCGTTTGATCAAATTCGCGGCGATCATTTTGAAGCTGTCGATAGCTCAAGCCTACAACTCAACGCCGATTCAGCTGCGGTTGTCGCCAGCGCTGCACCCCAACCAAGCAAACTTGCCGAATTTGGTGGGGTTGATCAAGGTCAACAATTACGCTATGCAATTACGATTATTGGGAATGGTAGTGCTCAAACCATGAATGATCAATTGCCGGATGGCTTGGCGATTGTCCCAGCTAGTGCCACGATCAACCCCAGTAATTTGGCTACACCAAGCATTAGCAACAATAGTGTGCAATGGAGTGGCATAATTCCCAATTCGCAGAGTGCTGTAATTAGCTTTCGGGCAACGGTGAGCACCAATGAACGGCGAGTTATTGTCAATACTGCCCAAATTAACGCAGCAACAGTTCAAGCGAGCATTATTGCCAACGGCTATCGAGTCTGGTCGCCAGTTGTGCGTAAACTAAAGTAACGCTGGCAAACAAGTTGGGAGAATATGCTATACTCTAAGGGTCATGGTTAAGCATGACCCTGCATTATTGGCGGGCGTAGCTCAGTTGGATAGAGCATCGGTCTTCTAAACCGACGGTCGTGGGTTCGAGTCCCGCCGTCCGTGCCAATTCTTCCTCCCATTAAATCTAAAACTTTAGCTGACCTATTAACCAGAATAGCTTATAATCTTCAGGACATACGTGCATGACCCCTAGGAATCACCCTAGCTTTAGTCACCGTTCTAGCCTATCTTCCTAGTGACATCGACCTGTTGACCTGCTATGCTGGTCACCTGCACATGTATGCAGCAGCTTAATGCCTAACTAGGTATCCGCTTGCACTTCTCCGCATCAGATTAATTCAGACCATAGATCGTTGGGATTTCAGTTTTTGCTCTTTCATACTATCCGCACAGTTGGGATCAAGCCATAGCTTGGGGAGTCCTATAATGGCAAAAAAGAACGATCAAGCTGGAGATCAAACCCCTCACGACGTTCAGCAAACGATTGATAGCCTGCGGGAACAGCTCTTAATCTACGAACAAATTTTAGATACCCTCCCCGATTTAATTTTATACAAAGGCCCAGGCTCGCACATTCGCTACGCCAATCGCGCCTTTCGCGAATACTATGGGATGGGTAAGCAACAACTCCAAGATGTGATTGATGCCGATTTTAATCAGCCCGATTATACCCAACAATATATTCGTGATGATGCTCAGGTGTTTCAAACTGGCCAGTCATTAGAGATAGCCTGTGAGCCAGTCACCCATCATAGCGGTGAAGTGCATCTGTTTGCGACCAATAAGCATGCTGTTCGCAACCGTGATGGGGCGATTATCGGAACCGTTGGTATTTCACGTGATCTGAGTAAGACGAGCGAATCCTCAATAGGCCGCACGAATAACGAGACGCGTTTACAACGGATCATTGATAACGTACCAGGTATGGTTTATCAACTGTTGCTGAACCCTGATATGACCATGAGCTTTCCATTTGTCAGCACAGGCAGCCGTGATCTCTATGGTCAGGAGCCGGAAGCAATTATGCACCAAGCAAGCATTGTGACCGAAACTATGCATCCTGCTGACCGTAGCCGTTTTCATGAAGGCATGCTGGCTTCTGCAGAAAGCCTTGCTGCTTGGCATTGGGAAGGGCTAGTCGTGATCAATGGTCAAGAACATTGGTTACAAAGTGCTTCAAGACCCACCAAATTGGACAATGGGGCAACGCTGTGGGATGGCGTTTTGCTGAATATTACCCAACAAAAACAAGCCGAAGCCCTTTTAACCCGCTTTGACACGATTTTAAGCGCAACCCCTGATCTGGTAATGATTGCCGATGTCGCAGGCCAGATCCAATATTTAAATCCTGCTGCTCGCCAGGTTGTGCAGCATGTATTAACTCCCTCTGCTGAACCGCTAACGTTGCGGCAGCTCTACCGCGATGCTGGCGACCAAACATGGATTGACCAAACCTTGCGCCATGCTCAAACCCATGGTTCTTGGATGGGTGATTATCATCTGCAAATAGCCCAGGGCAATCAACTCCCAATGCATTATCAAGTTTTGTGTCATTATGATCGTGATCAACAGCCCAGTTTTTATTCACTGATCGCCCACGATATTCGTGATCAAAAGCAGGCTGAGGCCGAACGCCAGCGTTTGCATGAAGAAATTATTCGGACGCAACAGCAAGCCTTGCGCGATCTTTCAACCCCATTGATTCCAATTGCTGATACGGTCGTGCTAATGCCATTGATTGGTAGTGTTGATACGGCACGAGCACAGCACTTGATGGAAACGTTATTAGATGGTGTGCATACGCACAAAGCCCATATCGCGATTGTCGATGTGACGGGCGTTCCCGTGATGGACACCCAGGTGGCTGGATTACTCATTCGGGCTGCTACCAGTGTGCAATTGCTTGGTGCTCGCGTGATCATCACAGGTATTCGCCCCGAGTTGGCCCAAACGCTTGTTACATTGGGGGTTGATTTCCGGGCAATCAGCACTCAGAGTAGCCTGCAACAAGGAATCACCTATGCAATCCGATCGCTGCAATAGGCGAGCAGGCTACTCGATTGATGGTTCTATGATTGACTAAATCAGTTGTTTGATCTGCTGTTCTAAGGCAATACATTCGCTGTGACTGGCCGTCAGCGCTGTGATGCTGCTCGATGCTAGCTGAATTTTAGTCGAACGTACATGAGTATCAGCTCGCTTTTCAGCCCGTAGAGCGGCATTGAGTTGAACCAGAACAAGTTGAAGTTGTTCCCAACATTCTTCATCACGCATCTGTTCAGCAATTGTTTCGGCTAATTTAATGATTGCCCCGAGCGTGATTGGCGCAGATTTGCCTGGCGATTCTTGGCTGATAGTGCCATAATTAATGCCCACAGCCGAACCGACCGTGCTTCCGCTGATGTTTAGATTGCCTTTATTGGTGACATTTGCGCCATCACCAATTGCCGAGTTTTCAATCTGATTGCCTTTAAGCGTATAGTGTGATTGCTTGAATTGATTGCCATTACCTGTGTTGAAAATAGTATGCTTGGCATCACCGCCAACTAGAATTGCATGATCGCCTGCCGATTGCGTAACCTGGCGACTAGGAATCGACGATGTTGATGGCTCTGCTTTGACCCAGCCATTTACTCCAAGGCCTTTGCCGCCTAGCAGCAAGGCGATCGGAAAATCTTCGCTAGCCGTATCAAAAAAGGGCGTTTGTTCTCTGCCCATCATTTGAGCACTAGCAGGAACCACTGCACCGAGATAGTTCATGAGGTTTGAGATGCGCACGGTTGTATCGCCCGCTTTATTGCCTGCGCCTTCCAAGGCCTCAATTAAATGGTAGGTATATAGACTCATGGTTTCATCGCGCATCCATGATCGCTGATTGCCTAATGATGAAGTAAATACTGCTCGGCCTTGGCCCTGTTTTAGATCATTGACCAAGGATTTTGGTAATGCCGCAATCTCAAGGTTGGTTGGTAATTCGACAGGCTTAGCTAGCTCACCCTTGGAGGTTGCCATTCCTTGGGCATGGCAGCAATCGAAAATCGCTAGTAAACGCTGGGCATTAATTGCCCGTAACTTTTCGGTAATATCGTGGGCCGATAATGCCGTCTCGGCGAGGTTGACTGGGCTAACATCATGCTGGACAAGATAGTAGGCTCCGGTTTGTTTATCAATCCAGCCATGGCCAGAGTAAAAAAAGAGAATCGTGGCTGCTGGATCGTTGTCGGCACAGGTTGCTAGCCAGTCAAGCCCATCGAGAATCGAATCTTTGGTTGCAGCAGTATCGGTGAGTAGCCGAATATGCTGTTGATTATCAGGATAACCACAAAAATGTTGATCGATCAGCAAGCTTTTAAGGATTGTGGCATCGTTAACCGTCATTGGTAATGACCATTCAGCATATTTGCTAATCGCTCCTACCCCAATCAATAAGGCATATCCATGATCAAATTGCATAATTCCTCCAGATTAATCAGTTAGCGTCGATCCCAATCAGCTAAAATTTGCTGCGCATTCCCCGGCTGGCTGGTAATAAATTGCTCAAATAGATCCATTGCCTGAGCCTTAATCGTCGGATTATCGGCATGCAGATAGATATTCAAGGGAATGCTGATCAATTCTGTTTGCATTCGGCTATGGTGGAAACCATCGCTTGGTTGGTCTGTCTCAAGCCGCATCACAATCGTTTTGGTTGCCTCAAGCGCTAAATCCACATCCTCAAGCGCGATTAGCTTAAGATATTTAATTAGGCTAGCAACACCATCAACGAGTGTGGGTGCTTGCAATAGAGCTTCAATCAAATTGCGGGTTGGCTCAAGGTGCTCAAGATCCAGTTGTTCAAAACATTCGCTAGCGGCTTTGCGCACTTCGGCAGCAGGATCATCAATCAAGCGCAGGAGTTGCTCAAGACAAACCGCAAAATAGGCTGGGTGAGTGATGTTGCGGGCATATACCTGAGCTGCTCCTTGACGTAAGACCACATCACCGGCAAGGCTGCGTTGTGCCAAATCGCGTGCTGCTGGATTGCTTAATGCTGCTAAACAAACAATTTTTGCCCCAACCCCGCGACTTTGATCATGCTGATGCGCAAGTAGTTGTTCAAGTAATGGTCGAATTTGGGCGAAAAAACGGAAGTACGACCGATGTAGCAGTTGATGGGTTACGCCACTTTCAAATAATGTTGGGTGGCGATTTAAAATGTGGGCTAATAGTTCAATACTCCGTTCTGGGTTCAGATGCATAACCTTATTAATGCTATACAAGATGCTGGCTTGAACTGCTATTGACGGATCATTCGTGGCAGCGGTTAAACCTTCAAATATTGCCTCATTAAGAAATGCGGTTTGTGCCATTCCACACACACAAAAGGCCTCAATTGCTGTGCCACGAACACTGTTAATCCCGCGTTGAAGGTGGGCTTCCGGTTGCAGTTGATCAGTATCGGGCTGGCTCAATGGTTCAGTTGTCGGATCAGGATCGTTCAAGGCCCAATCTTTCAGCAGGTCGATTAAAGCGATTGGAACAGCCTCTTTTGATCGTTTGGCTAAGACTCGACAAATATCCATGCGTGCTGTGCCTTCAACATGCGTTGCATATTGTTGAATCAAGCTAAAAATCGAATCGCCTGCTAGCGCCGATTCGGCTAGCCCTGTCAGAATGGCACACAGATAAATTGGCTCAAGCCTAGAGCCATATTTGCCCAAAAAGTTAACAAAGCGATCGGTATTAATTTTGGCTTGATCTTGAATCAGGCGCGAAAATTCGACGGCTCCACCACCAAAATGGTGCTCGCGAATCCCACCCCATCCCGTGGATTGATCATAGTGTTGCATCGCTTTAAATAGAGCTGAATCACCCATCCGTTCAATTTGATCTGGTGCAATTGGCGATCCCACCCATACAGAATGAACTCCTTGGGGTGGTTGTAAGCGAAATTCAGGGAATTTGCGTTCTAATTCTTGGCGGCGTTGATACGCCTGATCAGAGAGATATTCAGGAGCGACTGCTTTTAGAAAGCGCAATTGAGTAATTCCATATGATTCGCCATTGCGGCGCTCCCAGGCGGGATGTAATTCAAGAATCCGTGCTTCTAAGAATTGACGTTGTTCAGCACTGATAAATGGCACGATTGAGCCATAGAGCATGCACGATTCATAATTGGGGTCTTCTAATGGCTCACCAATTTTCAAGCGCCGCTGATCAGCTAAGAGGTAATCAACAATAGCGTCTTTGTAATATTCTGGTTCAGCCATGTAGGCATACACGAGAATTCGTTGCGCGGCTAGAGTTTCGTGGGTAACTAGCTCAGCAGCAATCTGCTCGAAGAGCTGTTTATGCACTTGGGCACACGTCCGTAGGCTTTGAGCAATCAGCAGGGCAATTGTTCCAGCATCATTTGGCCCATGCTCGCCATACCAATACATCGAAATTGAGCTACAGGGGTATGATTCAGCGGTAAATATTTCGCGTTCGTGCAGATCGGTTATTTTGAGCAGTGAAGGCAAAATATATTCAACGACTGCCCTTGGATTATGGGTTGTAGCTTGACGCAGAATTTCGCTAACCGCATACTCCCCAAAGAAATAGTGCTCAAGCTCTGTAGATAGCTCATAATGTGCAGTAGAGAGCTTTTCGTTGGGTTGGGTTGCAGTTTGTACCAACCCATCCAAGCGTTGATCGAGATAGACCTTGAGGGCACGGCAAGCAAACTGTGGATTGGATGCTAGATTATAAAGATGATGGCTGCTGATCACCTCTTGTTCTAATAAATGACAAAACATGATTAGCGCCGCTTCATTGTTCCAATCACGAATATGGGTAAGCCCGGCTGCAATTTTTGCATCCCATTCGGTGTTTGTACCGAAGTAGGGCTGGATATAATCGATAACTGTTTGAGTTTGCTGATTGATAAATTGATAGAGAAATTCTAAGCCTACATCGATTTTTTGTTCATTCTGGCTTTGAATTAACCCCAAGATAAGCTTTGCTTGGTCAAGAACCTTAAACCAGTCAAGATTCTGGCTAGCATAGTTAAAAAATTGCCCTAGCTGATTGAGATCATTACTCCAGCGTCGAACGATTGCAAGTTCATTGCTTGTTGGAGCACTTAAGTTGCCAAACCATTGCAAGAGTAATTGCTGGAGATGGGCGCGTAGTGTTTTTGCCTCAAATAGAGCTTTTAGCTCACGGAGATAGGTTATTGGATTACTGCCGCGTAGATAGGCCAAAACTTGAACCAGCTGCGAACGCTCAAAAAGCCCTTGTGAGCCTGCAAGGATTGTCGCTGCCAGCGATTGGTTGGTTGCAACAAATCGCCGAGCATAGCAATAATCGAAAAATGTTTGATGAAAAAATGCCACGTTTGTTTGGGTTTTATGCAATAAGCCCGTATGCAGAAGATAATTCAAGGCTTTTGGATACAAATCGAGCACACTTGTAGCAACCGTAATTTGTTGGGCTGCTTGCATCCTATCAACGAGTAGATAGATCACGGTTGCCAGTTCGCTAGCATCAATTGCTGGCGGAGCGTGTTGGATATGCAAATTCCACAACTCGCCATACAGATCTTGGAGCGATCGAAACTGATCGGGCGGCTGAATTTGGTCATCGCGCATAATTTTTACATAGACACTTAAATGCAGCGGAACCTTGAGTAACTCCCAATGAGCTGGCAAGAAATGGCTTGATCCAAGCGCTAAACGAGTTAAGAGCGTGGTGATCTGAGCTTGATTCAGCGGCTCTAAGCTAAATTTCTGATCGACTTTAATGCCCGCTAGGCGTGGATGATTATTTAAATCAAAGGTACGACAAGCGCTAATGATCCGTACATGGGGCATTTGGCGGAGCCGCGCGATGGTCTCCAACATAACATCAAGCGTACCTTGATCGCGGGCAAGGGTTAGCGATAAGGCATCGATCTGGTCGATCATGACAACGAGGCGTTGCTCTGTAAGGGTATTGGCAATCGTTTCGATTGTTACGGGTAAATTGAGATAGGCGGCTAAATCTGTTGCTGAACGGATGTCTCGCAGGGCATCAGCTTTGATCACCAACACTAAAACGCCAGCCTGCGCGAGTTGTTTCAGCACATGTTGCAAGACCACCGTTTTACCAGCACCTGGCTGATCGAGCAACATGCCCAACTGTTGTGTCACAGGTGCTTCGATGATCCATTGTGTAATGGTTTGAACTTCAGTTCGCTCGATATACTGGTCGGCTATAGTGCTAGGATATGCATGCAAGCTTATACTGGTTTGGCGAATCGCCTCGATAAGATCTAATGTTGAGACTTGGTTCTGATTAATGGTTTGCGCACCATCACCAATCGCACTGTGCGAAATAGTGGCATTAATGAAATTATACGTATTGTGGTGAACTTGATCAGTGCTCATTGCAAGACCTCTGTTGTTGGAGTGGATTGTTAACCTCTAAGTTAGTAGAAGCCTTTGAAACTGCATGGGTTGACAGCGTTTGTAGCTAAGCATAAATTCTCGAATGCCAAACCATCGGGCTGGCCGCCGAGATCATACCCTGAATGGCAATTTTACAATTGACTGTTGATTGTCGTGTACGCCAGCCTATTGTACCTCAAATTAATCGGAAATAGCGCCTGAATCTAATGAGATTTTTGCTAAAAAATGTTAGGCATAGAAATAGTCTATAGTAATTTTTGTAGAAAAAATATGGTATACTCAATGATGTTCGTATGCTCGGCTTGTTAGGAAATTATCGTCGACCTAATTTGAGGATTTTCACTTTGAAATGGTATATTTAACTATCGAGAGGAGAATATTATGAGTGCTGATACCTACCCCTATTTGCCCGATGCCACCCTTTTGGGCTTACGTGAGATCCACCGCAAAAACTTAACAATCCTGATGCCTCAAGCCAGCCAATTTGGCGACGCGTTGATCCCTATTAATCTTACCAATCAGATTAATAGCGAGCTAGCCTCGATTCAACAACTTAACCAAGAATTAGCCCTGCGCAACATTAAAAGTGATGATCCCCTGCCTGGTAGTAAGGTCAGCACGATCATCCAGCATTATTATGGATCAGTTGTCCAGCAGAATCAGCGTGATCATGGAGTGGCAATCGGTGGTAATGCTGATCGATCACTGGTTACAACTGGTGATGATAACCAGCTTATGATGCAGCCAGATGGATTGCCTGCTGACCATAATGATCCTCACATTGCCACAACAACCACCTCCTTGAGCTTGCGCCAACTCATGCTGACCCTACAAACTATCACCCATGATGCCGATGATGCTACGACTGACCAAATTCATCATGCACTAACCTTGATTACTGAAGCTCGTAAGAAATTACGTGAAGCCCAAGGTATTTTGCAACAAAACAATATCACCTTAGATGCGCAAATTAAACAATTGATTGGGTAAGTAAATATGCCAGTTACTAGGGCAACATTAACTGAAACCCCAAGATGTAAGTCAGGGGTTTACCTCTACCGCCCTCAGTTTGCAGCAATAAGCGGCGCTGGATAGGGCCGCTTACTGTCAACGGTCTAAATGAGCTTATTTCGCTGGTTCGTCGTGCCACGCGGATAGCAGCTTTAGATCAGGCTGAAAGCCCTGTAAATGTAATGGCGCAGCGCTGAAACCAGCTTGGATTGCTGCTTGGCGATAGCGTAACGCGGCTTCTGCGCTAACTAGCCCATGGGTCAGGGGCAGGCTTGGATTGGCAGCCCACAACAATGCCTCAAGTTGACAACTAGCTGTGCTATCTGGAATAACTTCGGCCATGATCCGTTGGCGCAGCATGGGATTATCAATTGGCAGATCAATTGTGCGTTGGCTGGGGCAGCATGCCAATTGACCACCACCCACGATCAGCACATCGCCAGCGCGTTGCATCCGCTGGATCGCCGCTCCTGTGTCAAGACAAGCTGGAAAAGAATCATCGATGACAATTGTTCGGGCTTGAAGGCGTTCAACATCGATAATTTCTGGGCTACTGGTGGCGGCAACAATGACTTGGGCTTGATAGATTGCGGCGGGAACCTTGCCCTCACTCGCCATAACACTGATAGTTCCTTGATAACCTAGATCCTGAGTCAGGGATTGAGCCAGTGCCTTCAGACGGGGCATATGGCCTGTCGTATCACACAAAATCAACGAACGAGGATGGGGCAAGGTCTTGAGCAGCACCTGCAATACCGCTTGGCCAATTGAACCAAGGCCAACAAATGCCATAGCGCAGCCTTCTAGCAGACGGCTCGTTGCCTTAAGTGCTGCCTCAATGGTTTGGACAACCGCGACGACTGTCGTAGCATGGCCAGTAGTCAAGGCCGGAGTTGCTTGATTATTGCCTGCTAGCATCCGTAGAACCCCAAACCCATAGCCGCTAAGCGCTGGGAGCATGCCTGCCAACGAGACACACCGTACTCCTTGGGTTTGAGCTATCAGCATGCCCTTGGCAATTTCCGCTTCAAGGCGAGGTGCATTCTCGCTATGCAGTTCTTCGGCAAACCATGGCAGACAGAGCATGGCCGAAGCGCCAATTGAGGTTTGTAGCACTTCAACCCAACGTGGCTGACCTTGGGGGAACAACAAGCGGCGCAGCTGTTCGCGCACAATATCGCTGGCTCCTTGTAGCCCCAACACCTTTGCCATGCTTGGGCTTGAGGGTAGATAGCCGATTAGTGCAGCATCAAGCGTTGATGGTAGCAGGGTGCTCGGGGCTTGATTGGCTGAACTAAAGCGAATCGGACGATCGGATGCTGGTAGCGCTAGACTCATGAGATCGGCAAGCATCTGCTCGATCATTGAGTGCACGGTGCTTTGTTCTAGCGTATCCGCAGCAGCTTGGAGCGTGAATTGAAGCGTGTCATTGACCACCCGCACTGCTAAGAGAATTTCTGTTGCTCCAAGTGGCGGGTTTATTTCCGTTTCAGAAGCCTGCCAATCAATCGTGAGGCTTTGACTAGTTAATTCTCCTAGTGCATCGAAATCTAAGAAGGTAAAGAAAAATTGAGCACCAGTCACAGTAATCGCTGCTAGCTCGCTTGCCTGAGGATTGATCGTGGTTGCAAGAATTCGGCTAATCTCCGCTGGTGGTAATGCATGGAGATAGGCTGCCCTAAATGCCTGCGCAACTGGTTGCAATAAGTCGTGCACTGATGAGCGAGTGTGGTTTGGCTGCGAAATGCGGAGCGGTAGCGCCGTTGCAAAGCATCCAAAGATTCGCTCGATATCAGGCAGATCGAGATCGCGTCCAGCATGGGCGGTTCCAATCACCAGATCATCAACCCCACTCAGCCTACGCAGTTGATGGACAAAGATTGTCAAAAGTACAAGATAGGGAGTCAATCCCGCAGCTGTGGCGATTTGGCGTAGTTGTTTAACCCTGTTCGTAGGTAAACTGCGAATCTCCTTTAAAAAACTGGCTGGCTTGACTGAAGCTTGACTGCTCACTGAAAGTATGGGTCGATGATAGGGCGTTGCAAAGGTGTTGCGCCAATACTCAGCATGCGACGAGAGCAGATTTGGCTGCTGCTGTAAAAGATTGACATAATCGATGAATGTTGAACGAAGTGCTGGTAAGGCCGGAATTTCGCCGCGCCCAAAACTATCGTAAAGCCAGAGCAGTTCTTGGCCAAAGATCCATGTGCTCCAGCCATCGCCAATAATATGATGGCCGCTAATTAACCACACATGGCGGCTTGGGCTTAGCCGAAGTACCTGCATGTGCAAAAGTGGATCATGCGCGAGATTAAAGCGCTGAGCTTGGGCTGCTTGCCAGTGAGTTGTGATCACATGCTGCTCGTCAATTCCAGCTGCAAGATCATCCATTAAATCAGCGAAGCTTAACTGGGGGCGATGGTTTGGCTCTTCGCGCTGATATGGTGGCCGTGCTTGGCTGTCAATCCGCACGCGCAGCATCAAATGGCGATGTACAAGTGCCTCAAAAGCTTGCCTCAGGCAATTGAGATCTAATGGGCCGTTTACCATGAGGCTGGCACACCACGTTGTTGCTGCATTCGGATCAAGTGCTTCTGCCAGTAGAAATCCTTTTTGGATCGAAGTTAGGGCAAAGTTGGCTAGTTTAGGCTGGTCTCCATTACGAGCAGCAAGGTTTGGCATTGGTATTTGGCTGTTTGGGGCAACAACTTCAGCATCGATGAGGCGAGCGCAGGCGGCTAAGGTTCGTTGTTGATAGAGCATCGCGGCCCGTGGTAGGTTGGGAACCCTGCCTTTCAGCTGGCTCAAGACCTGAAGCAAGCGTAATGAGTCGCCACCAAGATCAAAAAAATCATCCTCGCGCTGCACCGCTGGCAGTTTCAATACGTTCTGCCAGATTTCGGCTAGCAGCTGCTCGGTTGGGGTGCTTGGCAGGTTGCCATGGTTACTCAGATTTGGTTCAATCCTCGGTAGCAGTTGCAGGCGCGATCGGTCGATTTTGCCAGAGTTGGTGGTTGGCAAACTTGGTACTCGATAAAAACGCTGGGGAATCATAAACTCTGGTAATAAGTTTCGTAGCCAGCGGCGCACCATTGCGGTTGATGGGAGTTCAGCGTTTGACTCAAGATACGCGACAAGCATTGGCGAGTGCTGATCTTCGGTTTCCAGACAAACAACACAATTGGTAATTGATGGATGCTCCAGTAGCGCTGCTTCAATTTCGAGGGGTTCAATTCGATAGCCGTTTAAACTAATTTGATGATCGGCTCGCCCCATAAAGACGAGATTTCCATCGGACAATTCGCGCACAAGATCGCCTGTCCGATATAAGCGCTCACTGGATCGGGATGGATCAGGAACGAACTGGAGTGCCGTAAGCTCGGGTTGTCCTAGATAGCCTGGCGATAGACCTAGGCCTCCAAGGTGTAGTTCGCCGATCTCCTGCGGTGGGCAAACTTGGCCCTGCCTATCAAGCACTCGAGTAATAACTCCACTGATCGGTTTGCCAATTGGAATTTGCAAGGTTGTTTCGGTAGGTCGCGCGGGAATCCGATAGCAAACTGCATTGATGGTTGCTTCGGTTGGCCCATAATGATTAACAATCTGCTGCCGTTCGCCATAGAGATCCATCCAGCGGCGAACATAGCTGGCAGGTAGTGCCTCACCACCTACGCCAATTATCCGCAATTCTGCTAGCACTGGGGCTGGCTGGCCTTCGGCGATTTGTTGCTCAATGCTACTGATCAAGCGTTCCCATAAGGCAGGCACTGAGCGCCAGATTGTTGGTCGCTCCTGCTCAATCGCAGCCAGCAGCGCTTTTGGATCACGAATAACCAGCGGTTCAAGCACAATCACTGTGCCGCCGGAGGTCAGTGGGCCAAGAATTTGACTGATGGCTGCATCAAAACTGAGTGCCGCCGTCAGCAAGAGCCGATCGTTGGGGCTATAATCGAATGTCTCAGTCAGCCATTGAAGATAAGTTGCCAGTGATCGATGGGTGATCGGTACGCCCTTGGGTGTTCCAGTCGAGCCAGAAGTAAACATAATATAGGCGATCGTATCGGCTGCTGTGGTTAGCACCTTCGATTGTGCCGTTTGGATTAAAGGCGAACTCTGCATGAGGCGATCTAAACAGCCACTTGTTAACGTTGGTGTGCCACTGTGCTGAATCTGCTCGGCTAGCAGCCGCGTATCCTCGTGATGCAAGAGCAACTGGGCTTCGGCCTGTTGGAGTTGATTTTGAAGTTTTTGGCTAGGATAATCTGGATTTAGCCCAATCCAAGTAACTCCTGCCCACAAAGCGCCAACCATGCCCACAATACTGGCGATACTTGGTTGGGTTAACAGCCCGACTGGTTGATTTGGCTGGATACTATGCAGCTTAAGCCAGTTTGCTACTTGATGCGCAGCATCGGCTAGCGCTCCATACGTTAAAGATGCGCCCCCCTCTCGAACGGCAATTTGCTCTGGTTGACCTAAACATTGGTTAAGGATACGCTGAGGGGTAAGAACTTGCTCGATTGGGCTGAACTGAGGGCTTGGTGTATCAGGAGTCGTTCTATCGACATCGATTGGTTGCACCATCGCCGTGAGTTCTTGCTGATACCCATTGGCCAAGTCGGCAATGGTTTGGGCTTGAAAGGCGCTGGTTTGGTATGTCCACATGCATTGGAGCGTCTGATTAAATTCCCAAATTAGCAACGAGAGCTGCGTAGATGGGGTGGCCGTGCGAGCAACCAGGTCGTGAATAGTTATTGGGCAATCGTTGGGCAGCTCTCCGAAAAAGCGAGCAAGACTGAACGAGGCCGCTCCAGGCGCACGCAACTCGTGCGAATGTGCGCTGCACAAGTGTGTCAAATCACGCGCCGCGATTGTACGATGCTGTTGGATGGTTGTCCATTGATCGCGAACGACTGAGGCAAGGGCGGCGCTAGTTGCTCTATTTTCCACCTGCAAAAGCAGTGGAAGTTGATCGGCGCAGCAACCAACCATAGATTCAATCCCCGCGAGTTTGATATCGCGTCCATGTTCTGCAACATTGATGCTAATGGCATTTGCTTGGCTCCAGTTTGCCAATTGATGGGCATAGGTTGCTAATAAAAGATGAAACAGTGATACCTCAAGTGCTGCTGCATAATGGCGTAGCCCAATGCTGGTTTCACGATCAAACTGTTGGCGAATACTGCTGATCGCTGGTTGGCTAGGTTTTGGATCGACACTATCGTGGGGTAGCGTCCATGCGAGGGCTGCCCGTTGTTGTTGAATCTGGGTTTCCCACCAAGCCCGATCATGATCAGCCTGTACACTAGTGCTGTTGTGCAATGTTTGGTTTACATACTGATTAAATTGACATGCGATGGTTTGCAGTTTGGCTGGTTGTCCTTGGGTTTGTTGGGTATATACCTGCCACAACTCAGTCAGCAAAATCTGCATACTCCAGCCATCAGCGATGCTATGGTGAAGTAGCCAACAGAGCACCCAACGGTTTTCAGCCCGACGATAGAGCATAACCCGAAAGAGTGGCGCTTGATGCAGATCAAAGGAATAATTGAACAATGCAGCTTCCAACGACTCCAAATCAGCTGGTGCTTCGTGTTGCTCAAACCACAGCGCTATTGGCAGCTGATCGGCTGGGATGATCCGCTGGCGTGGTTTTGTTTGCTGTTGATCGATTGGCTCGAATTGGCAGCGCAGCAGCAAATGGCGTTCTACCAAATAGCCCAGAGCCGCTTGCAAGGCTGTTTGATCCAGCGGCCCCGCAATATCTTGGCGCACGAAGCTGAAGGTTGGCATTTCAGGGTAGAGTTGGTTACCAAGGTAGAAGGCCAGTTGTGATGGTGCGAGCGCAAACGAATCTTCAGCGCTTGCGCCTGTTGTTGATGCCGTTGAGGCACTCGCTGTTTGCGGCCACTCGGTTGTGTCGAGATGCTCGGCCAAGGCTCGAATAGTTTGGAATTCGAAAAATAAGGTCAGTGGTAAGACTCTACCCGTAGATTGTTCAAGCTGTTTCACGAGATCAACCGCTTGCAGCGAATCAAGCCCAAGTGATAGAAATGAAGCATCGGGCGAAATGCTGGCTGGAGCGATCCGCAAGGCTTTGCCAATTAATGATTGAAGCTGTTGGGCAATTGGGCTTGAAGTTTCTGGCAGTTTGCTTAAACTGGTTTGCTCAAGCGAGGCTGCTGGGAGGCTTGTGTCGAGTTCGGTCGATGTAGTATTGCTATATGGAGCCAAGACCACTAACTGGCTATGCTGGCTATTTAGCGCTTGATCAAATGCTTGCAATGCATGGTTTGGCTGCAATGGAGGCAAACCATGCAGCTTAAGTCGATTAGTTACCAAGGGCGTTGCAGCCAAGCCAATACCATCCCATGCCGCCCAATTTAAGGCGAGCATTGTGCGTCCGGCTCGTCGTTCGCTTGCGGCAAAGGCATCAAGAAAGGCATTGGCTGCCACATAATCGGCAATCCCGCCGCCAATCCCCGCGATTACCGCTGCAATCGATGAGCAGGTGATAAAAAATGCTGGTTGCTGCCCATAGCGTTCGAGGGTTCGGGCTAGTAGCCAGGTTCCTTTAACTTTTGGTGCAAGGACGGCGGCAAATTGCTCAGGCTGCTTGGCCGAGAGCGAGCCAACATCAAGGGTTGCTGCTGCTTGGATAATCCCGAAAATTCTGGTGGTGATGGTTAGTTTGGCAATCAAGGCTTCAACTTGCTGCGCATCACAAATATCAACTTGATGATAGTGGGCCTCGGCTCCAAGTGATTCAAGGTCGGCCAGCAACCCAGCTCGTTGAGGATCAAGCGGTGATCGACCAAGCAGGATCAGTTTTGGCTGGTTGCGGGTGGCGAGATGTCGCGCCAGCTGTGCCCCAACCCCACCCGCTCCGCCAACAATCACAATAACACGGCCTGCTGGTTCGGCTGGTGCCAACCCATTGGGCGATGGTAGTTCCGCTGGCAGCGGCGCGATGGTACGGGTTAATCGCTTGCCATCGCGCCAAGCAAATACTCCGCTGATTGGTTGCACTCCAAGTTCTTGAACCAGCGTTTTGGCCTGCTCCCCAGCATCAGCAGCCCATGGCAGATCAATCACCACACATGGAAAGCCAGTATTCTGATCAGGCATTGCCGCACCCAGCCCGGCAACCAGTGCTCGTTCAGCAGCAACATCCTCATCAGCACTTGGGGCATATGCGCCAGCTGTAACCACCCATAAGCCTGCTGGTTGGTCGGGCCATGTCAGAATTGATTGGGTTGCTTGTAAGAGTTCTAAGACTCCCTGATCAAGCTCATCGGCGTGGATAATTGTTGGCAAGCGGCCACAATCCGCTAGGAAAATCACGCCATAGGGCTGGTCTGCGAACGTTGGTCGTTCGCTTGCTAACGAATCACTGCTTACAATCAGGCACTGCTGCCCAAGTGCATGGCTTGCGCTGGCAAGCTTTGTGGCAAGTTCATGCGCCATCGGACTAATAATCAGCCAGGTATTGATTGTGGTTGTTTGGGTTGGTAGTGCTAGCTCGTTCCAGCTGATCGCATGCAGCAAGCCCTGAGTTGGTAGCGCTGGCGGCGGTGTGGGCTGCTCGGGCTGAAGATCATCCAATTTGAGCAAAATCTGGCCATCGGCGGTTTTGAGCTGCAAGCTATAGCCGTTTGACGTGGGATTGAGGGTTACGGCAGCGATTTGCTGATTATTGTACAAGGCGGTTTGTTTTGAATGCAATGTTATAGCGCTAGGTTGTGGGCTTGCTGCTGGCGTTGGGAGCCAGTGCCGTTCACGGGCAAATGGATAGGCTGGGAGCGTGACCCGCCGACCACCAGCCAAACTGGTGACGATTGCCGCCATATCGAGATCAATTCCTTTGACCCACAGGCGACTGAGGGCAGTCCGAATGCTGGCATGATCATTTTCACCTCTGCGCAACAGTGCCTCGATATGCCCATTGCGTTGGGCCAAAGTTTGGCGGACAAAGGCCGCCAGCGTGCTGCCCGGGCCAATTTCAACAAACGTGCTAAAACCCTCATTAATTAATCGTTCGATTGCAGGTGCAAACTGTACTGGCTGAATTGCTTGGTTTGCCCAATACGCTGCATCGATCGTTGTAGTACCACCGATCCAATCGACGCTTACGCTGCTCAGCATCGGGATGCTTGGCGGATTTGGGACGAGCGCTGCCGCTGCTGCGGCGATTGGTTGGGCGGCGGCTTGGATTAATGGCGAGTGATAGGCCATCTGCTGGTTGATGCTGATCGCCGTATAGCCATCGTATTCCAAGCGTTGCAAGGCCTGCGTAACGGCCTGATTTTTTCCGGCAATCACCACTTGGTTAGGTGTATTGAAGGCAGCGATGCTCAAATCGGCTGCCATCGGGGCAATCGCCGCCTGCACCACCGCTGCTGGGGCAAAAACTGCTGCCATCATGCCTGGCTCGGCATGAGTTGCCATGAGCTGACCACGTGCTCGAGCAAGCTCTAAAACCGCTTCAAAACTGAGGCTTCCGGCGATACATGCTGCTGCTAGCTCACCAACACTATGCCCAACCACTGCATCTGGGGCAAGCCCCCAACTGATCACCAGTCGCGCTAAGGCTACTTCAAATGCAACCAACAGCGGTTGCGTAATCGCGGTATCAGCCAGCATCGTGTTATCGACATCGGGATCAAAACACCACTCAAGGAGGGTTCGGCCATTGATCAGCCCTAACTGGGCTGATGCTGCATCGAGGGTTGTTTTAAAAATTGTTTGCTCTTGATAAAGCACTGCGCCTTGTTGGGGATACTGAGCGCCTTGGCCTGCAAACAGCAAGGCTATTTTACCGTGGTGACCATTCGTCGATGCTTGGATAACTGCGGGGTTGGGCTGAGCTGTGGCTAGCTGCTCTAAGGCTGCAATAAGCTCGGTTCGTGGCTCCTTTGTCGGATCAATCAGGATGGCTGCCCGTTGTTCAAAAATCTCGCGTTCGGTCATGCTGAAACACACATCTGCCACACTGAGGGTCTGATCGCTGTGCAGACGTTTGGCTAATGCCTCAGCAAGCTGGCCTAGTGCCGTTTGGTTTCGTGCTGAAAGCGCTAATAGTTGGAATGAATGATTCGTGCTGATTACTTGTGGCTGGTTAGCATTTGGCGCAGCTTCAAGAATCACATGAGCATTCGTTCCGCCAAATCCAAAACTATTAATTCCCGCCCGTAGCGGTTGCGGGCCGTACCATGGAGTTAATGTGCTGTTAATTGCCAAACCACTAGCTGCTAGTGCAATGCGCTGATTGGGTTTTGTGTAATGGAGTGATGGCGGAATTTGGCCATGTTGCAGCATTAAAATCACTTTGATTAACGACGGAATGCCCGCCGCATTCAGCAAATGGCCAATATTAGTTTTGACCGAGCCAATCAGGCGAGTTTCGCCAGCAGTTGCGGGAGGGAAGATTTGGGCTAATGAGCGAGCTTCGATCGGGTCACCAATGGCCGTTCCAGTGCCATGAGCCTCAATATACGAGACACTTGCTGGATCGATCGCCGCGTTACGATAGGCCTGCTCGAGTACCTCGGCTTGGCGAATTGGGTTGGGAGCCATGGGACTGAGGCCATGACCATCGTTGTTAATCGCTGAACCACGAATCAAGGCCAAGATCGGATCGCTGTGCTGTTGGGCAATTGCCTGACGTTCCAAGATGATGATGCCTGCGCCCTCGCCTAGCACAATTCCATCAGCCTGAGCATCAAAAGCCCGACAACGCCCACTTGGTGATAATGCCCCAGCCAGCCCCAGCAGCTGGTGCGCTGTATTATTCAGATTGAGATTAATTCCGCCGACGATCGCCATATCGCAATCACCAGCTAGCAAGCTTGTTCGGGCCAGATGTAACGCCACTAAGCTTGATGAACATGCTGTATCGATCGCGATTGCCGGCCCGTTGAGATCAAGGCAATGGGCGATGCGTCCCGCAATCAGATTGCGCATCGTTCCGGTGACGGTTGCGGGATGTAATGGTGAGTCACTATCAATTAGGGGGAGCAGCAACTGCTGATATGCCGATTCTCCGACCCCAATAAACACGCCAACCCGCCTGCCAAGCCGTCGCCCACCTGCATAGCCAGCGTGCTCTAAGGCTTGATAGGCTAATTCCAACAAAATCCGCTGTTGCGGGTCTATGACTGCCGCTTCAGCTGGGCTAATCTTGAAGAACGCTGGATCGAAGGAGTCTACATCGGCGATGCTACTGCCCCAAGCGTATTCTGATTGTAGTGAGTTATGCCGCGAGGCGGGTAGCGGCCGAATGCTATCGACCCCAGCGATGAGGTTGGCCCAAAACTGTTCAGGGGTTTCGGCATCAGGCAAACGACAGGCCATGCCAATAACCGCGATCGGCTCTGTTTCTGCTGGCAAAGGTTCTTTGCTGATCGATCGAGGCTGCGTTTCAAGGGCTTTTTGGGTTTGAAGTCGTAGCCAGTTGGCCAATTTGGCCGGGGTTTCATATGCTCGCAACACCGCAGGATCAGGCTCAACCTGAAATTGATCACCAATCAGTGCCAAAAGATCCATCAATTGTAACGAGGTCGCGCCAAGCTCAAAAATTGATGTTTGCCAGCCAATAATGCTTGGCTCAATCCCCAGAGTTTGAGCGCAAAGCTGAATAATCGCTTGTTCAAGGCTCGCAGGAACGATCATTGCAGGGATTGGGTGAAATTTCGCTAACTCAGCATGAACTGCGTTGATCAGGCTATCAAATTCACCTGCCTCATAGCGTGCCCGTAGCTGAGTGCGCCGTGTTTTTCCGCTGGTCGTGCGGGGAAATTGCTTGGCCGACAACGGCACAATATCGATTGCGCTGGTATTGGTCGCACGACGTAGACAGCGAACAACCTCGCTGAGTAATGGAATTGCAGCTTGCCAAACGCCTTGAGGGTGGCTTTGGATTGCCCGCGGCAGCGCAAGAAAGACCACAACCCGCTCGCTAGCATCGTCAATACGAGTTGCTCCGCAAACCGCCAGCCGAGTATGCTGCAAGCCATCAAGGTTGCGAATGCGATCTTCAAGGTCGGGAGCATGATATTTTTGACCATTGACAATAATGATTTCTTTGGCTCTGCCCGTAATGACCAACCGACCATGCAGTAAAAAGCCCAGATCGCCAGTGCGTAGCCAACCATCAGCAAATGCAGCGGTTGGGTCAGTTGCCCGATGATAGCCACGCATCAATTGCGGTCCAGCCACCTGAAGCTGGCCAATATAGCCATCAGCCAGTACATCATCATGATCATCAACAATCCGTAGTGAGCAATTTGGTAATGCTCGGCCTACATCAACGATTTCGAGCGGCGGCTCAGCGTCGGAGTTTGTGCTCTGAGGTTGATCTCGCTGAGCGTGATCCACCATAACCGCTCTGCCCTCGTGTACCAACAGCTGACGATCAAGCAGATAGGTGCGCATGCCAGTGCCAAGCGGCGAGAGCGTAACGCCAACGCAGGCCTCGGCCAGCCCATAGACTGGTAGCAAGGCTTGAGGGGCTAGTCCTGCTGGGGCGAGGTGTTCAAGAAAGGCTCGACAGGTGGCTGGAATAATCGGTTCGGCTCCAACGACCAGTGCTCGCACACAACTGAGGTCAAGTGCTGCAATCCGCTCTGCTGGTACGCGCCGAGTTACTAACTCCAGTGCGAAGGGTGCTGCTGTGAGCAACGTTGCTTGATGGCGATCAGCAAGTTCTAGCCAGATCAACGGTCGGCGGGCAAAATAAAATTCAGCGATTTTTACCTGCTTGATTCCGACCGCAAGTGGCAATAGATGGGTTGTAATCAAGCCCATATCGTGATAGTAGGGCATCCAAGTTACCGTACTATCTTGATCATTCAGCGCACAGGCAGTCTGCATCTGGCGTAGGTTGGCAAGCAATGCCGCATGAGATAATTCGATCCCACGAGGATTACCAGTGCTTCCCGATGAAAACTGAAGGTAGGCAGTTGTGCTTGCTTGGGGTTGCCAAGCATCAATTGATACTAGGCTATCGGAAAACATAGTAGTCTGTGGGACAGAAGAGAAAAGCTGAATATTTGGGATTGTCCATGACCCCGCTTCGAGCTTTTGGGGCGCTAGCGGAAATCGATGAGCTAGCTCTTGCTGGGTGACCAATGCAACAAGGCGCTCGCCAAGGTTTGGATTAACCAGTAAGGCTGGTTGATCGAGGGCTGCCCAGATTGCCAAAATACGTTCTGGTTCGGCGGCTAAGGGTGCTGGAATAAGGCCCGCTATGATCGCACCCCAAAAGCTTGTTAGGAAATCATCGCTGGCTTCAACAGCAATAAGGATTAACTGGCGTGGAGCCAAGCCACTGCTCCGGAGCATATGGGCCATCTGCTGAGCATTGGTATACAGGTCTCGATAACAGATAACCCGTTCGTGTCCTGCTGCGGCGATATGGATAATTACTTGATTGGGATTGGCTTCTGCTGCGGCTCGGAGCAGATCGGGCAGGGTATTAACCTCGGGGCGCGACAATAAGTCAGCTATCATGTGGCATTCTCCAAGCCTAGCTAGCAAGCAACGCTGCTGCTAACCGCCGAGAATCTAGGATATCAGCGTCAGCGCAGGCAGCAAGAAGGACTCTTAGCACAGAGAATACCATAAGCTTTGATTGGGGTTGTGAGCTGACTCGCCGTAAGCATGTTAAATAGCCTAACCCTAGGCTTGAGGCTTATTGGGTTAGGCCAGATCGATGAGCTTTAGGGCAAATCAGCAAGTTCGATCGAGAGCTTGAGATCAGTTTCCGGCGACATTAACTGATCTTGCGGAATGGCAACAAATACGGCTGGCCCTTCCAAAGGAATTGGGCAAACTTGACTATAGGTTCCAATTTGGGCTTTCAACGAGCCAGGACGCAATGGCTCAATGCTTACCTCAAGTGTCCAAGTGCCATCGGTTTCGGCAAAGGCATGGATCTCACCTGAGAATGGTGGGATGGTATAAGCCCCAAATGGACGAATCAAATAGCCCATAGCCCCGCTGTTACGAAATGCTCCGCTCAGTTCAAGCTGGGTTGGCAAGCCACCAAGTGCCGAACGGAGAATGGTTAGTAATGGTTTAAAGCGCTCGATGACCGATGGTTTGGCAATCGAAGCAGCGACACTCGGGCCAATCCAATGGGTTGGCATAAGTAATGAAGGTTCGTGATCAAGCAAGCCAACAAATTCAGTATAGGTTTCTAAACATTCAGCACAAAACCACAGGTGCAGCCAAACACTGGGATAGCGTTGCAATGCTTCAAGCGGATTATGCCGCTCTAAAGTAACAAAATCAGTCATGAGATCCTGACACTGCTCGCAATCCGACGATGGGATGTGATCAGCTAACCACTCTAGGCGAATGGACTCATAGAGTGCTCCTCGGCAAATTGGGCACTCACAAAGATGCCGATTAAAGGCTTGATAGGCTTCTGCCAAGGTGATTGTTGTGAGCTTGGTTTGTAGCCAATGTTGTACATCGCTACAAGCGCATAATGGTGGGTTCATAGCATACTCAATCAACTAGATTTTTCGTCATTCAATAGCATAGCGCGTCTTATGATCTAGATACGTTAACTAAAAAATTTTTCAGGTCTGCGGTGGATTGTGATCAGGGTTATCGCGAAACCCCCGAAATAAATCCCGGACAAGCTTCAGTAAGGTATGCACTCGGCTTGGCTTGAGATGCAGATATTCCCCAATTTGCTTCAGGGTTGCATCTTGATCAACATACATTTCAAAAACGGTTAGTAAGCGTTGATCGGTTTGTTGGCGTAGGATCGCTTCAAATTCAATGCGTTCAACATTATTGATGGCAACGTCAAGCACTGATTCTTGGTGACTCTGTAATCCTGCATGCAATTCCAGCGACTCTTGTTCGGCGGCTCGGGATTGGGTATTTTGGCGGCGATGTAACTGTAACGACTCATTAATGACAATCCGCGTAATCCATGTACGGAAGGCTGAACGATACTTGAACAGTTTAATTTTCTCAAGGGTTCTTAGCAAGGCTGTTTGACAAATATCTTCTTCGGCTAAGGCATTATCTTTTTTCCAGTGGTAGCTATAGAGCCGAATTGTATGGAGACATTGGGCTTGAACTTCGCTCAGCGCAGCTGCGTGATCAGGGTGGTTGCTATCTTGGAGTGCCTGCACCAGATGTTTTTCGGTATGAATATAGCTCAAAACGAGCGCCTGTTCCTCAGGCGTTATGGCTTCACTCTGTTCAAGTGTAATCGCATACTCGAAGCATTGTTCTGGGCTTAATTGCCAGCTTTGAGCCAAGCTAAACGCTGCTACAAAATCAACCTTCGCATGGTGAGTTGCCATGGGTGTTCCTTAAAATACCAAATTTATCAGCGAATTAATCGCTCAGCAATAGATCGAACATTGGCATAGCATGCCAATCAAGCGCTTTAAACATTCAGTAAAATATGCTAGAATCCACTCCATCTGCATCTGATACGCTAATCAATAACATAAATGGCTATTATTAGCAAGCTAATAATCCTGAAATGCCTAACAATTCCAAGGAAAGGATTGGCGATGCCCTCTGTTTTTACGATTCCTGAACAAGCTTATGCCATTCTGAACACCATGGAACGAAATCCTCGGGCTGCAGTAATTCAGGCTCAACTATTCGATCAGGATGGTGCCGAACCATTCTGGAAGGCCTTCCTCTTAGGTTCCGCCTTGTTGGCTTGGGAGCGAATCAGCGAATCAGTCCAATGGTTAGAAACTGCTCATACGCTGGCTCAACAAGCTGAGTTTCCGCAACTATGGCAACTTCATTCGCTTCGCGCACTGCTGCTCCAACGATCATTAGCCGATAGTTCGACGGAGATCAAAGCATGGACAAGCTTGATTGATCAATATCAGCAGCTTAACGAAATGACTGAAGCTGCTCGTACCGCAATCTATTTGGCTAGGGCCTGGCATAGTAAACGCGACCCTCAGGCGGTTCAGCAGGTTGTCGATCAATGGCTGCCCTACTTGGATAATCCTCAAGATCGGAGCGATGCGGCGAAACTCCAGCGTGTTCTTGGAGCAGCGCTGGTGGCGAAAGGCGAATATCTTCGGACAATTCCGCTTTTGCAAGCAGCAATTGCTTGGTTTGATCATGATGCTAATCTGCTTGAAATCGCTAAATGCCATGTTGAACAAGCTTGGGCCTTGATCTCATCCGAGCAATTAGCCGAAGCTCAAACGTTGCTGGATCAAGCGGCGGTTGAATTTCAAACCCATGATTTGCCGTTACAACAAGCCTTTGTGAAACTCAACCAAAGTGCCCTCTTGCAATTGCGCGGCGATTACGCTGGGGCATTAGCTCGTTGCCAACAAGCCCGTGAATTGTTTAACCAAGTTGGTCGAACGATTGATGTGGGGAGTTGTGAAGGAAGCTTGGGCGCAATTTATCAGCAAATTGGGCATTGGGATGCTGCCCAAGCCCATTATATGCTGGCTTTGGCAATTTTTACTGAGAAATCGGCTCAAGGCCGGATGTTAATGTTATATTTAAACCTAGCCAGCATTGCGATTCTCAAGCATGATATCTCCCTAGCACATTATTATATACAATCCTATGAAAAAGCTCCCCTAGCCGCTGAGCACCAATTGTTTAAGGGTAGCGCCTCGCGGATCAAAGCTGATATTTTCTATCAGGAAGCAGCGATTGATTTGGCCATGGAAACGCTTTATTTGGCGCATGATCAGTTTTTGCAAAATGGTGAGTATACTCGTGCTGCGGAATGCCGCTTAGAGCATACCTGGATTGGATTACAGCATCGACATGGCCAAACCATTGATCAACGATTGCTTGAAGAATTAGTTGATCAGTTTGCATCGCAACCAATTCATCAATGGCGAGCCTTGTATGGCTTAGCCCGCTTGGCTGAATTACAGCACCAACCATCCCAAGCACTGAGCTACTATGAGGCGGCTAGTCAATGTATCTTTATGCTGCGCCGTCAACTTGCGAGTGAGCATCTTAGTAGCTCGCTGTTTACGCGAGCCAAACAATTGTATCTTGATGCATTAGTATGTGCTTTGCGCTTGGACAATGCTGCAAGTATGCTGCTATTGGCCGAACAGCAACGAGCATTAACGATTCAACGCCTTTTACGGCATCAATTGCCAACGATCGCCCAAGGCTTTGAACAAACCCAACTCCTGCAATCAATTCGTGAAATCAGTCGTTCAGTTCAAACGCAACGCCATAATGCGGCGCTCAAAGCCCAATTACAAGCGCAACTAGCGGACTATGTTCGGATGCTTGGGCAACTTCGTCATCAACAGCTACCACCCGAATTGCCAGAACAACAGCTTGAGATTAAAACCATCCAAGCTAATCTTCAACGCAGCTACGGCTCACATTGGACAATTCTATCCTATTGCTGGGTTGAGCATAATCTTTTAATTATAGGAATTGATCATCAATCGATTTTCTATGAATGTATCGCCATTACCAAGGAAGTTGAGCAATTGCTGCGGTTGGCATGTGATCCCCAATCCCGCAATTTTGCCTATCGTGATGGGCGCTTAGCACCTGATCGCGATGATCCACGCTGGTCGCTGCAAACAACCTTGGGATCATTGCTTATTCCCAAGCGGGTGCAGCAGCAACTCCATGCTGATTATCGTTTGTATCTTGTGCCAAGTGGTGTTTTACATCAATTGCCTTGGCCTGCCTTGCGCATTGCTGATAAGTGGTTGTGCGAGATGGCAATTTTACAAGTTGTTCCAAGCCTGACGTTATTTGCTCCAAGCCCAACTGTGGTAAGCTCCAAGCGTATTTTTCTGGGTGGTTGTACTACCTTTAATCATCCATATCCAAACCTTGATCATGTGGAAGCCGAGCTGGATACGATAGCGACTGATTACCCAGACGACTACACGCTTGATCTCCAGCAGCAATGCCAGCTTGCTACTATCAAAGCAATGACGAATAAATGTGACTATTCCATTATCCATCTTGCAACCCATGCCAGTATGCGCCCGATTCATGGGCTGATTGGCCATATTGCCTTTACTGATGGAGAGTTATGGCTCAGCGAGATTATCCATTTAAACGTAGCCCAAGCTTTAGTTATTCTATCGACATGTGATGGGGCTGTGGCCGAACTCCTTCCAGGTGAAGAAAACTTAAGTTTGGCATGGGCTTGGATTATCGCGGGTGCTCAAGGAGTGCTTGCCAATCTATGGCCGAGCCGTGATGGCAGCCTCAGTAGCCTTTTAAATACAATCCATACGACGCTTAGAAAAGGAGACGACCCAGCGCTTGCCCTAGCTTTAGCGCATCGCCAAGCCATCCAACGTGAAGACCTCGTTTTGGATTGGGGCGGATTAGTGTTTACCAGTCAATATTATGCTGCAGAACGCGACTAAACAAGGGAGTTTAGCCGCGTTCGATTGAATTATGTTAGACGACTTACCAGCGGACTGGGCCTTTCAATCCACCGGCACCACCGCCACCACCGCAAATTAAGGGATTGCCACAAGCAAGGAGTTGGTTTGAATGTTCAGGCAGCTGTAATTGATTGGCTGATTCAATGCGACCAAAAACGAAAAGCAAGCCAACGATCATCAATCCACAAACTGTGCGTTTCATAATGCTGTACTCCTTTGTGTTGCCCAGAAAATCCTGGCATCACAGAAGAGTTTTGAGCGAGCATTTCATCTCATTTGATCGTGAGGATTTTTGAATGAGTTTATTGATTCATAAGGATTAACCGATGCACGATACCCTTGATGCTCAAGTTGAGGCGGTATGGCACAAGCTTCAGCGCCAATTTCAATGGTCGCTTGTCCACGAACAAGCGGCGATCATTCGCTCGGTAACCCAAGATTTAGCCCAACGAGCTGCGCCAATTAATGAACAACAGATTAAATTGGCAATTCAGCAAGCCTATGCGCAGTGTCTCTATAATGCTATTATGGCAATGCGCAGGAATAATCCACGGCGGAATGTCCAACCAAACGCCAATTTGGCCTGCGACGATATTTACACAATGGCGTTTCGGCGAGCGCTCATCCTAGGAGTCGATGAGGAACTAGCACGTGATATTGCTCAAGAGGTCGTCAAAGTGTTGATCACGAATCCTGAAAAGGTGCGTGATCCTAAAGCACTGATAAGCTGGGTTTGGTATCAGGTCCGTGATTTTACCAGCCGTTATCGACGAGCTAAATCAGCTGATTCGCTTGAGCAAGCAGAACAGCAAACGAATATTTCTGCGATCTTGGTATCTAACACTAATGTAAGCAAACAAATCGAGGATAGATTATTTGCTCAGGCAATTCTTGATTTGCTACCAACAATCCTCTCTCCACTACAACGTCAGATTATTGATTTAGTTTGCTTTCAAGAATTAACTCCACGCGATGCAGCTGAAAGACTTAATACAAGCGCCCATCATGTTAGAGTTGAAAAATCACGAGCACTTGCAAAAATTCGCTCACATCCAGCACTACAAGTATGGATTGAGACGGATTAATCGACAATTGGCGTTATTTTATAATGAGTGTATATCATGAATGCTGATCAAAAAATCCACAAGCTAAAGCAAGCGCTTAAAGCTGTTTCACCATTATCGTTTCAAGCAGCACAAGCGCAAATTCCTCAGTTGGTAATCGCTGAACTATCTGGTGTTGCTATCGAGCAAGAATATGCGCTGGTTTTACAAGCACTCGATCAATACCCTGAGCTTGCTGAAGAATATGCGCTGCAAATGGAAGAGCAACTAGCTTTTTTAGCTGAGACTGATCCTTTACCAAAACCAAGCAATATTCCAACGTTTTTTCCCAAACCGGTCGAACAGATCAAACGGCATACTGCTCTGACGTGGGGCCAATTGCTCCAAAATTTCTTGATTCAGCTCAATCCGCCGCTTTTAGCCAAATCGCTTGATGCTGATCCTGGGCAAACACCTGCTGATGATCCAGCGATCGATTCAATTGAATATCTCGATCATGTGGTAACCCATGAGGTGTATCAGGTTAATATTCAGGCCACTTTGCAGCGAATTCCCCCTGATGCATGGCAGCTCGCCGTTTCGGTCGCATCGGTTCCTCCAAGTGCTTGGAAGGTGGGGGCAACATTAAACGAACAAGCATTAACCATGCTTGAGCATCAGCCTCCTATAACAACGTTCGGCCCACTACCAACCATCCCCAGTGATCCGATCTTCTTGGCGATTGCGCCGGATCAAACTCCCTAAACTTCTCTACGGTTGTAGGTTAATCAAACCACTCTTGAGCTGCCTTTGGGCATTGGCTCAGGAGTGGTTTTTTGGCCCCTGTAGATTTTGCGATTAAAGGCTTGACTTTAGTAAAAAATTGCTTAAAGTGTGTTTGTAATTTCATTGAACTTATTAATTATCAATCCAGCCCTAGAATGAAATCACCTGAATGATTTGGCATAGGATTGGAGGCTATGGATGGCTTGGAATCGACGGATACTGCTGAGCTTTGGGATGATTTTTAGTTTATTAGCAAGCTCGGGCTGGTTGATTGGCAAAGGCAATGCTCAAAACATACAGACGATCACGAATCCATGGGCGCTGCGTAGTGGGCGGGCAACCTACTATGATCCGACGGTTGGGATGGGCAATTGTAGCCTGCCGATGCCCAGCGATATGCTTTTAGCAGCGATGAATACCAGCGATTATGGCTTGGCTGATTATTGTGGCGCTTATGTGACCGTCAATGGGCCGCGGGGTAGTGTCACGGTTAAAATTATTGATCGTTGCCCTGGCTGTGTCGTGGGTGGGATCGACCTTAGCCCGCAAGCCTTCGAGCGCATCGCCGCGTTTGAAGCTGGGAATGTGCCAATTACATGGCAATTGATCAGTGCACCAAATGTCAGTGGCAACGTGATTTACAATTACAAAGAGGGCAGCAGCCAATGGTGGGCTGGGGTGCAAGTCCGCAATCATCGGAACGCGATCGCCAAATTCGAATATCGCAATCCTCAAGGAGTTTTCCAGAACGTTGATCGAGTTAATTACAATTATTTTCTGGTGCCTGGTGGGATGGGAACTGGCCCCTTTACCTTCCGTGTAACTGATGTTTATGGCAATGTCTTTACTGATAGCAATATTCCCTTACGTTCAGAGGGCGATGTCGCTGGCAATCAACAGTTTCCATATGTGCCAACACCTGGCAGCACAGTTACACCGAGTCGCATCCCAACAGTCAGCCCAACTGGCACTGCAACCTCAACCCATGCGGCAACGCCAACCATAATTAACCCAACCACCCGTCCTGATCAAACAATAATGAATGCTTCATCGACTGAGGCTGGTAGCAGCACCCAAAATGCGCTTGATGGCAACCTCAACACCCGTTGGAGCAGTGGCTTACCTCAGGCCGCCGGCCAATGGATGTACGTTGGCCTGCCCCATGTCACGACTGTTTCGGGAATTAAACTTGATACAGGCAACTCAACAGGCGATTATCCGGCGGGCTTTATTGTGCAAACTCGTGATGATACTAGTGATTGGGTGACAGTTGCCAGCGGAACTGGCGCAGTCCAAATCACCACCATTAACTTTGCTGCCCGCCAAGCACGTTATATTCGGGTTGAGCTGAACGCCAATTCAGCCAACTGGTGGTCAATTCATGAAGCAACGGTTATTTTTGGGGCACAACCAGCGACCCTAACCCCCACGATCGCACCGCCAACCAACACGATTGTTCCCACGACGGCAACCCCAACCTTGGTTCCAACTATGGCTCCACCACCATTTACCGCTACCCCAGCTCTTAGTATTTGGCAAGCCTACACCAGCTATAGTGTTGGCAGCCTTGTTAAGCACAATGGAATTAGCTATCGTTGTATTCAAGCTCATACTTCGTTGCCTGGCTGGGAACCAAATATTGTGCCAGCACTCTGGCAGCCAATCTAGTTGAATGCAACCGCGATTGTGGGTTTGCCCATGATCGCGGTTTGCTAATTGGGCCTGAACTGCTGGTGCTTGGCTATCCCAAGTTTGCACTTTTAACGTATACTGTTGCGCGTGCAATTGTTCACATGGGAGGCGACCTGTGCCAGCTAAAATTGACCCCAATGATTGGGATGCGAACTTTTCGGCCAAGGGGCCACGTCAACAAGGCCCACTCGCTGTTTTACTCCAAACCTTATTAGTGCTTGGCATTGCTGGTGGATTAGGTTATGGGGTTTGGTTGCTGAATCAGACCCTAACTGAGCAAAATGCTGCTGCTGCTGCAACCGCCACCGCGATTGCCCCAACGACGTTTGCGCGTGCCACCCAACGGGCCATCCAAGCAACCCAAGCGGCGATTCCAACGGCTACCCCAAATCTACCGCTTGGTCGCTCGTTGGCTACCACAGAATTGCGCTTTGAGCCGAATGAACGCTCGCAATCGAAGGGTAATATCAACCCTAACGATAGCCTGCAATATATCGAATCACGCGAGGTTGATGGTGTACTTTGGTGGAATGTGCGACTGTTTGAGCGGGCTAATATGGATTTACCTGCTGCCGAACTTGGCACAAATGGCTGGGTTTTAGCCACGACCGTGACTGAACCAACTGCCCCGCCGCCAATTGTTGCCGACGCGACTGCCGTACCAGCCGGCCCAGTCGATTTACCAACTGCGCCAATTGATCCGAGTAGTATCATATTAACCCGTAACAGCAACACCAATATTAGCGTGTCGCACCCTCAAGCTTGGACAGAATATGTGATTGGCTCTGATCTTGCGGTCTTTTTCTCGACCGCAGTTGACGGTGAGCAAGGGATTTTGGCAAGCAAGGTTATTGGTAAAACCAATGATGCTGCTGGCATTCAAGCAGCGATTGAAGAAACCTTTAATCTTTTGGCCGCGCCGAATACCCAACGCGAATATGCAATCAATGCCTCGGAAGGCACGGTTAAGTTTGTGCGGGTCGTGCGTGGTCAGGAAGCTAAAATTCAAGCGTTTGTCACGGTTAAGCCTGGGCCTGGTGGTAGTTTAGGAGTTATTATTGGCTTTGTGCCTGAATCAGGGTTCGCTGCCAATCAGGCAATTTTGCAGCAAATGACTCGTAGCGCAATTGTGCAATGATCGATCAATTGCAATTAGAAATTTTTGGCCACGCAGGTGATGCAACCTGTGGCTATGGCTGAGGCCCGCGCATGCCTTCGTTGAAGGTTGCTAATACTGTTGCGCTTTCATTAGCCCGTTTGGTTGGCGAGCGTGTGAAGGTGATCTATTATGATCTTGATGATCCGGCGATTCAGCAGCAGCATGTCGATCAACTTAATTATTTTGCTGAAGAAGACTGGCCATATCCGATTGCCTTGTTTACTGGTGAGGTTTTGTTTGTTGGTGGCCTGCAACCACTGAAATTGCTTGCCGCAGTCGTTGAACAGCTGAATCGTCGTGGTTTAAATATCGCCTAGATTGTTGATCTTGCCAAGCAGCGTTTCGCGAGGCCATGGTGCTTTGCGAAACGCTTTGATCATAATTCGCTAATTCACAAGAATAACTATTGATGCTTGTTGATCGACTGCCGTTTGTAGTGCTTCGCGGACGATTCGCACGCAAAAAATTGGCTCTGCTTCGGGTATCGTCAATGGTCGTCGGTCGTTGAGCATTTCTGTACATTCTTGTGGTGTCCAATAGGCAATGCTGCCACGCTCATGTGGTTCGTGTTCAAATGGCAATAGCGAGGAATCGCGTTCAATCCCACGCCCTTTGAGCATAAATATCCATAGTGTTTCAAAGGCTGGTGAACAATGCACCTCAAGCCAAGGGCGACATTCTATATAGTGGTAGCTTTTAATCCAACTTTCGCTGGCCGATTTTAGAATTTGATAACTATTATCAAAGTCAACACAAAAATACATAACAAAGTTATCAATGAGGGCTGCTTGTTGGACTGTTTGCGCCTGGAGTGCGACTATACCATCGTGCTCTATCTTCTTGGCAGACACCAAAACATCTTCTGGAAACTCGTCAGGATATTCTAGGTGAAGATCTTCAAACCAAACTACAAACAGTTCAATGTGTTCGAGAATAAGTGCGCTAAGCCCTTCAGATGGCGCAAGATAAAAATATAGTCGAATACCCATTCTTGCTGCTCCCTCATCAATCAACCATGCATTACTATAGCATTTGCTTACCAGATTGAATTAAGCCTAAAGGCCGATTATTACTAATCAATTTGCTTAACTAACATCACAAACCCTCTTGACAAACTAAAAACTATTGATACTATATATCCATACGTTCCGTTGGGGAGTAGCCACCTGCATCGACAGGGTTTGCAATCGTCAATCCAGAAGCAATTCTCGGTTGCAAACAATACGTATTGCGTATTTTGGTCAGACCAACATTGGCTTTGATATAAGCCGTGTTGGTTTTTTTGTGTGACCAACCACGGCCTTTGCAGGAGGCAATGCAACAATGGATACCATCGTTTGGATGTGGATCGGCTTTAATGTCTTTGTTTTGGCCATGTTGGCGCTCGACCTCGGCGTGTTTCACCGTTCAGCGCATGTGGTTTCAATCAAAGAAGCCACCTTGTGGAGTGTCGCCTGGATAGGCCTAGCCGCGATCTTCAACCTGGGGATTTACCTCTTTTGGCAGCAACTCGTGCCCCAAAGCAGCTATACCAATAGCGAAGCCGCACTCGCCTTTATGACGGGCTACCTGATTGAAAAATCGCTCAGTATCGACAACATCTTTGTATTTGTGCTGATTTTCGGTAGCTTTGCTGTACCCGCCCAATATCAACATCGCGTTTTGTTCTGGGGTGTATTGGGGGCGTTGGTGATGCGCGGGATCATGATTGGCGCTGGGGCAGCCTTAATTCGTGAATTCCACTGGATTATCTACATCTTCGGCGCATTCTTGATTGTCACTGGGATTAAGATGGCTTTCCACCAAGAACAAACGCTTGATCCTAAGAACAATATTTTGGTGCGAACGTTCCGCCGTTTGATGCCAGTAACCGATGAGTATGAGAACGATAAATTCTTTGTGCGCAAAGCTGGCGTGTTGATGGCAACCCCGTTGTTCTTGGTGCTGTTGATGATTGAAGCGACTGACTTGATTTTTGCTGTCGATTCGATTCCAGCGATCTTTGCAGTGACCCAAGAGCCGTTTTTGGTCTATACCGCCAATGTATTTGCGATTTTGGGCTTGCGTTCGCTGTACTTTGTACTGGCTGGGATGGTGCATAAGTTCCATTATCTTAAGCTTGGTTTGGCCTTTGTGCTCAGCTTTGTGGGTGTCAAGATGCTCTTAGTTGAAACTGCTTTCAAAATTCCTTCGGGAATCTCACTGGGTGTGGTGGCTGCGATTATCGCAACGGCGATTGGTGCTTCGTTGATTCGCGCTAAGCGTTTGGAAACCGCCAAGAGCTAAGTAATTAAGCAAGGCCGTGGGTTTAGTGCGAACCCACGGCCTTTTTATGTTTATTCGGCTAAGGCATACACCAAGCCTTGGCTGGTATAGGTTCGCAGATCGACGGTCAAATAGCCTAACTCAGGGCTGAGCGCGACAATCGGCACAACACTCCAGCCAGCGGTTGGGTTAGCTGGATTATAGACCAGCACGGTTGGAATGCCACCGCGATACAAGCTTGGATCATAGCTGAGTTGGGCATATAGCGGTGGATGATTGCTATACCAAGCCAACAGCCGCTTATCGCGAATCATATAAGGCTGAATCAAGGTTGGCCATTGTTTGATCGTATAGTTGGGCAAATTGTTGTAGTTGGTACACAATGGCGCTGGTTGATAGACTTCAAGCGTGAAACCATTGACATCAGCCGCTGCGCCAGCTTGGAGATCTAGGCCAACATTGCCATCAGCCAGTGGCGCATGGATTTCGGCAGTCGCCGGCCCAAAGCCACCAGCAATTTGATACCAGGTTGCAACTGGGGTTTGATACTCGCTGCTATAGGCATACAGATAGTTGTGATGGCTGGCCAAGCCAGCGATTTCAGCAGCGGTTAATTCGAAGGTTGCAGCAAATGTGCGACTGCTACTAATATCAATATTTTCTACCATGCGACAATTGCCCCCAGCCGGACAAAACGATAGATTAACCTTTTTGCCGCGAACTGCACCACATTCTTTGCCTTGAATTTCAATCGCATTAATTTCGGGCAGCGTGCTTGTACTATTGAGTTTTGGCTTGACTTGCAGATCAGCAACCCAACGTTGATTGCTTAATGTAAAACTGCTGGTTGGGCTTAGAACGCTCTTCGCTTGGCTAATTGAAGCAACCGAATTGGTGTTCCAATCGCGGGCTAGGATAATCGCCCGATCATTATCGCTAAAGTTGATGCCATACCATGCTTCTTGTTGACCCTCACTCAACAAGCCTTGATTGATAACCCGTGTGGGTTTATTGGGAGCACCTTTGATGCTAAAACCCATTGCTTGAGTCTCATTCAAGCCACTAAATTGTACCAAACTGGTGTTGCCCTTCGTGTTGGCGGGCATAAATTTGACGCTTGCCGCACCATTGTGGGCAAGCACGCTTGGCTGATTGCTCGGCACTAAACCATAGAGCGTTTGAATCGTTTTCCAATCATCCATGGCATACATCAAGGTTTGGGGCGTATTATCACAATGGTAATGCTGGGCTGCATTGCCACGCAATTTGCTGGCGCTATAGTGATACGACATCAGTGAATTGTGGCTCATACGGTCGTGAGGCAACTCAGCACTAAGGTCGTTACTGGTTGAACTACAATAGGTATAATTGGCACTAGCAGCATCGGGTGCATAGCCATCGTGCAAGCCCAAAATATGGTGACCCAATTCATGGCTCATGGTTTGGCTGCCGGTTAATTCCGACCAATAGCCACAACGGGCATTGATACCATTCCATAAGCGACCCAGCATAATCGCTGCTGGCACAAAATGAACTTTGCCATCATGGGTTTCGATTGTGCGAATACTTTTTTCAAAGCCGCCTAGAAACGCGGTTGGCCGATAATCGTTGTTGGCCAAAATCCGAATATCGGCATCATTCCAATGTTCGCCGTTGGTGTAAACCGAGTATTGCTCCACCCAGACTTGGCCATCAGTGGCTTGATACAGGGTTTGGCTGGTTTCTTGCAAGGCCGTGGTTAAGATATCTTGCAGCGATGCTTGAGTAAAGGCGGCGCAGGTGTTGCCATTTGCTTGCCGTAATGCATCTTGTTGGCCTGGCTGCCATTCGATCGAAACAATTAAATGCAGATTTTGAAAATCGCTGTTGGCGTTAGCTTGCTTTGGTTTGGTTGGCAATATTAAGGTAATCAAACATAAACTGCTAATGAGAATGAAACTTATTTTGCGCCAAAACATACACTCGACTCCTTAAGATAATTCTGAAAAGAGCGTTCCAAACAAATCAATCGTTGCATATTAATGACGTGCCGACGGCTTAATTCTTTCCCTAGGAGGTTGCCATGACTGCCTTTGATGCCGATTCAACCTATCTTGCAGTGCTTTTGGTGTTTGATCCATTTGATCCTGAATTATGGCCGCTGCTTGCTCCCACTGCTCCAAGCGTTGGGCAACTCCAAGCCGCTGGTTGGGTGCAAGCTACCGCCGATGGATTGAGTTTGCCTGCCGAGCGTCGCGAACAGCTGCAAGCGCAATTCGATTCGGCCAGCATCCGCGTTGCGTATCAGCAATTAATTGCTGCTGAGTTAATGTTGAGTGAAAAACAACCAGCGCTCGCCACGCGTTTATTTGCCGATTTACGAACGTTTGCCGAGTTACTGATTCGTCAAGCACCCCATGAACTGGCCGATGTGGTCTATCAAATTCCGACTGATTTAGCGCCAACCAAGGCCGATCGTCAACTGTTGGAGTATTACCGTGGCCTCGCCGCTGGCCTGCGTGATCAATATGCAGAGGCATGTACGTTGCTCAGCCAATTATTGGCGCAACCAGATTTGGAGCCGATGATTCGGGGTCGTGCGCTCAACTCCGATGCCACCTTTGCCCGCTACAGTGGCCATTATGATCGGGCTTTAGCCAATTATCAAGCCAGTTTTGCGCTGTGGGAAGCCCAATCTGATCCGGTGCGCCAAGCCTATGTGCTGCTAAACGAAGGTAGTTTGCGCTACCACCTGCAAGAATATCGTGCTGCTGAGCGTTGCTTGAATAGCAGTTTAGCAACCTTGCAAGCCCAAAATCTGCTTTATCCTCAAGCCTTAGTATTGATCAATCTTGGTTTGTTGGCGCGTGATCGTGGTAATTGGGCGCAGGCTTTGAGCCATTTTGAGCAGGCCGAAGCGATTTTGCAAGCCGAAAATGCCACTGATTTTCTGGGGCGCATCGCCAATAATTTAGGCGAATTAGCCTTGTTGCAGGGCCAATATCAAGCTGCTCGCGAGCATTTTGAGCAAGCCCTAGCTCAAATGAGCAGTCGGGTTTATCACATCGATGCCTATTTGAATTATGGTTTGGCGTGGCATGTTGAAGGCATGTTCGAGCAAGCTGAAAGCGCCTATCGCCAAGCGCTCGATCTGGTGGAAAGCGTTGAGCGCCAAGAAATTGCTGCTTTGGTTTGGTTTCGTTTGGGTCAAGTTGCGGCTGCTCGCAACGATCATCAGCAAGCTGAGCAGCATTATCTGCAAGCAATTGAACTCATCGAGGCGATGCGTGCGCCTATTTTGGCCGAAAGCTTGCAAATTAGTTTGATGGGGCGCTGGCAACAGGTCTACGAAGGGGCAGTGGTAGCCTATCTAGCTCAATCCAAGGTTGAAGCTGCCTTTGTGATGGCCGAAAAAGCCCGTGCCCGCGCACTCAACGATTTGCTGGCCCGTAACGGCCAAACCAACCAAACAATTGGCACAATTCCCAGCCTGAGTGCGTTGCAACAAAGCTTGGCGCAAGGCAGCCTTATGCTCGATTATATGACGATTGGTGCGGTTGGGCCTGAGGCCAGTTTGTTGGCGGCCTTGCCTGCGAGTGCCAAAGCCTTGCGCAGTTTGTTAATTCAGCCCGCAGCAACCTGGCTATTTGCAATTACCGCCGAGCAAGCTCAAGCCTTCAATTGCCAAATCGACCCCAATATTCTCTTGGCGACCTCACCATTTCAGTGTGATGGACGACGCTTTTTGCGCCCGGCAATTCTACAGCGCTTGCAGCAACGTTTGCTCTTGCCAGCCCAAGCCTGCTTACAACAAGCTCAACAGGTGATTATCGTGCCGCATGGAGCCTTGCATCATGTGCCTTGGAATGCCCTGTTGCTGGGTGAACTTCAACTTGATCTGCCATTGACTACCATTCCAAGCGCTGCCAGCTATTTGCAATTGAGCCAACGCCTGCCGAGCCAAGCGACCGAGGCTTGTGTGGCATTAAGTTATGCTGGTGGGGTTGAACCAGCTTTGGTACATACCCATGCCGAGGCCGAAGCAGCGGTTCAGGCACTAGGTGGTCAGCATTATCCATTGCCAGCACCAAATATTCAACAAGAGCTTGGTAAGTATCGAATTGTGCATATTGCCTGCCATGGCGTATTTGTGCTCGACCAACCCTTGGCTTCGTGGCTGCAATTTGGCCCTGAGCAAACCGTCTCGGCCTTGGAAATATTAACGACCTGGCAATTGGCCGCTGATTTGGTGGTGCTGAGTGCTTGCCAAAGCGGTGTGAGCGAAATTGTGCGTGGCGACGAGCCATTTGGTTTGGTGCGGGCATTTTTAGCAGTTGGTGCACGGGCAGTGTTGGTTACACTGTGGCCGGTTGATGATGTGGCCAGTGCGGTATTGATGAAGCTGTTTTATCAAGCCTTACAAATTGGGGCTGCTCCCGCCGAGGCATTACTCCAAGCAGTGCAACAGATTCGCAGCATGCCTCAAGCACAGGTAACTATGCCGCTTGCTCCAAGCCAGCAGACAGAGTACCCGTTCGCCGATCCGCATTATTGGGCGGGCTATCAGTTAATTGGAGTTGGCAACTCGATTTCTACCGTTAGGCCAGCCACATCAGCTTCTTGAACCTCGCCAAACACAGCCTCGCCCCAAACATCGGTTTCGGTGCTACGGCGGCCTGAGGGAGCGATCAAATGGACATTGATATTGGCCAAATCGGGCCATTCACGGTCGTGAAGCTGCACTTGCACCCGCACACGGCAAAGGTTAGCCTCTGCCGGATAAATTGCCAAATTGATTTCGCGCAAGGGCTGAATGCTCGGCGTGAAAGTCAACTGCAACGGTTGGGTGTTTTCACCGCGTAGGGCTGGTTGGGCTGGTTGTAAGGCGGCGAAGCCATCCAACAAGCTTTGGTTAAGGCTAATTTGGATATGGTTGCCGACCATAGCGAGCGCCGCAGCCACTTTTTTATACCAACTTGGCGCTTGATTCAAAAAGCTCAAATCGGGCTGAGGCACAGGCAGATCGCCAACAACAGCGGTAAATGAGCGATCAAGTGCCGCGAAATACTCTGAGCAACCAACACATGCATCTAAATGGTGTTGGATGGCGGGTGGCAAGTGTTGTTGGGCAATCCGTTGGTTGCGCTCAGCATAGATGGCCAGTTGATCGCAGCATGTCTCGCATGCGTGCTGATCAACTGGTACGACCAAGGTTTTTACCAAATGCTGCATGGCATTCTGGCTCCAGTTTGCTTGATTCATAGAACATTCCTACTACAACTAATCAGCGGCTTCAGCATGGAGACGCATGCAAGCGCCCTGACCTATCCTTCTTCAACAAATTCGCGTAAACGAGCGATTAATGCAGGATCGCGGCGTAAGGCTGCTAAATTTTTGGCGCGAGTTACTTGAATATGCGAAGCCAAGACAGGCTTTTGGGCCAATTCGCTTTCAGTTTGGGCCAAAATATCATCATTTTGCTCACTGAAATAGCGCCCAACCACCACGCGCCGCGAACGGGCGCTGAGCGGCCCTTCCTCGATCACCTCGTTTAAGATAGCGCGGAGATCATCAAGTTGCAAGGTTTCGATTGGGGCAACCCATGGGCCGTGTTCAGCATCGGGCATGCTAGCGCGGCGGCGATGTTCTGGTCGGCGCAATTCATCAAGCACGGTGCGCCGCACAATTTGCATACACCATTCGCGAAACGTGGCCGGATTTTGGCATTGCTCGATGTTGCGATGAATTTTGATCAAGGCTTTTTGGGTGCAATCGGTGGTAATTGCATCGCCATCGGGGTATTCGTGGAGCATGGCATAGGCCACACGATAGAGCATATTCCAAAGTGTGGTATAGGCCTCGTGCTGAGCCAGCGAATCTTTTTCAAAGCAGGCAGCATAGAGTGTTGTGCTAGTCATAGTATCGTGCATCCAATCCTCCTAGTAACCGTTGGGTGTGGTTTGCAAGGGCGGTTTTGCTACGCACCAGCCATTGGTTGCGTTGCGATCTAGGCCTTGCTCAGCTATAACCGTGTTGTAATCCATACCCATTCTCTATCATTCGACCTAGCCTAAAAGTCCCCATTTTACCCTAGGCTCTTGATTTATTGCTGATTTTGAGGCAAATTTAACCCCAAGGGAGTAGATAGTAGTGTGAAAAATTCCACTTTGGGGGGATATGGCATCACCTATGATTTATGCTAGCTGAGTTAATGATGCCATGCGACAAATAACCAATCCATTCGGAGGTTCTCACATGGTAGGCGCTGCTTTTCGGCCCAAACCAACCATCGTCGCTCCAGCTCAGGCCAAAGTTATGGTGATTGAAGATAATGCAGATAGCATGGATTTGGCGTTGTTGCTGCTGCGTGAACGAGTTAATGTGGCCTATTGTAACGCTCGTGCCTCGGGCGAGGCCTTTTTCAATTGGTTGAGTTCGCCGCAAGTTCAACAAAATCCCTCCCTTGGCATGCTCGACTTAATTTTGCTGGATATTCGCATCCCGCGAGAGAATGGTTATATGGTGCTGCAAAAGTTACACGTATTACCCGATTTTAAGCGCACCAAAATTGTGGCTATGTCGGCCTATAGCAGCCGCGAAGATGTTGAACGTATGCGTTTAGCAGGCTTTGATGGCTTTGTCGCGAAACCGGTTTCAGTTAAAACCTTCCCTGATTATATTGTGCGGATTTTGCGCGGCGAAGCGATTTGGGACATTTATTAAACCAAGCGCTGGTTCCCCACGTAGCATAGCCTGTTCGATCTCAGTGGGGAATTGGCGATGGAATATGATCTGATTGTGATTGGTGCAGGCATCGCAGGCTTGTCTGCTGCCGCCCTCTTGGCCAACGATGGCTACCGAGTTCTCGTGCTAGAGGCGCATATCGAGCCTGGTGGCTGTGCTTCTTCCTATCAACGTAAACGCCCAAATGGCGAACACTATATTTTTGATGTTGGCGCAACCGTCTTTGCTGGCTTTCGGCCTGGTGGTGCGCATTATTGGCTTGGGCAAAAATTAGGCTTAACCTGGCCAATTCGCCCACTCAATCCAGCTATGCAAGTGTGGTTGCCCGATCTGCGGGTGACCCGTTGGGGTGATGAGCGCTGGATCGCCGAGCGCCAGCGGCTTTGCCCCAGCCAAGCATGGGAAGCTGAGCAATTTTGGCGTGAGCAAGAGCGTTTGGCCGAGGTTGCTTGGCGCTTTGCTGGCCGCATGCCGCCAATGCCGCCCGAATCGTTGGCCGATCTTGGTCAATTGGCAACTACAATTCGGCCTGAGATGCTGAATTTGTTGCCAGCCCTGCCGCGCACCGTCAAGCATGCGCTCAATCGACATAAGGTTGATGATCGGCGGATTCGCGCATTTATTGATGGTCAATTGTTGATTAGCGCCCAAAGTAGCCATGCCGAATGTGCTTGGCTCTACGGGGCGGTGGCACTCGATTTGGCGCGGATTGGTACATACTATGTTGAGGGCGGCGCATGGAATTTAGCCAAAACCCTCGAACAAGCTTTGCTCAAGGTTGGCGGCGAGATTCGCTATCGCCAAAAAGTAAGCCAAATTCAGACCGATCGTGGGCAAGTGGTTGGGGTAACCACTGAGCAGGGCGAGCGGTTTCGGGCAAAGCAGGTGATTGCTAATACGACGGTTTGGGATTTAGCTGAGCTGATCGATCAGCCACCAAGTTGGATGCTCCGTCGAACGATCAAGGCTGTACCGCAAGGTTGGGGCGCGGCAACGCTCTATTTGGGCATCGACGAAGCAGCAATTCCCCAAGGCTTAGCTGAACATCATCAAATTATTGCCAACTACGATCAAGCTCTTGGCGAGGCCAATAGTGTGTTTATTTCGTTGCATCCAGCTGATGATAGTTCGCGTGCGCCCGCTGGCCAACGAGCAATGACCATTTCAACCCATACTGATGTTGGACGCTGGTGGCATTGGCGACAAACTGACCCAGCTCGCTATCGCGTCGAAAAGATAGCGATGGCCGAGCGCATGCTGGATACCGTGACGTTAGCAATGCCCGCAATTCGCCACCATATTCGCTATCAACAAATTGGTACGCCGGTTTCGTTTGCCCGCTACACCCAGCGCAAACGCGGTATGGTGGGCGGCTTGCCGCAATGGCGTTCGATTTCGGGCTTGCTTAGTTTAGGGCCACAAGCGGCACGCATTAACGGCTTGTGGTTGGTGGGGGATAGCACTTTTCCTGGTCAAAGCACTGCGGCTGTGACCCAAAGTGCGATTCAGGTCTATCAGAAAATTCGTATGAAGGATGAACGCTAGATCCACCAAGGAATAAGGGGTCAGGATTCGGGGATGAGGGGTCAGCTTTAAATTACCGAGTCCAAGCATCAATCATGACTCCTGATCGCTGGCCCCTTATTCCTAAATCTGCTCTGCACCGCTGGGTTAAAAACTCCAGACTTCTGACAGCTAATCCCTGATCCCTTGATAGCGATCCAAACGATCGCGCAGGGCATTGCCAAGCAAGTTGAGCCATAGCACGGTTGTGGCAATACACAGGCCTGGAATGATCATCAGCCGTGGTTCGCGTTGAAAAAATGCCCGTGATTCGTTGATCAAATTGCCCCATTCAGGGGTTGGCGGATTCAGGCCAAAGCCAATAAACGATAAGGCTGACAGATTCAAAATCACGCTGCCAAAGTTGGTTGTGGCAATCACAACCATCGCCCCAAACAGGTTGGGTAGCACATGGCGCAGCAAAATCGCCAGTGGTTTTACGCCAATTGCTTGCGCACCTTCAATGTAGGGCATTGCTAATTCTTTGAGGATCAAGGCGCGATACATGCGGGCATACCACGTCCAGTTGGTCAAAATCAGCGCCAGCAATAAATTGCTAAACGAACGCGAGAGAATTGCGCTCAAGGCAAGGGCCAGCAACACTGGTGGAATGGCTTGAAAGGTTTCGGTAATCCGACTCAGTAGATAATCCAGCCAGCGTGGCCCCAAGGCACAGCATGCCCCCAAGCCCAAGCCCAAACAGCTTGTACCAAGGCACACGAAGCCTGCTCCAAACAACGACCAACGTCCGCCAACCAAAATTCGTGCGAGCACATCACGGCCAAATTGGTCGGTGCCAAAGGGATGGCTCACTGATGGCGAGGCTAGGCGCTGCCCAATATTCTGCGCTAGCGGATCAACCTGCCAGAGCCATGGGCCAACGATCACCGCTATCAGCATACACAACAATCCGCCAGCGGCTAATTTTCCGATGTGGCTCAGCTGTGGTTTGGCACGTTGCTCAGCCTGCTCAATTGGCGGTGTTTTGACGGAGCCGTGGGTCAAGCGCTGCCATGCCGAGGTCAGCGCACCAGTTAGCGATAACATACATTCCCCCTGCGATCAACACTGCCAAGCCCAAAACTGGCATATCGCCCACTAAGGCTGCCTCGACCGCCATTCGCCCAACCCCAGGATAGGCAAATACAGTTTCGATAATCACCGTGCCAGTTAGCAAAAAGGCCAATTCTAGGCTGATTGGGGTGATTAAGCTGGCTGCAATATTAGGAAGCGCATGCCCAAACAATAAGCCATATTCGGAGCGTCCTTTGGCTCGGGCCGTCACGATATACTGTTGATTAAGCACATCGAGGGTGGTCGCCCGTATCAAGCGTGATGTGAGGGCAATATTTGGCAAGGCTAAAACGATGGCTGGCAATAACATGCCTTTAAATGTGGCACTGCCCAGGGCTGGCAACCAGCGTAATTTGGCTGCAAACACCAAAATCAACACCAGCGCAATCCAAAAGCCAGGAATTGCCGCACCAATCACGGCCAAAAATTGCGCCGCATGATCCAACAAACTATGGCGCTTGATCGCGCTGATCAATCCCAAGGGAATGGCAATGCTCAGCGAAACTGTGAGCGCCAAGCCCGCCATTAGTAAGGTGGCGGGCAGACGTTCGCGATACATCAGCCAAACTGGCTTGCCCGAACGATAGCTGACCCCAAAATCGCCCTGTACTACTCCGCCAATCCAGCTGGCATATTGGCTGAGCAGTGGACGATTAAGCCCTAGCTCACGCCGTTTTTGCGCCACAGCTTCGGCGGGCGGCGCATCAAGGCCGCTGGCGCTCAACAACATTCGAGCTGGATCACCGGGGGCCATATGGATGATCAGAAATGCCAGCATGCTGACCATCCACAACACTAGCAGCCCGCTGAGCAAGCGCCCTGCAAATTGCGGCAACGGAATGCTCATTGATTAAGTTTCAAATCCTTGGTAATCAAATAGACATCGTTGGGATTGGGCACATAGCCACTAATGCTGCCCTTGCGATAGGCGCTGATCAGCGGTGGACTGGTCAAATAAAGGTTGGTTGGATCATTTTTGACCTCGGTTTGGATGCGTTTGGCAATCGCAATTCGTTTGCTTGGGTCTTGCTCGGCTCGCAGTTCAGCAAAGGCACTTTCAATCGCTGGATTGTTATAGCCAGCATAATTGTAGGCCGCGCCTGCAACTAAGGTAATGCCAACCGTATATTGGGGGTCGCTCGAGGTTCCTATTGAATACATGCTGGCATGGAAATTGCCTTTTTCGAGCACTTCGCCAATATCAGCAACTTCGTTTACTTCGACTTTGATCCCAAGGGTTTGGAGTTGGGCTTGAATTGCGATCGCCATCAAGGTTAGTTCGGCGCGGCCAGGGTAGCTGTGCAAGGTAAAGGCCAGCGGCTGACCATTTTTGCTACGCATACCGTCGCTGCCCACCGCCCAACCTGCTTGATCAAGCAAACTCGCCGCTTGGGCTGGGTCAAAAATTTGGGCCTCAACCAGCTCAATTCCCACCGTTGCTGGATAAAGATTGGTGGCGACTGCCCCTTGGCCATCCAGCGTCGCTTGCAATAAGGCTTGACGATCAATCGCTAGGGCCATGGCTTGACGCACCAGTCGATCATCAAATGGTGGATGGGCACTATCCAACATAACATAATGCATGCGAGTGCCAGCCACGCTCTGAATCTCAATGTCGGCGGGTAATCCACGGGCAACATCGGGCGAAACATTGGTCAGGAGATCCAAATCGCCGCTTTGTAAAGCCAACGCACGAGCATTGGCATCGGGAATTTTCTTGACGCTGATTTTTTTCAGCCCTGCCTGACCATCCCAATAATTGGCAAAACGTTCGAGCACCAACTCTTGATCTTTTTCAAGGCTGATTGGCTGATACATACCTGTTAAAATCGAAATGCCATTGACCTCAGGCTTATGGATTACGAAATTCCAGTTGGTCAAGCTATAGGGAATGCTGCCCTCGGCTTGGCTGGTGGTTAAGGTCAGAATGTAATCATCAACCACGCTGACTTTGGTATCCGCAGGAATGAAATTTTTAGCGCCACTAAGGTTTTGCCAACTGCTGTTGAATGAATTAAGCACATCGTTGGCCTTGAGTTCGCTGCCATCGTGAAAGCGAATACCTTGGCGCAATTTGATTTGCCAGGTGTTTGAATCAAGCGCGGTAACGCTTTCAGCTAACCATGGTTCTAGCTGATTGTTGGGCGTAAAACGCATCAAGGTTTCGCCTGCTCCATATGTCAGCATATTGTAGCCGTTCGAGCCTTGAGCTACATCAAGGCTGGCTGGCAAATTGATGCCCGTGCCAATTCGTAATTCGCCATTTGAATTGCTGGTTGAAGTTGTTGTTTGAGGTGTTTCACTGGATGTACCACACGCCACTAAGCTTTGTATTATTAGAATCAGCCCCAAAAGCTGAGTTAAACGCCGCATTGCCAAACCTTTCTATCTGATTATTGATATCAAGTATCAACAAAGTGTTAATTGTAGACGGCTGATCGCTGTTTGTCAAATAAATGTCTAGGCATTTCAGCGAGCAACATTGGGGCTTTGGCGCAGACGATTCGAGGGGTCAGGGATCAGGGGCGAGGCATCAGGGTACAATACATGAAGAACGTGAAAGCAGAGCCCCTTCGTGCACTTCGCGGTTACGCCCTTCCTGCTCTTTGTGCTCTTCGCGGATCAATCAATAGCCATGTTTGCTTGAGCTTGACAGGGCTTATATAATCGAACAAATGAGCTATTTTATACAAAGCTAATCGATGAAATTTGGTAGGAGTAACCTTGATGAAGTATCTGCTGACCTCGGCTGGAATTACCAATCCAAGTATTCACGCCACATTGGTGAAGCTGCTCGGTAAACCAATTGACCAATGCAATGCCCTCTGTATCCCAACCGCCAGTTATGCTAATTCAAATGGCATCGATAGTGCTTGGCGCTTTATCAGCGGCAATGAACCACAAACACCGATGTGCGAGTTAGGCTGGAAATCTTTGGGGGTTTTGGAATTGACGGCACTGCCCAGTATTGATCGATCACGCTGGGTTCCGGTCGTCCAGCAATGTGATGTGCTGCTGGTTGGCGGTGGTGATCCGCTCTATCTGGGTTATTGGATGCAGCAATCGGGCTTGGCTGAGCTTTTGCCGAGCCTGAGCAATCTGGTCTATGTAGGCTTGAGTGCTGGCAGCATGGTGCTAACGCCACGCATTGGCGAGTACTTTGTAGGTTGGCGACCACCAACAGGCGGCGATCGCACACTGGGCATGGTCAATTTTTCGATATTTCCGCACCTTGATCACCCAGACCTGCCGCATAACATACTGGCTAATGCTGAAAAATGGGCTGCTAGTATCGCTGAGCCAGCCTATGCGATCGATGATCAAACGGCGATGCAGGTTGTCGATGGTCAGGTTGAGGTGATTTCCGAGGGCCATTGGAAACAGTTTGGCTAGAGGGTTCAGGGATTAGGGGGCAGGGGTCAGGGACTGGAACTTTAGTTGCCAGAAGTTAGCTTTTATCGCAACGGTGTCAAGGAGCAAGGTTCATACATAAACAACGTAAACCCAGACCCTTCGCGCTCTTCGTGTTCTTCGTGGTTTCAGCCCTTCTGACCCCTAACCTCTGACCCCTAACCCCTGAACCCTCTGGTTATTGCCAATGTGGCAGCAAATTTTCCAAGCTGTTGCCGTCGATTTGGCCTAAACCAAGGTAACGTTGCTGTTGATCACGCACTACCACGACGCTGCCATTAGGATATTGGCTGGTTTTAATCACTAAATCGCGCCGTGCTAGCCAATCGTCAAGCTGCTGATCGCTGATTGTTAGCTGTTGCTGGCTGAATTGCTCGGCGTAACGCGAGGCTAAATCGTGGGCTGGCTGAAAACCATGCCGCGATAGTTTGCCAACCTGAATCCCCGCACTGACAAAGGGAAATTGCTCAAAATTGCTTAGCCAGCGCTCAGGAATCGCCTGAATTGTTTTGCCGTTGCGCCATAAACTAAGGCCTTTGGTTGTTAAGATTTGGCGCAAATCAAAGCCATAAACAGCGTGCAATGTATCCAGAATTTGGCGCTGTTCCTCATTTGTGACGGCTTTATAGCCAGCTTTGGCGAGGGTTTGTTGCGGTCGCTCAAGGTTGGGTGTGGCAATCTGATCGCGCTTGACGATCAGCGCAGCGAAAAATCCGGCGGTGTTGTAGAGATGCGGCCACAAGCGCAAAGCATTGGCGATGCTTGGGTCGTAATTTTGCGAGCCTGCCGCCAACAAGCCAGGTGCTTCAATTGGTACATTGGCTGGAATTGACATAATTTGAATTTGCTCGGGATAGCGCTTGAGCAGCGCATCGAGCACAGCTTCATCTTCTTCTGGCGCAAGGCTACAGGTCGAGTAAACCACATGGCCGTTGGGTCGGGCCGCTTGCAAGGCACTTTCAAGCAACTTAATTTGGCGTTGTTGCAGGGTGTTGCGTTCATGGCTCGAAACCAGACGGCTGGTATGGCGTTCGCTGGTACGGAGCGCTTCACCGCTACACGGCGCATCCAACAAGACATAATCAAATTGTTCAGGCAACCAACGGCCCATACGTTCACCTGGTTGGTTGGTGATGACCGCCGAGGTGCTACCCCAGCGTTGGATGTTGCCTTTGAGGCCGGCGATGCGTTGTAAATTGCTGTCATTGGCAACTACCAGCCCACGATCTTCAAACTGCGAAATAATATGAGTGGTTTTGCCTCCAGGCGCGGCAGTCAAATCCAGCACGCTGGGTTCAGCCTCAGGTTGCAATTCAAAAAGCTCGACGGGCAACATGGATGCAGCATCTTGGATGTAGTAATGGCCCATTTGATGCTCGACGGTGCGGCTTAAATTGCCAACCTCGTTGCGCAATTGCCAGCCTGTTTGGCAAAATGGCACTTGCTCAAGTTGCCATCCATACTGTTGTTGCCATGCTTGAGGGGCATTCACACTTGCCTTGAGCGGATTGGTGCGCAAACCACTGGGCAAAGGCTGATTGATACTTTCAAGCAGTTGATTTAGTTCAGTTTCATTCAATAAATCGCGATACGCTTCAAGCTGTCGCGGTAGTTGACGGGTCATGCTTATTCCTTATAGCTTGGAGATCGGGAGATTGCACTTCTGCGCATTAATTTATTTCTGCTGAGTCGTTGTGAACAATGTTGAAACTATTGTACCAGTATCATTAGAGCACATTATGTTATTGCTCATGCTCATCGCAGCCCAACGAGTTACAATCGCTGGCTAAGGCGCAGCCAACCAAGTGGCGCAGTGATTTTGGCGTTTGAGCTTGCTGAATAAAACTGAAAGATTGGGGTAACATGCGGCGTAGCGCCTGATAGTCGGCAGGCGGAATTGGTGCGCCAATTACTTCACGTAGCCAATGTGCGCCGCTCCAAAGTGCGTGTGCTCGATCAGGCTGCTGGTTGAGTGCACTCCAAACCGCTAAACCCTCGATTGAAGCGGCCACGCCTTCGCGATCGCCAACCCGATAAAGGGTCGCTAAACTTTGGCTGAGCAATTGTTGAGCATCTGCATAACGGCGTTGGGCCAAGGCTACTCGCCCCAAAAAGGTTTGGCTGCGGGCCATCGCTGGCCAATTGCCCAATGGCTCAAGCATGGCGATGCTTTGTTCGAGCCATTGTTGAGCCTCGTGATCATCGCCATAAATTAATAAAGCCCTGCCATAAAACCCCATGGCGGTGCCGATGCCACTTTTGCTGCCAAGCTCTTGATAGAAGCTGAGACTCTCGGCCAACAGCGCCAAAGCACTGCGTGAGCCATGATGTACCAACTGACTCATGCCCAAATGGCGCAAACTGCTGGCCATGCCATAGCGATCATCAAGCATTTTTAATAGAGGTAAGCTTTCTTCTAAGGCCTGAATTGCTTCGTCATAACGCCCTTGCCAATAGGCAACCATGCCGATGTTAGTTAATGCATGAGCGATTGCTTTGGGTTGATGTTCGGCGCGTGGCTCGACCAACACTTCACCAAAAGCCTGATTGGCTGCCGCATAATCATCTTGGATAAAGGCCAAAACGCCTGCTCCAAGCCGTACTTTATCGCGTATCGCCAAGGGAATGGTGCTTGGTTGCAGGTGTTGGATTTTGGCGAGCCATTCGCGACCTTCGCTGATATGGCCTTGTTCGTGCCAAAAGCGCCAAAAACTCGCACATAATTGCCAGACTGCCAAGCTATACTCTTGCTGAATGCCCCATGCGAGAATGCTGCGAATTGTTGGCAGTTCGCGCTCGAGCCGTTTGATCCAGCCTGTGTGGTTGCTCACCAAAAAGGCTTGTTCAGCTTGCTGCATCAACTCAACATAATAATCGAGTAATTGTTGTTGTAGCCAATGAGCCTCGCCTTTGGGCAATTTACTCAAGCTATATTCACGAATTGTATCGAGCATGGCGAACCAACTTAGGCCATCGCTGCTGGTTTCGCGTTGCAACAAACTAGCGTTGACCAAATGCTGCAAAACCCGTTCGATCCGGCTTGGCTCGTCGTTGGGCCACAAGGCTTGGGCCGCCTCACGGGTAAAACTGCCATCGAACAAACTAATTCCTTGGAAAATTGTTTGTTCGTAGCTGCCAAGCAGTTCGTAGCTCCAATCGATGGCCCCGCGCAGCGAATGTTGGCGCTGCGTTCGATCAGGGCTGTTGTGATAGAGAAAATCCAGCCGCTGGTTGAGCCGTTGCAACATCACCTTCGGCGGATAAAATTTACTATGGACTGCCGCTAGTTCGATTGCCAAGGCCAAGCCATCAAGCCGCACACAAATTTCGGCCACAATGGGAGCGTTTTCAGCAGTCAAGCGAAATTGACTATCAACCGCTTGCGCCCGCTGCACAAATAGCTGAACCGCTGGGCTGGCGGCAATTTGCTCAAGTGGTGGGCTTTGTTGTAGGTCGGGCAAGCCGAGTGGGGGCAACACAAACTCATATTCAGCATACACCCCCAAAACAATCCGGCTGGTGACCACAATTTTCAAATTTGGGCAATGCTGAAGTAATTGACTGACTTGCGGCGCTGCCCCCAACACTTGCTCAAAATTATCCAAAATGAAGAGCATGGTTTGATTGCTAATCCAATCCTGCAAGCGTTCAAGCGACTGATCATCGCCGTGGTCGCGTAATCCTGCGGCGCGAGCCAGACTTGCGGCGACCATATTGGGGTCGTTGATGGTATCGAGCGCAACAAATACCACGGGAATTTGCTGGGTTTGATGTAACTGCTGGGCAATATAGCTAGCCATGCTGGTTTTGCCTGAGCCACCCATCCCCGTGATCGTGATTAATCGGGCTTCGGGTTTGCTCAGTAGTTCTTGTAAGGCGGTTAATTCATGCTGGCGACCAATCAGCGCAGCGATCGGGTAGGGCAGGCGCAAATGGGCAAGGCTTGTCGGATTAGCTTGCGGCGCTTGGCTAGGAGCTTCAATCCGCATAAAACGATAGCCAATCCCCGATTCTGAGTGAATTAGCTGAGGTTTGGTTGGGTCGTCTTCGAGTTTGGCACGTAAACGCCGAATATAGGCATGCAGATAAGCCCGATCTTCGCTATAGCTTTTGCCCCAAACCTGTTGTAATAGCATGCGATGGGTCAAAACTTGGCCGTGATATTGAACAAATAATTTGAGCAAGGCCCATTCAGTTTTGGTAAGATGAACTAATTCGCCATATTTGCGCACCTGCTGATCCTGCCAATTGATCAGCAACACCCCACATTCGGTATACTGCGGCTGTTGTTGCTGGGTCGCTTGTTGGCTACGCCGCAACAAGGCCCGCACCCGAGCCAAAAATTCACTTTCATGAAACGGTGTAATCACATAATCATCAATCCCTTGATCGAGCGCAATGCCCCGCATATAGGCATCGCTGCTGGCTCCCACCATCAGCAACGGCAAATTTGAATGCTCACGAAGATTACGACAAAACTCCAGCGCATCGTGGTCGGGAATCCACTGATCGATCACCACCAAATCAAGCGCCTCTTGCTCGACGAGGAGTTGAGCTGCTTGAATACTATCGCTGCGTAACACCTGAAAACTAGCGGTTTTCAAGACCCGCACAATTAAGGCTTGCAAGGCTCGATCTGGTTGAATCACTAAGATTGTAGGCTGTTGCGTCATGGAACCTCCTAGTGGATCACTGGCAGAGCTTTAAGATATTTTTTAGAAACATAACAATATTTTTAGAATTTTTTAAGAAGGGTTGCATATAGTATACCTACGAATTGCGCTTTTCGACAATCAAGCTTGAAACAATCCCATTCCCGATCTTTTTTAGTGGCATTCACAAGGAAGGATAGCAATTATGCACAAGCGGTGGGCATTTTGGTTCAGCGGCCTAACCATGGCGTTGGTCATGTTGGCAAGTTTTGGCCCTGCGGCGCAGGGAGTTGCAGCCCGCACTTGGGCAACCGTCAGCAACGGTGATTCTGGCGATAACGTCTATACCGTGCAAGCAATGTTGAAACAACGCGGCTATAGCTTGACGGTCGATGGCGATTTTGGTTCAGGCACCTTGTCAACTGTCAAAAGTTTCCAATCAAGCAAAGGCTTGAGCGCTGATGGCGTGGTTGGCCCCAACACTTGGGAGCAATTGGTTCTCACGGTGCGCCAAGGCGATAACAACATTGTCGTCAATGCCTTGCAACGCCAATTGAAAAAGCATGGCCATTCGTTGACGGTTGATGGCGATTTTGGCGCAGGCACGCTGTCGGCAGTCAAAAGCTTTCAATCAAGCAAAGGCTTGGGAGCTGATGGGATTGTTGGCGCTGATACCTGGGCCGCCTTGACTGGCAATCCAGGTGGTGGTGGCTCCAGCCGCGCCGATTTGGCACGTACCATCCGCGATAGCAGCCGCATCGCCCTCGCGACGATCCATACCTCAGGCGTTTCCGATAGCGCAACCGCCCGCCAAAACATTGTTGACACCGCCAATGGTGGCGCTGCTCGCCGGAGCAGCTATGGCAATGCTCCAGGTGGTTCGGTTTACCTCAGCACCTCATTATTGAACGGGATGATCACCCTCTCACAATCGTGGAGCTACTCGGTTAGCGAAATTGCTGGTGGCTCCCACAGCGCCAACTCACGTCACTATGCTGGCGTTGCCGTCGATGTTAATGTGATCAACGGCTCACACGTTAGCGCATCACACCCCAACCAACAATCATTCCGCAACAAATGTGCCAATCTCGGCGCAACCGAAGTGCTTGGCCCTGGCGATTCTGGCCATAGCACCCACATCCACTGCGCTTGGCCCCGCCCATAATCACTCTTGCCTACAAGCCTCACGTTGCCTAACGTGGGGCTTGTTTTTTGAACAAAGGAAACCCCGCAATGAAGAAACTTTCCCGCCGTACATTTGGCAAACTATCGCTGGGCGTGGCAATGAGCGTGGTGGTTGGTGGCACAGAATTACGCTTCTTGCGGCCAGCTCATGCCGCCGTTGCAACTCCTGCGATTGATTCAACTGCTGCTTGGGGGGCTGCTGCTGCCAAAGAGCCAATCAATGTGCTCAATCAAAAGCCAATCGGCATTGTTGTGCACCACACGACTAATCCTAACACCAACGATTTTACCCGCAATAAGGCATGGCAAGTGGCGCGGCAAATTCAACAAAGCCATTTCAATCGCGGTTGGATCGATACTGGCCAACAATTTACGATCAGCCGTGGTGGCTGGATTATGGAAGGCCGCCATCAAAGTTTGAGTATTTTGCAAGGCGGTACGAAGCATGTTCAAGGCGCACACGTCGATGGCCATAATGAAACCCATATTGGCATCGAATGCGAAGGCTTGTATATGAATGTCACGCCCAGCCTGCCCTTGTGGAATAAACTGGTGGCTTTAATTGCCTATATTTGCCAGCAATATGGCCTCACTGCCAACGCTATTGTCGGCCATCGCGATTTGGATAGCACCAGTTGTCCAGGCGATACGCTGTATAGTTTGCTGCCACAATTGCGCACGGCGGTTGATACAACCCTCAGTGGTGGGGCAGTTGGTCGCATGTGGCCGATTTTGCGGCGTAACACACCTGCGACTGGCCTTGCCAAAACTATGCAATATCTCTTGCGAGCACGCGGTGCGACGATTACCGCCGATGGAGCCTTTGGCCCAGGCACTGAAACTGCGGTCAAGAGCTTTCAAACCGCCAATGGCCTAACCTCAGATGGAGTCGTTGGGGCAGCAACGTGGGAAAAATTAATCATGACCTTGCGCTCAGGCGATACGGGCGAGGCAGTCAAGGCCTTGCAAAATCAACTGACGGTGCAAAATTACCCAACGACGATTGATGGTAGCTTTGGAACAGGCGTAAACACGCTTGTTCGCGCCTTCCAAACCAATCGCCAATTGACGGTTGATGGTGTGGTTGGCTTGAACAGCTGGAATCATTTAGCGATGTAATGAGGGTATTTGATGAAAGCTTTCGTTTGGCGGATTGCCAGTTTTACGTTAATCTTGAGCATTGTGCTTGGTTCGATCGGTTCGGCGCATGCATTTTCAGCGGCATTTTTCCATACAATTAGCAAAGGCAATCGTGGCACTGATGTCAAAGCTATGCAATATTTGCTCAATATTAGTGCCGACGGCGTGTTTGGCTCAGGCACCGAAAGCTCTGTTAAGAGTTTTCAATCGAGTCAAGGCCTTGGGGCTGATGGCATTGTTGGCCCTAACACTTGGAATGCGCTGGTTGTAACCGTGCGGCGTGGTGATAATGGTAACGCAGTTAAAGCCGTCCAAACCTTGTTGAATGCCAAACGCAACGCTGGCTTAACTGTCGATGGTGCATTTGGGGCTGGTACGGAAAGCGCTGTCAAGAGTTTTCAGAGCCATGCTGGCCTGAGTGCCGATGGCGTGGTTGGCCCAACCACCTGGAAGAACTTGATTTGGCATTATGAATATACTGATTTCAGTGCCAACATCTGCGATCAAGACCCCGATAATAATGGTAATGCCAACTGGGGTGTCGCCTCAACGGTGGCCCAAATTGAAGCGGCGGCTAGTGATTTTGCCAGCTATGGTAAGGGCAAAGTGCCGCTTGGCGATATTAGTTTTGAACATGGTGGCGATATTCCAGGCCATGCCTCACACGAAACTGGCCTTGATGTTGATCTTTGGCCAATTCGCAGCGATGGCAAGCAATGTACTGGCAGCCGAATTACCTGGCAATCGAGCACCTACGATCGCGCTGCGACCCGCAATTTGGTCAAAGCCATTCGGGCTGCTGCGCCTAACCAAATTGCCTTGATTTACTTCAATGATCCGGTGTTGATTAGCGAAGGCTTGACCACTTCCTATCCCAATCACGATAATCATTTACACATTCGCTTCAAATAGGTTTCGATCATTGCTCTATAATCCGTCAGAGTTGCTGCTATAAGGTGGCAAACCTGACGGATTCTGACTATTTAGAGGAATTTTGCCCCATGCGTTGGATTGTATTTTTGGGAATTATCGCGAGTTTAATCAGTTGTGGCTCGGAGCAAGCAACCGCTGTGCCAACTCCTAGCCCTCAAAATTGGCGTTTGAGCTATGTGCAAAATCCATTAGCTGAGGCAAATTTGGTGCTGCGCGATGACGCTGGGCGAGAGCAAGCAATCGCGACGGCAGTGAATAGCCCTGCTTGCCTCAGCCAAGGCCGTTTGGTCTATACCACAGCGACCAGCATAACCAAGCGGTTGGTCGCAAGTGACTTATCGAGTTTGTATCCTGAAACCTTAGTCGAAGATCCTGAGGCGGTGTTGAGCCAAGCTACCTGTCATCCTACTACTGATCAACTGCTTTATTTGCGTTCACCGTTGGCTTTGATTGATGACGAGCCTGCACCGCCCAGCATTTGGCAAGTTAGTGCTAACGTGAGCCAGCCCCAAAGCTTGGATGTCGATCAAACGCCCGCGTTAAATCAACAATGGTCGCCTGATGGGCGTTGGTTGATCTATGAATTGGCTGATCGACCGCAATTAGTGCTGCAAGCTGCAACGGGCATAACTCGCGAATTAACTTTGACTGGGACGTTTACATGGCAGCCCGATAGCCAAGCCTTGATTATTGCCCAACTCACCGAGCCTGAAACCGGACGTTTTGGTCGGTTGCTGCGCTATGATCTGGCAACCGAGCAATTAAGTGTTGTGCTTGAAAGCCCTGATGCCGATGTTTACTATCCACGTCTCGCGCCTGATGGTCAGCGATTAGCCTATATTCGTCGCCCGTTGGGTGCTGAACTAGGCGAAGTTTGGCTATTAAATCTCAATAATTCAAGTCAAGCACGCCAGCTAACCAACGATCCTCAATACGATAATTTTGATCCCCAGTGGTCGCCAGATAGCCAACAATTGGTTTGGAGCAGGCTTGACCCACAGCAATCGCGCTATTCAATTTGGCAACAACCCCCTGAAACCACAAATGCCAGCCAAATTGCCGATGATGCAATTTGGCCGCGCTGGTTGCCCTAAAACACAATGCAGCAGGTTTGGCCTGCTGCATTGGTGATCGTGTGTTATCGTGTAATTATTGTTTGACGATGCGGTTTTCGATGTTAGCGCTAATTGGCTGAGCTAACTTTTCGATGTAGCGCACTAAGCCATCGAGGTCAGTTGGGCCAACTTCGCGATTCTTGCCTTGTTTGAGCACAACGAAGCCATCGCCGCCATCAGCCAAGAAGCTATTGACAGTGATGGTGTAGCTGGCAGCTTTATCCAAAAGTTGGCCACTACCATCACGTACTTCAAGCACTTTTTGGCCAACCGCATTGGCATCAGTCCAGGTGTAGCTCAAGCCTGAAATTTGCAGGATACGAGCGCGAACTGAACCATCGCTTTGGGTTTGCCATTGTTGGTTGAGCAAGGTGTAAATATCAGCCCCAGTTACAGTCATCTTGACCAAATCGTTGCTGAATGGCTGAATTGAATACAACTCGCCCCAGGTAATTTCGCCAGCATCGAGTGGTGCGCGAATGCCGCCTGGATTCATAAAGGCAAATTGGGTGCTCATGGTGTTACGTTGCGCATCGGCAATCAAGTTGCCTAAGGCCGATTCACCGGCTGCATTGGCCGTGTTGGTGATGGCGATGGCTGAAGTACCAACCTTGCGGTTAACTTGCGATGCTACTTGGTCTTCGTATTTCTTGACCATTGCCGCAACCTCTGCATCAGGGGTCATACCTTCGTGGAAGGTCGTGACGATCGTGGCTTTTTTGGCCACGATATCGCGTTTAGCGCGGTCGATTGTCAAATCGATATCAGCAAAAGCAGTGCTATATGAAAGTGCTTGGGTGATCAACTTACCATCGACTTCGCCGCTGATTGAGGTGTGAGTGTGAGCGCTAACGATCACATCAACATCATCATTAATACCATTGGCAATTTCAGCGATTGGGCCAGTGATTGCGCCAGTTGTGGCGTTTTGCGTACCACCTTCGTGGGCCAAAACAATGATTGCATGGACACCTTGGCCATTCAACTCGGTTACTGCTTGATTGATCGCCGTAACTTCATCGATAAACTCAAGGTTGGTCACGCCTGATGGAATCACGATTTCAGGGGTATTTTGCAATACGACACCGATAAAGCCGATGCGTGCCCCATCAATGTTCATCACATGATAGGCTGGCAAAATCGTCTTATTGGTGCGTTTGTCGATCACATTGGCCACAACATAGGGATAGTTTGCACCTTCCCAGCAGCCAGCGGTTGGGTGACAGCCACCATCGATCAAGCGCATCATTTCATCGAAGCCTTCATCGAATTCGTGGTTGCCGATTGTGCCAACATTAACTCCCAACATATTAAGGAATTCCATGGTTGGCTGATCTTGCAACAAGGCTGAGCTTGGGGCACTTGCGCCGACCATATCGCCAGCTTGCACGGTCAACGAGTAGCGAGCTTTGGCGCGAGCTTGTTTGATGTAGCTGCTCAAGTAGGCAGCGCCACCAACATCCTTATTGCTCACCTTGCGGCCCGTTGAGATTTGACCATGGAAGTCGTTGATTGCCAACATTTTGAGCTGCATTGGCACCAAAGTCACGCCAAGGCGAGTCAGCAAGATTTGATTCTTGCCATCTTTGGTGTGCCATTCCATGCGAGCACGCTCAAAGTGTTGGGTTAAAACTTTATCGCCATCGATGTTAATTTCTTCTTGGGGATCAGAGAGTGGCAAGCCCCACAAGGCCAATGATTCGCCGTAGGTAATGCCATTTTCACTCAAATCCAAACCTTGCGAGTTCCAATATTTCAAGAACTCACCGCAAACGCTGTGGCCAGTTTCGCTGAACAATTGGCAGCCAGTCGCTTGGGGAGCGGTGGGGAAATCGCGCCATACGCGGTTTTCGCGCAACAGCACTTCATCATTAATCCGGCCAAGTAAAATCGTAAATGGAGCTGGTTTCTCGGGGTGATATTCAAGCCGCTGGCGCTCAAAATATTGCACCAAGAACTTACCTTCAGGAGTGGCTTCTTCATAGGCTGCGGTTTGGGGATAACCAAAAACGGGCAACCCACCGTTCTTTTCCCAATAATCGCGGAATTCGGGAGCAATACATTCGACAACGCCTGGCTGATTGAAACACAGCTTTTCGGCGGCCTTCGTTGGTGCAGCTTGGCCAAGCGAGCCAACCAACAGCGTGAGGCTAAGTAGAATACCTACTTTGCTTTTCACGTTATGCCACATTGCAAAATCCATGAATTGTTTCTCCTGGACACACAGATCACTTAGTATTATACGTCAGAAAATAATAATTTTGGTTAAATTTAGTTCAAATTTTGGTTCTATTTTATTCACAACCCTAAAATTATCTAAATAGATCGCAAAAATAGTATAGTTTTGAATTCTATAATTTACTGGCTAGAATACTTAAGAATGACCTAGCTAAATATCCAGATTATGCGCCTTCCCAAATTTGTTCGCCATTCATAATTCGGCGTAATTGTTCAGGGAAACGTTGGAAGTGTAGTGGTTTGGCCAGAAAGCCATCGAAGCCAGCAGCGCGAATTTTGGCCACTTCTTGAGGGCCAGTTTGGGCACTGACCGCGATCACCAAGGCGTTGCAAAGCTTGGGGTGGACGCGAATTTTGGGTAACAGCACATAGCCATTTTCGCGTGGCAAGTTAATATCCAACAGAATTAAATTAATTGCGGGTACTGCATCGTTTTCGAGGAAGGCAAAAAGTTGGCGGCCTGAAGGCCGTACATTACAATAACGTACTTCTGGCATAACATTCAGCAATTCAGTTAATACCAGCATGTTATCAATATTATCTTCGACGATTAGCACAAACGCTTTGGTCATTTTTTGAATCAGCGACATACCATTAACTCCTTCGTGAGTAATTAATTCGTTTGATCGTTTGAAGTATGTAAATCGTTGTCGCTGATCTGGGGCATGGAACGGTTGAAATGAGCACAACAATTAGAATTTGTTGGGTTTAGCCACGTTTACGCGCGACAATCAGGACATAACGCACAAATTCAGCATAAATTTTCTCGACCATCGGCCAAGTTTGTTCGATCATGGCGAGCATTGGGGCTGGATAAATCGCCGCTAGTTCGGCCCGTTTTTGCTCGATGCCAAGCTTGGTATGGGCGAGGGTTTTCTCGATCCCGGCGGTCAAATCGATCAACTCAAGCTGCTCGAAGCCGGTTTGGGCGAAGAGATCAAGATAGCCTTGCTTGGTGGTGAGGGTATTAATTTGAAAGGCTGGGAAAAAGATCTGTTGCTGCTCAGGGCTAAGCGGCTTGACTTCAACGATATCAGTCAGCACGAAATAACTGCCGGCCTGCAAAACTCGATTGGCTTCTTGCATCACAGTGAGGCGGCTTGGCATATGAAAAATCGATTCAAAAGCCCATGCAGCGCTGAAAAAATCGGCTTCAAACGGTAATTCCATGGCATTGCCCCAATTGATGTGCACAAACTCCTGCATTTGCATGGCTTGGATGGTAGCTTGTGCTTCGGCAACTTGGCCGTGCGCCACAGTTAATCCATGGACATGGCATTGTTTGGCGCTGGCCATGCGAATCGCGGGCAAGCCTGTGCCACAGCCCAGATCAAGCATATGTTGGCCTGGCTTAATCGGCGTTTTCTCAATCATCAAATTGGTCAAATGTTCTTGGGCTTCGGGGAGCGACATGTCTTCTAAACCTGCTGGCCAATAGCCGCCATGGACACTATCGCCCCAAATTAATTTATAGAACGGCCCCATCGCGTCGTAGTAGGCTTCAACATCGCTGATGCTTGGTGAGTTGGGTGCTGGAATATCGGTTGATAGGACTGTCATACACAATTCTCCTAAAACGCTGCTACAACTCTGATTCAATGCTGGTTGATTGTGGATACCAAAACGGCCCAAGTTGTTGACCAAGCCCTAAGATCGGACCACGCTCCCAGTGGTGGCGAAAATCTAAGGCTGCTTGGGGGCGTTCGGTTTTATCGGCCTGCCAAGTTTTGCGCAAGAAGGCAAAATCATACAAAATCTGGCGAAACTCCTCTTCGCTGAGATTATAGCCAGGCTTTTGAGTCCAATAACATTGCAACTCGCCAACCAAAAGTGGCGGAATGACATGAGCATTTAACATTGGTTTGCCAAACGAAATAAATAATTCGGCAGGAGCAATTGCTTCGCCATAGATTGCCTGAATTGCCTCGGCTCGACTTGTGATTGTACGCTGCTGGATTGCACGAAAGATAGTTTGCCAGGCTTGCTCTTGATCAGGAACGATATACCACCATAAAGTTTGTTGCTCGCTTGCCTGATCTGTCTGATCCAATCGCTCAGCAGTGGCATGTAAACTTGGCAATTGTTCTGTTCCCAACAAGCGCACCCGCCATTGATGGGTTCGATAGAAATCAAGCATCGTTTGGCTAGCAATGCCCCATTCAACCCAACCCTCAAGCTTCTCACGGTAGTTAGGGGTTTGCTCTTTAAACTGATTGGGCAGTAATAAGGGAACAAATAAATGGCGAATCCGATAGCTCATGAGCATGCTAATCGTTTTGAGCATTTGCTCATGACTCCATTGGGCAAATGCATTACCTGTTGCTGGCACTCCTGCAAGTGCGGCTTGTCGTCGGCTGCCTGCACATGAATAGACAACCGTTTCAGGGACAATCTCATTGACGAGATCAATTGGCTGTTGCAGGAATTCAGCTAAGGTTGGCTTCATAATTTTAATTCTCCTAGGGTGACTGCTAACATGGCGCTTAACTCATATGCGCGATCAATCCGTTGGGGGCAATAAATTTCTTTATTGAGCCAACATTGATACTCTTTCATCCGAAACGGACGATAATGAATACAGAGCCAATTATAGCCACGTTGGAGCATGTGAATGTCGTCGTTATCTAAGAGTCCAGCTTCACGCAAGTTTTGTAATGCCAGTACCGCATAGGCCGTTTCAACCGTGGTTGATCGATTGATGATGCCCCAGCCACCATCAGGGTGTTGGTGAACCTGTAATGCAGCGACGGCTTCTTTCATGGCGGTTTTGTAGGGCGAATTTTTGAGTGCAATCAGCACATGGCAGGTGGTGTAAAGCCACGAAGTATTCCATTTATCGCCGCTCCAACTGCCATCAAGTTTTTGTGCGTCGATAAAAATCTTCCACCAGCGTGAAATATCAACCCCAGCCAAATCGAGCGCATGCACTGCGCGAGCTGTCAATGAAATAGAGGGTTGCAATTCGCCATGATACGCCACAAAATGTGGGGCACGCTCAAATTGGTTTAATATCGCGAGATCGACTGGGTAGCCAGCCGCGATTAATACCGCCACGGCGGCAGCTGTATCATCGCCATCGGGCATAAAATCGTCGCTAAAGCCAATGCCGCGCGGCTTGAGTGCTTGATGTAAATCGGCAATTTGTGGTTTAAGCACATCCTGAATGCTAGGGAAATCGAGAATTCCCCCGGTTACCAAAGCATATAAGCTGAACGATTGCTCGAAGCGTGGGATTGGCCAAGCGGTTGGCATAATGCACGGGGCACTTTCCGAAGTAGCCAGTGAAGCTTGGCGCAAGTAGTTTTCAGCGCCAGCGATTTGGTTGCGTAGATTTGGATTGCGATTGGCAGCAAACAACCAAGCAGCAGTGGCGGCGGGACTATGGCCAATTCCACCTGAGCCATCGATCAATTCTGGATCAGCATGACTGGCCCATGCTTCCCATGAATAAACTGGGGCTGTGCCAGCGCGGGGCTTTTTTTGTTGAATCAATGAGCGTTTATGTTCGCCGAGTGCGATCAACTCGCGATAGGGAGCAAGGGGGATATTGAGGCGGAGCTTAATTGGCACATCGTCGATATCATCTTGATGCTCTTCGCGATAAGCTTCTTCAAGCATGTACGGCAGCAGCAGTTCCATACCAACTGGTAGGTTATCGGGCAGCGGTTTTTCCCAATATTCAAGTTGGCGACGCAGAAAACGTTTGGCCTCAAGCAGGCCATCGAAGGTTGAACGACGCTGGCAGTGGCGGCGCAGGGCTAAAATTGCTGCGAGGGTTGGCACTGCTCGGCTGAGCGGCATCGATGGATTGCCCCAGCCACCATCAGCCTGTTGTTGACTGATCAGCCAATTGACTGCTGGCCAAACATGATCTTCGCTGGGCGTTGGATAGAGCCGCAAAACTTGGGCCGTATCATAGACTGATGGACTCATCAGGCCACCATTTTGGCCAAGGTCGCGAATCAAGGCCCGCAGATCGTCAATTAAGATATCAACAATTAAGCTCATAGACAACGGGTCGAGATCCTACACAAGGTCGTAATCTGAACCCTGCTCCTTTCTGGATAGCGATCAAACCAGCGCCTAGGACAAGACGCTGGTTTGATCACAGGGGCTTAGTAGGGTTCCCAGACTGATTCACCATTTAAGATGCGCGTAATTTGAGCGGGGAAGCGATTGCGATTAATCGGCTTGCCAATCAGGCCATTGAAGCCAAGTTCGCGGGCTTTGGCCACATCTTGCGGCATCACATTGGCGGTTACCGCAATCACTTGGGTATTTTTAAGTTGTGGCACATTGAGCATATTTTTAAAGACAGTAAAACCATCTTCATAAGGCAACTGAATATCGAGCAGCACTAAATCGGGGTATAACCGTGGATTTGCCTCAAGCAGCTTGAAAAATTGGCGGCCAGAGGCGCGTCCGTTATAGTATTTGACGCGCAAATCTTCGCGGAGCAGAATCTCCAAAACGAACAAATTGTCGGGGTTATCCTCAACAATAATCACAGATGCGTCGCTCGGTACAACGGGAACAAAATATTCATTACTTGCCACGGGCATACTCTACTCCTTGGTTAAAGATCTCATTAATGCGTCTAAGAAATTCTTCCTCACTAAGTTGGCGTTTAGCAATGACCCCTTGGGCGCGAGTGCGCAGCCAATCATGTTCCTGTTGATCAAGATCCTTGGCGCTGACAATAATCACGGGAATATCGGCATAATTAGGACTATGCCGCAGGTTTTCGAGCACTTCAAAGCCATCCATTTGTGGCATCATGAGATCAAGGATGACCAGATCGGGTTTTGATTGTTCGATCATGGCAATCGCTTCAATCCCATCGGCTGCTTCGCTGATGGCATAATCACGTGCTGCGAGGATGTGCTGAATGACTTGACGAGCATCAGGGTTATCATCAACGACCAAGATCTCGGCAGTTGGTTCGACACATTCTTGAACAACAGCCAGCAATACCTCCTCACGTACAGGTTTAACAATATGTTTTCTTGCCCCCAGTACCAGCCCAATCGTCCCCTGATCAACAACTGAGCAAACTACGATGGGAATATGGGCAATCGTTGGATCATTCTTGATCTGGGCCAGCAACTCCCAGCCATCAAGATTGGGCATTTGCACATCGGTAATAATCAAGCGTGGCTCGATTTGTTTGATCGTACTGATTGCCAAGCGACTATCAAGCACGCTATGCACCCGATACCCTCCTGATTCTAGCATGACCCGGAAGGTCTCATGGGCATCAGGATTATCATCAATCACCACAATCTCAATGGTTGTAGGGTTGCTTGGTTCTGCCTCAAGTTCAGCCAAACTTGGTGGTGCAGTTAAATCGATCGTGGTAGTTTCGGGTAATTTATTGGTAATTGGCAAACTAAAGAAGAAGGTTGAGCCTTTGCCTGGGGTGCTTTCGAGCCACATATTGCCGCCGTGCATCTCCACCAATAATTTACTAATTGGCAGGCCTAAGCCAGTGCCTTGATATTGATGGGTAACTTCATTTTGCACTTGTTGAAATTCTTCGAAAATTTGTTGTTGATGTTCAGGAGCGATCCCAATTCCGCTATCTTGGACTGAAATTTGGACAGTTTCAGGATCGGGTTGACTGATCGCCACATTAATTTGGCCTTGCTCAGTAAATTTGACGGCGTTTGAAAGCAAATTGAGCAATACTTGGCGAATTCGCACTTTATCAATAACCATCGTTGGTAGTTCTTCGGGCATATCAAGTTCAAGTTCAAGCCCTTTATCGCGGGTTAGCCCGCTGGCTGTCGCCATAACCCCAGTGATAATTGGCTCAAGTTGAGTTTTCTCATACATCAACTCCATACGTCCAGCCTCAATTTTCGAGAGGTCGAGAATGTCGTTGATCAAACCAAGCAAATGATCAGCGTTATAGAGCACCCGTTCTTGCAGTTCACGTTGGCGCTCAGAAAACTCACCATAACGATCCAAAAAGGCGGTGAAGTTGATAATTGCATTGAGTGGGGTGCGCAGCTCGTGGCTCATATTGGCCAAGAAGCGCGACTTGAGTTGATTGGCTTCCTCGGCGGCAGTTTTGGCAGCGGCTAGTTCGATATTGGTTTTTTCAAGCCGCCCTTCACGCTCTTCGACCGCGTGTAAGGCATCTTGCAAGGCGGCAGTCCGTTCATCGACCAAAATTTCAAGTTTATCGCGAATCTGTTGGAGTTCATATTCACGTTGCAACGCGCGGCTGAGCGCATCATTTAACGAGGCACTAAAACGATGAAAGAAGAAGCCTACCAAAATCGTACTTAATACAAAAGTACTAAGACTTGGTGGCAGAATATCATCAGCTCGTGGGTAAATCGCAATGAAAGGAGCTTCGACTAATTGTAGTATCCCGATAATTGATACGACTGCAATACTGATTGTTGCAATAGTCGTGATACCTTTACGCCCAGTCAACAAACCTGATAAGGTAATTGGCATCATAAAAGCTGAAAGCATCCAGCCACTATTGCGAACACCTTCGAAAAAGAGAATTGCACTTAATCCTAATAACAAGCCAAAAGATGCCAGCATTACTGAACGCCGGAAATGGCCTTGACGAATTGTTATGAGTGACATAATAAAGAAGATAAAAATAAAACCGCTCGCTGTACTCGATGTAATCGCCCCATTCATGGTATTAAATAAGAAAAAGGAGCCAGGAATCGTCCCCAAACAGATAATACACATGCCAATCAGCATGATTTGAAGGAGAACAGCTTGTTCACGTTGCACGGGGTCGGAGATTTTAATGGTATTAAGCCAGCGCTGGATTGAGGCTTGCATGCTTGCTCCTTCAGCATAGCGCCTGCTATGCCCTACCAAAGATTAACAACTCTTCCATCAGCAACTACAATGATCTGCTTGAATTGATGCGCGGAGCAAAGAGCGGAATTGGTGGCATTCAAGCAGTGGTAGGCCCGATCCAGTGTGGAATTCGTTTACACTTCACATATGTCAATATACCGATAGGCCTATAGGTTTATGTGTGGAAAGTGTACCATAGACGACCTATAATTGTATAGTATTTAAGTTGGATATTTGGCCTGTATTTCCACCCTACCATTACCACCATTTCCATGTGACAAATTTCGCAATTCTTGGTATGATAAGGGCTACACTGATCCTAACTACTTGATAGTCAGGACTAGAACGGTTGTTGCACAATTATCCTTGTGAATGTTATACCATAGCATGGGTAAGTCATTCTAGAAGTGCTAGTACTGAGTTCCTATACACTCTAGGTCAGAAACCAAGTGGTACTATTGGTACTATCGAAATGGTTTCTAATTACCTAGTGGTATGGCGGTTAATCTGTGTATAATCTTCCCCACAACCCACAGATAAACCAATCTTATCTGAACAACCATCACCAAATTACTGTGGCACAACCTGCCACAACGATTGACGGTTTATCCCCCCAAAGGGTAAGCGAGTCGAGCTAAAAGTTCTAACAAACAACCCTGTACAAGGCTGATAGCCTCGTTGTTTGCAGCGAACCTTGGCTGGTGATTGTGGGTGATATACCGCTGATTACTGCCAGCAGCAACGCTATGGCTACGCGTGGTTGGTGCTATCGGAGGCGGGATTTCTATCGGCCCGTGTTTATATGGCATAAACACACCCAAATTCTTACCTCAGACCCTGACCGTCTGATGTTTGGAGTTACCATGTTGTATTGTTTCTTTCCAGACCGTAATCGTTCATCAGTCCGCGTTGGTATGATTACCCAAACAATTGCTCTTTTGGTTTCATTCTTGCCTGCAATGCCTCGAATTCAACAGCGTAGCTGGAGTTCTAGATACCTTTTGGCTTGGTCACCGAACGATGAGCATACTTCTTGCTTAGGCTTGCGCTAATAGCAAACCCCAACGCTCATCATTATTCGCCCTTGCTCTTTTAACCACGATGTTAAATGAAGGTAGACTGCTATGACAACCCAGCGCGATGTTTTGGTTTTGGACGTACAAAACCACCCTGTTCAAACGCCCGTTTCGTCGGCCTATCGCAGCAACATGCAATTTGCCCGCTTGCGTCACCACGATTTTTGTGATGCACAATTGGCAGATACTCAATTCAACTTGGCTGATTTAGTGCGTGCCCAATTAAATAGCGCTAATCTTCAACGCGCTAATTTTCATCGCGCTCGACTCAATCGAGTTGCTGCTGTCGCTGCAGATTTCCGTGATGCAAATCTGAATCAAGCTCAATGCGATGGTGCTGATTTTACCAATGCTGATCTCTCAGGGGCCAACCTGAGCCAAGCTCAATTTTGTGGCGCAATTTTGGTTGATGCTAGTTTGTTTGGCGTTCGCTCCAATCAATCGGCTCACCCTGCTCGCCAACAATTGAATTTCACTGGCGCTGATTTGCGCGGTGCTGATCTGCGTGATGCTGATCTGCGCAACGCTACCCTGACTGATGCTCAACTCCAAGGTGCTCGCTATAACGCTGGAACCTTGTGGCCATTGGGTTGGAATAGCGCTGACCATGGTTTGATTTTCGATGACCATCTGCTCGCTCGTGAGGTTGCTTGCTAGGTACTATTGTTTTTGTACTGGCATTCTGGTAATCAACGCCCATTTCAGTTGCTGAAACGGGCGTTGATTATTTTAGTTATTGGTGCATCTGCTCAGCCCGCCGCAGCAGGTTTACAAATTCAACCACACTTTGATTATTGGGCAAATCCAGCGCTGCTTCTTCAGCCAGATCAAGCACATCAAGGATATCGGTGCCATTATTCCAGCGTGAATGGCGTAATAGTTCAGCGTATTCGGCGACACTTGTTGCCAAGTGCATTCGCGGACTGGCGCGATCAAAGCTGCTATGAATTTGCGCGGTTGAAATATTCAAGCTTTCTTCAACTGGCGCGTTGGTATCCATGCTGACATAACGAATATTAACTTGGGCGATTGGGCCTTGGGCCTCAGGATGGCGCTTAATTTCATACAGCGCTGTCACACTATGGCCCGTGCCAACTTCGCCACCATCAACACTGTCGTTGCGGAAGTCACTATCGGCGACCGCGCGATTTTCATAGCCAATCAGGCGGTAGCGTTTAACCACATTTGGGTCAAAATTAACTTGGATTTTGGCCTCACGCCCGATAGTTTGTAGTGAGCCAGTCAGTTGCTCGCCAAAGAGACGTTGAGCTTCATCGGCTGAATCGAAATAGGCATAATTGCCATCGCCTTTGTCGGCCAGTTGCTCCAACAAAATGTCGTTGTAGTTGCCCATGCCCACGCCGTAGGTCGAAAGCTGCACACCTGCATCAAGATATTGTTGGAAGGTTGCCAGTAGTTGGCTTGGTTCGGTCATGCCGCTATTGGCTACCCCATCCGAGCAGAGCAAAATTCGGTTGATGCCTTTAGGTTTAAAGGCTTGCCAAGCTAATTCAAAGCCTTTGTATAGGCCAGCTTCGGCGTTGGTGCTGCCAGCTGGCTCAAGCGAGTTGATTGCGGTGATGATATCCATCTGATTTGCACCCGAAGTTGGGTTTAATACCACTCGCATTCCATCGTTAAAGGCCACAATTGCCAAGCTATCGTCGGGTTCGAGTTGCCCCGCCAAATAAATCAAGGCGTTTTTGACCATTTCCAAACGACCACCTTGGGCCATCGAACCAGACGTATCGATCACAAAGGTAAGGGCGGCAGGCTTGCGATCAGCTTCTTCGATCGTGCGAGCCTGAATTCCAATTTGCACCAACTCGTAGTTGGGGCCACCAAATGGTGATGGTGCTACCTCGCTGTAGATCGCAAAATCGCCATCTTCGGGCTGAGGATACTCGTAATCAAAGGCATTCAGATATTCTTCAACCCGCACTGAATCAGCTGGTGGCAAGAGGCCTTGGTTAATACTGCTGCGCATTAGGCTGTACGAGGCACTATCAATATCCATCGCAAAGGTTGACAATGAATCAGTTTCGGTGCGCACGAATGGATTTGTGCCATAATTTTGGAAATACATCGAGTCAAAGATTTCTTGATCTTGCTCGTTTGGGTAGGCAGCGCCTGGTTGCGGCACTTGCGTTGGAAATTGCTGTACATCAGGCAAAGGTGCTCCAGCGGCATCAAGTGGTGCTTGAGTTGCCATTGGCTGAGGCGCTGGTGCTGGCTGCTCAGCAGCGGCAGTTGGTTCTGGCTGAGGCGCTGGCTGATCAGCATTGATGGGTGGCTGGGTTTGCGGTGCTGGCCGTTGTGGTTGCGGATTGATCGTTGGTAGGCTCGCTTCTCCCCCACAAGCGCTGATGATCAAGGCGATCAGCACAATGCTGCTTCGTTTTAGTCGCATAACATCCTCTTTTTGGTTAAATTGATTATGCATTGTGGACCACACCAATCAAACGTTGCCTGCTCCTCTTTGGTTCCCTTTTTGTATCTGTAGGTTTATACTCTGCTCTTCGAACTGCGATGTGCGAATTGACCGCGTTGGCAATGGTTGCTCCTTTGGGTGATCCAGCTTTAGCATACCTGCCTGAAATGGCGAAAAAAGGGATTTTTGCTGGTAAATCACTGCCATTTACTGTACAAAACGCCAGTAGAATGCTATGAACTAGGATTAATCCACGTTTGAAAGGGGTTATCGATGCAGCTTTCAATGGTTGCTGCTGAATTACAGCGCTATGTTCGCCGAATTCCACCCTTGCCGTTGGGCAGCACTTGGGGGCGGCGTTTTGTGCGTTGGTTGGGCAGTCGTATTCCTACCAAGCAGTTTGATGGAGTGACGGTTGATCAACGCAACGATTTAAATCCCCCAGTGCGCATCTATCGTCCAGCTGTTTGCCGCTCAAACGCTGCACTTTTTTGGATTCACGGCGGCGGCATGATTATTGGTCAGGCTTCGCAAGATGATCAATGGTGTGCCACGACGGCGCAACGATTAGGGATTGTGGTGGTTTCGGTGGAATATCGGCTCGCTCCCGAACACCCTTTCCCTGCGCCGCTCGATGATTGTTTGGCTGGTTGGCAGTGGCTTCAGCAACAGGCCACGATGCTAGGGCTTGACCCATCGCGGGTGGTGCTGAGTGGCGAAAGTGCTGGTGGTGGTTTGGCGGCAAGTTTGGCGCAACGCTTGGTTGATCTGGGTACGATCCAGCCGCTGGCCCAATTGCTGTTTTGCCCAATGCTTGATGACCGCACGACTATCAATGCTGAATTAACGTCAATTGACCATTTTGTCTGGAATAACCGCAAAAATCTGATCGGTTGGCAGGCCTATTTGGCCGCTAAACCTGGCGTTGGCGCGATGCCAGCATATGCAGTGCCTGCACGGCGCGAAAATTTGCAAGGCTTGCCGCCAACTTGGATTGGCGTTGGTGATATTGATTTGTTTTATCAAGAAGATCGTTTGTATGCTGAGCACTTGCAAGCAGCTGGAGTTGACGTAACGTTTGAGGTGGTAGGTGGCGGGCCACATGGCTTTCAGAATTGGGCCTTTGATAGCGCGATGGCTCAAGCGTTTATTGCCAAAGCTCATTCATGGCTCCAAGCTCGGCTTGAATGCTAGTGCCCTTAGCAGCCGTTTGGGTGTGAGTGGAATGATAAAGCACTTTTCAGCTATAAGGAAATGATTTATGGCGAACGCCGCTATTATTGTGATCACAGGTGCGCCTGGCTCCGGAAAAACAACTGTTGCCCAGCATTTGGCGCAACGCTTTAACTTGAGTTTGCATATCCCGACCGATGAGCTACGTTCATGGGTGGTGTCAGGTCGGGTTGAGCCGATTCCGGTCTTGACTCCGCCTGCGATCGAGCAACTGCGGCTTGCCCGCGAAGTCGTCAGCACGATGGCAGGGTTGTATCAGAAACATGGATATAGCGTGATTGTTGATGATGTGCTTGTTTCGGCTGATCTCCAAGCGATGTTTACCCAAGCTGATCAGAGCGCATTGCATAAAATCTTGCTCTGTCCAACGTTTGAACGAGTGATTGAAAGAAACTATGAACGCTATCGCCAATTTGATCGGCAAAAATGGCAGCCTGTCATCGCGAGCCTGTATCAGGACTTATGCCGCCAAAATACGCCTGATCAGGGATGGATTGTGCTCGATACGAGTAACTTGAATGTCACTCAGACCGTCGATGCGATCCTTGATACAATCCGATCTGACGAACGCTAACGCTAGATCGGCGCTATTATGGCTGGAATCGTCTGCGCATGCAGGTCTTTTTAATAAACTCTAAAGTTTTAGTATTGACTTACTGCTTTTTTTAGCTAAGATGCTTGATTAATTGCAATTTAATTTTTGAGACCGATCCCAAATACCTACTTGGCAAAGGAGGTTTTATTCGTCCATTGAGCTTACTAAGGGTTAATTTATGAGTATTTTTGGAACCGATTCCATAATTAATATTGATTAAAGGTCAAGCCCATGCTGCTTGTCGTTATGGCCAGTGCTTGCCTGCTGCTTTAAACCAAACATCGTAACCAAAAACCGGGTGCAAAGGAGACCCCATCTATGCGAATGCTAAAGATGGCCGCAGCAGTAGTGGTGCTGTTTGCAGGCGTAATTCAGGCGATGGTGGCCGTGCCGCAATCGCGGGCGGCAAGTAGTCAGCCATACAATTGGTCGAATGTCGAGATTGTTGGCGGTGGTTTTGTCCCAGGCATTATTTACAATCCAACTGAACGCGATTTGGTCTATGCCCGCACCGATATTGGTGGTGCATACCGCTGGAACCCCACGACGAACCGCTGGATTCCCCTCACTGACTGGATTGGTGCAACCGATTGGAACTGGACTGGGATTGATAGCCTCGCGACCGACCCCGTTGACCCCAACCGCGTATATTTGGCCGCTGGTACCTATACCAACGACTGGACTTCGGCCAACGGCGCGATTCTACGCTCAACCAACAAAGGCAATTCGTGGGCACGCACCGACCTGCCATTTAAGCTTGGCGGCAATATGCCAGGCCGCTCGATGGGCGAACGTTTGGCGATTGACCCTAACAAAAATAGCGTACTTTACCTCGGCACACGTGGCCAAGGCCTCTGGCGCAGCACTGATTATGGTGCAACATGGACCCAAGTTACCAGTTTTCCGGCGATTGGCAACTATACCGATCCCTATTTCAATGACCGCATTGGGGTGGTGTGGGTAACTTTTGATCCTCGGACTGGTAGTAGTGGCAGCGCTTCGCAAACGATGTATGTTGGGGTTGCCGATACGACCACCAGTATTTATCGTAGCACCGATGGCGGGGCAACCTGGGCAGCATTACCCGGCCAACCAACTGCTGGCTATTTGCCGCATCATGCTACTTTGGCCTCAAACGGCATGCTCTACATCACCTACAGCGATACACCTGGCCCTTACGATGGGAGCAAAGGTGATGTTTGGAAATATAACACCGCGACCCAAACTTGGACGAATATCAGCCCAATTCCTTCGAGCAGCACCGACGATTATTTTGGCTATGGCGGCTTGGCGGTTGATGCGCAAAATCCCAATACATTGCTAGTAACCAGCCTCAATTCATGGTGGCCTGATGCCTTGATTTATCGCAGTACCGACGGTGGCGCGACATGGAGCGGCATCTGGTCATGGGCCAATTATCCCGAACGTACCTTCCGCTATACCCAAGATATTAGCACTGCGCCATGGCTCGATTTTGGTGGCAATGCGACTGCGCCCGAAGTTGCGCCCAAATTAGGCTGGATGATCGGTGATATTGAGATCGATCCATTCAATTCAGACCGTATGTTGTATGGCACTGGCGCAACGATTTATGGCACCGATAATTTGACCGCTTGGGATACCGGTGGCACAGTTGCGCTTGATGTGCGTGCCCATGGCCTTGAAGAGACCGCAGTTTTGGAATTGGTCAGCCCACCTGAAGGCGTGCACTTGGTGAGTGCCTTGGGTGATATTGCTGGTTTCTACCATACTGATCTCACCACCGCCCCACCATGGTCGGCTAGCCTCAAATTTGGCTCATCGACCAGCATCGATTTCGCTGGAACCCGACCCAACGTGATGGCTCGTACGGGCTATGTTGGCGAAGGCAGCACGATCAAACGGGTAGCTTGTTCGTGGGATGGCGGCCAAAATTGGTCGCATGCGGGCAGTGAACCAACTGGCTCAGTTGGCGGCGGCAAAATCGCCATGGCTGCTGATGCTTCGATGATTGTTTGGAGTGGGACGACTGCTCCGGTCAGCTACTCGATGGGCTGTGGTAATAGTTGGTCGGCGAGTGTCGGTATTCCTGCTGGGGCAGTCGTGATTGCTGATCGAGTAAAATCGACAACCTTCTATGGGATTGCCAATGGCACGCTCTATCGCAGCACTGATGCTGCCCGCAACTTTACGGCGGTTGCAACCGGTTTGCCCACCAAGAGTGCCAAAATCGAGGCCGTTTTAGGCATCGAAGGTGATGTGTGGCTGGCTGGTGGCCAAGATGGGTTGTTCCATTCAACCGATGGTGGCTCAACATTCAGCAACATTGCTGGAGTGCAGGTTGCTAATGTCGTTGGTTTTGGCAAGGCTGCACCCGGCCAGAGCTATCAAGCAATCTACATTACTGGGGCAATTGATGGTGTTGAAGGCTTCTTCCGCTCGGATGATGGCGGCACAACATGGCTGCGCATCAACGATGATCACCATCAATATGGCTCGACCAATGAAACCATTACGGGCGACCCACGGATTTATGGGCGGGTTTATATCGGTACGAATGGGCGTGGGATTGTTTATGGTGATATTGCTGGCTCAACCCCAACCAATACGCCAGCTCCTGCTACGGCAACTTCAACGCGTGTACCAACCGCGACTTCAACCAGTGTACCACCGACGGCAACGAGTGTTCCGCCAACCGCGACCTCAACTCGCGTGCCAACGGCTACTCCGCTGACTTCAACCGCGATTCCCTATACGCCAACGCCAACCGCGACCCGCGTGCCAACCGCAACCCCAATTACGCCAACCGGCTTGCCCTACACCCCAACTTCAACCCCAGCGCTTGGCGGTTGCCGCATTAACTATGCGGTTAATCAATGGAATACCGCTTTTACTGGTGGTGTAACGATTACCAATTTGGGAGCGCCGATTAGTGGTGGTTGGAACTTGACTTGGAATTTTGCCAATGGTCAAACTGTGATAAGTAGTTGGAATACAGTGCTGACTCAAACTGGTTCAGCTGTCACGGCCAAGCATAGCGCCGATTGGAATGCCAATATTCCAACCAATGGCACGCAAAGCTTTGGCTTTATTGCTAGTCATAATGGCACAAATGCTGTGCCAACTAACTTTGTTTTGAATGGCGTTGCTTGTAGCGTTGCGCCATAACCAAATCGCCAAGCGAGCCTGTTTCTAGGCGATAGGCTCGCTTATGTTGGATTCAAGGCCACAAGTGAGTTTGCTTCTAGGCGGCAAGTTTACTCGTGGCTTTGTTGCAGCAAATCGTGAATTTTATTGGCCAAATCGGTAATTTCAAATGGTTTGCTGAGCAATTCCATATGTGCTTCTAGTTCGCCGCTACGCACTGCCACTCGATCTGTGTAGCCACTGACGAGCAAAATTGGCAGGGTTGGGTAGCGCTGGCGAAGCTGGAGGGCCAAATCGTAGCCATCGGTTTTGGGTAAACCAATATCGCTAATTACTAAATCAATTGGTGTTGGTTGCTCGAAGAAGGTCAAGGCACTGCTGGCATCCTCGGCCTCAAGCGTGTGGTAACCCAACTCGTCCAGCACATCGATTAACACCATACGCACTGCTTCATCATCTTCAACCACCAAAATTGTGGCTCCCTCGATGCTGCGAGATTGAGCCGATTCGGCGGCAAAACCATGCTCAAGCCCACTTTGGTCACGCGGTAAATAGAGCTTGACGCTGGTGCCATATTCAAGCTGGCTCTCAATGTGAATATGCCCGCCAATTTGTTTGATAAAGCCATAGATCATCGATAAACCCAAACCTGTGCCTTGACCTAAAGGCTTGGTGGTGAAAAATGGATCGAAAGCACGTTCAATCACCTCATTACTCATGCCAGTGCCCGTATCAATGACTTCAATCAACACATATTCATGCGAGTCAAGTTGTAGCTGATCTGCTTGTTGCACGTCGATGTTGCTGGTGCTAATCGTCAGAATTCCGCCGTAGGGCATCGCATCGCGGGCGTTGATCGCTAGGTTGAGCAGGGCGTTTTCAAGCTGATTGGCATCGGTGCGTACCCGCCAAACGTCATCGCTGAGGTTGGTTGCAACCTGAATTTGCTCGCCAAGGCTGCGTTGGAGCAAATCGTCGAGTGATTGAATCAGACTGTTGATGTTGATTGGTTGAACATCGAGCGCTTGCTGGCGCGAAAATGCTAATAAACGTTGGGTTAATGCGGCAGCACGTTTAGCCGATTTGATTGCACTGTTAATATAGCGCTCAATCGTATCGAAACGACCTACGTTGATGCGGCGTTGTAGTAAATCTAGCCCACCCAAAATGCTGGTCAAAATATTGTTGAAATCGTGGGCGATGCCGCCTGTGAGTTGGCCAATCGCCTCCATTTTTTGTGATTGCCGTAATTGGGTTTGCATTCGTTCGATTTCAGCTTGGCGCTGTTTTTCGTTGCTAATATCACGGGCAACGCAATAGAGGTAGCCATTATCCAACACTGCCGTCCACGAAAGCCAATGATACTCGCCATCGCGACCGCGAAAACGATTTTCAAAATAGCTGGTAGGAATGCCATTGACCAGCTTGGCAACCTCTTGGCGTGTACGTTCATGGTCGTCATGGTGCTCAAGCCATTCGCTAGTGCGCCCAAGAATATCGCTATCATCCCAGCCAAGTGTGCGTTGCCAAGCAGGATTGATCGCCAGCCAATTGCCTGCTGGGTCGGCAATGCCCAACAGATCTTGACTGACCAGCCAAATTCGGTCGCGCTCACGGGTACGTTGGGCGACCAAGCCTTCTAGATCGTTGTTGAGCGCTTGCAGTTGTTTTTCGGCGCGTTTTTCGCGGTCAATATCGATGATTGTGATCAAGCCACCTGTGATTGTGTTATCAAGATCACGCACAGGGCCGCCGATAACCTTGATCCAAGCGCGGGTGCCATCGCCCCGCTGATAGTGAAAATCGCGCTCGGAAACTTGACCAGTTTTGACGGCAATCGCCAGTGGATATTCTTCAATTGGCACAAGTTGATTGTGTTCATCGTATGCAATCCATTCGCCGTAGGCCTCGGTCGCAGGTGATGGCAGCACAGGATGGCGCAAAATCTGCTCGACATGGGCATTGCCATCGGTGATCCTCCCAGTCGGGGTTTCGGCGAAAACCAAGCCAACAGGCAAGGTATCGAAAATTGCCCGCAAGCGAGCTTCGCTATGCTCCAAGGCATCCTCGCGGCGCTTGCGCTCGGTAATATCAATTAATACCCCAGGAAAGCGTTGCGGCTGATTTTGCTCAAAAATGCAAAAGCCATTAGCCTCGACCCAGCGATAATCGCCGTCACGATGGAGCACGCGATATTCAGCTCGATATGATTGGCCACTGTGAATTGCCGATTGAATTAATTGGCCAATTGTGGCTTGATCGTCGGGATGAATCGCTTCAAGCATGGCTTCGACGCTCACGCCTTGGCTGGCAAGGGCCGGATCAAGCGAAAAATATTCAGCAAAACGCGGATCAACAATACAACGATCGGCCACGATATCCCAATCCCATGTGCCGATCAGCAAGCCAGCATCCAAGGCCAATTGAAAGCGCTCTTCGGCGCGATGACGTTGTTGTTCAGCCAAAACTTGGGCAGTTATTTCGACCACCAGCGCCATGACCCCCAGAATTTCGCCGTTTTGGTCAAAAATCGGGCTATAGCTGAGATCAAACCAAACTTGTTCGTTGCGGCCATTGCGTTGCAACATAAAGTTGCGTTTTTGGTAGGTAAGACTTTTTCCAGCAAAGACCTGATCAAGGATCGACTGATTGAAATCGGCAGCTTCAGGCCAAGCTGCGGTGACTGGCATTCCAAAAAGTTCGGGGTGGCGTGAGCCTGCGATAGTAGCATAGCTAGCGTTGTAGATCATAATGCCTTGCTGTCCCCACAGCGTTGCGATCGCGACCGGAACTGCCAGCAGCATATCAACGATACTGCGCATGGCAGTTGGCCAAGTATCGATTACCCCAAGTGGCGTTGAGCTCCAATCAAACTCATGCAGCAGCTTGGTTATGGTGGCTTGATCGATGCGTGGCGCGGCGGGTCGTAGCGAATTTGGCATGGCAATCTGATCCTTGTCTGGCCTTAAAAAGTGTGCTGCTATTGTATCAAAAACGTTGCCACCGATTCTGGTTTTAGCGATCTGGATTAACTTAAGAAACTCTAAAGATTTAGTATTGACAAAATTAATTAAAAGCTTTAACATTCTTACAACAGTCTTGGGATCGCTCTCAAACAACGCCATCGCCTCCCCTCCCAAGGCCTATTTCACCCACATTAAGCTAGCTAAATGAGACCGGTTCCAAAGGAGGATGTTCACTTCTTAGGCAGTTTCCACGTTGAACGACAATGAATTGTTTGTGTACATAAAACCATGCGCGTTTTAATCGATGAAGAGTACACATACTACGCAAGGAGGCGAATTCGATGGCTCGGATCTTTAATTCCCGTGGATTAATTCTTGTTCTTTTGACCGCCGTGGTTGGCAGTGGCCTAGGCCAACTAAATGCCAAACCAACCGCCGCAGCGACAAGCTGCGAAGTCGTCTATAACATTGCTAACGATTGGGGTAGCGGTTTTATTGGCGATGTAACGCTTAAAAACACTGGTTCAGCTGTTTCAAGCTGGACGCTCGGCTGGTCGTTCGCAGGCAACCAAACCATTTCCAATCTTTGGGGTGGGGTTGTCGCGCAGAGCGGCGCGAATGTGAGCGTTAGCAACGCAGGCTGGAATGGCAACATCGGCACTGGCGGCACGGTAAACTTCGGTTTCCAAGCTGGCTATAGTGGGGCAAATGCCAAGCCAACCGTCTTTACCCTCAATGGTGTAACCTGTGGTGGTACCGTTCTTCCAACCACACCACCAACCAATACACCAGTTCCAACCACACCACCAACCAATACACCAGTTCCAAGCGCAACTACGCGCCCAACCAATACGACAGTTCCAACCACGCCACCAACTAGTACAACTGGCCCAACAAATGTTCCAACGAATACGCCAGTTCCAAGCGCAACCACGCGCCCAACCAATACGACGATTCCAACCACACCTCCAACCAGTACAACTGGCCCAACTAATACGCCAGCGCCAACCACTGAGCCTGGTATCCATGTTGCCAACCCATTTGTGGGGGCACAAGGCTACATCAACAGTGAATACGCTGCGCAGGTGAACGCCGAAGCTAATGCCACTGGTGGCACGCTTGGTTCACAAATGCGCCAAGTGGCCTCATACCCAACCTCCGTGTGGCTCGACCGAATTGCCGCAATCGCTGGCAGCAGCGACTCGATGGGCTTACGCGCTCACCTTGA